>CAZBFI010000045.1:0-12466 GCA_964491165.1 uncultured Faecalibacterium sp.
GTATAAAACATACAGGTTGAAACAGTTCCGGGAGTCGGATAAAAATCCTGAACCTGTTCGGGACGAATGCTTCTTTTTTTCAAAAACAGTGCAAGCTCAATTGCATCTTCAAGGCGTGATCCCGGATGTGATGACATAAGATAAGGCACAAGATACTGTTCCTTGCCGGCACTCTTGCTAAGCTCGAAATAGCGCTTTGAAAAATTGACATAAGCATCAATATAAGGCTTACCCATTTTTTCAAGCACTTGAGCCGAACAATGCTCGGGAGCAACCTTTAGCTGACCGCTTACATGAAAACGGATAAGCTCCTTGAAAAATGTTTCATTTTCGTCACGAAGCATATAATCATAACGAATGCCCGAACGGATAAAAACCTTCTTGACCTTATCAAGCTTGCGTACACTTCTTAAAATGTCAACATATTCGGTGTGATCCGCTTTAAGTGCCGGACAAACCTTCGGTGCAAGGCACTTTTTACCTTTGCAAAGACCGAGCTCCTTCTGCTTTTCACAAGAGGGTTGACGGAAATTAGCCGTAGGGCCACCGATATCGTGTATATAGCCTTTAAAATCCGGAAGTGTTGTCAAAAGCTTTGCTTCACGGATAATTGACTCCTTGCTTCTTGAGGTGACATATCTACCCTGATGCAACGCTATTGAGCAGAAATTGCACCCTCCGAAGCAACCTCTGTTATGAGTGATTGAAAAACGAACCTCTTCAATACCCGGAACACCACCGAGCTTTTCATAAGACGGATGATAAGTACGCATATAAGGCAACGAATATATCTCGTCAAGCTCTTGCGTTGTCAACGGAGGCATGGGCGGATTTTGTACAAGCATTTTGTTTCCGTGACGCTGTTTAATGAGCTTTCCTCTTATATGATCCTGCTCATCTTGTTGGATTCGGCAGGAAACAGCGTATTCTCTTTTGCTTTTAACCACATTCTCATAAGAGGGACATTCTGCGCCACTAAGTGGAGTTTCGGTAACATCACAGACATAGCAGGTTCCTCTGATATCACGAAGCTGGGATATCGGCTCACCGTTACGCAGTCTTTCGGCAATTTCAACTGTTTGTTTTTCACCCATGCCGAACGAAATCAAATCAGCCTGTGAATCAAAAATAATCGAACGACGGATTTTATCGTCCCAATAATCATAATGTGCAAAGCGTCTGAGCGAAGCTTCAAGTCCACCGATAATTATAGGAATATCACCGTATGCCTCTCGGATACGGTTACAATAAACGATTACCGCCCTATCGGGTCTTGCACCTGCCTTACCACCCGGAGTGTAAGCATCATCACTGCGTTTTTTCTTTGCGGCGGTATAATGAGCGACCATTGAATCTATGTTTCCCGATGAAACGAAAAAGCCGAGTCTCGGTCTGCCGAATTCCTTAAAGGCATCGGCACTTTTCCAGTCAGGCTGTGAAATTATGCCGACTGTGAACCCGTTATGCTCTAAGACACGGGAGATAATCGCCGGTCCGAATGATGGATGGTCAACATACGCATCTCCAATTACATACACAAAATCGACTTCGTCCCAGCCTCTTTCAATGGCATCTTTTTTGCAAATTGGCAAAAAGCTATTCAAAATTAACAAACTCCTTTTTTAATCCGAAAGTACATCATAATCGTCGTCGGCTTGCTCACCGTTTGCACGCATTTCAAGGAATTGTGCCCTCGTAAGAAGAACCTTGCGAGGCTTATTTCCCTCTGCCGCACTGACATAGCCGAGCTGTTCGAGCTGATCCATGATTCTTGCCGCACGGGCATAGCCTACGGAAAGCTTACGCTGAATTACTGTCGTTGAAGCGGAATTCAGCTCTGTTATAATGTTCATTGCATCTTCGATAAGAGCATCGAGCTTGTTGTCATCGCTGTCCGATGAAACAGCACCACCGCCTTTTTTCTTTTCGGCAGTAGCGTTTTTCTCGATTTTTTCCATGATCTCATCATCGTAAGAAACACTGCTTTGATCTTTAATGAATGTAACAATTTTTTCAATCTCACTGTCCGAAAGGTATGCACCTTGAATTCTGACCGGCTTTGAAACACCTACCGGATTAAAGAGCATATCACCGTTACCCAAAAGCTTTTCAGCACCCACGGAATCGAGAATTGTTCTCGAGTCAACCTGTGAAGAAACTGCAAGTGAAAGTCTTGAGGGAATGTTTGCTTTGATTATACCCGTGATAACATCAACGGAAGGACGCTGAGTTGCAACGACAAGATGCATACCTGCGGCTCTCGCCTTTTGTGCAAGACGGCAAATTGAATCCTCAACCTCTTTCGGTGAAACCATCATAAGATCGTTAAGCTCATCAATGAAAATAACTATCTGCGGCATAAACGGCAATTCCGGATGATCTTTTATATAATTGTTATATGATTTTATGTCACGGACACCACAGGTTGAAAAGCTCTTGTATCGTGAATCCATCTCCCCTACTGCCCATGCAAGAGAACCTGCAGCTTTTCTCGCATCGGTTATTACAGGAACTAACAGATGAGGTATACCGTTGTAAACGCTGAACTCAACCTGCTTAGGATCTATCATAAGCAGCTTGACCTGATCGGGCGTTGCATTGTAAAGAATGCTTGCTATCATGCAGTTAAGGCAAACGGACTTACCCGAACCGGTAGTACCTGCAATAAGCAAATGAGGCATCTTAGCAAGGTCGGTGCAACGAATGTTACCGGCGATATCCTTGCCCAAAGCAACAGTCAAAAGCTTATCCTGACTTTCTTTATATTCCTTTGAGGAAATAATCTCACGAAGAGTAACCATTGAGCTTTTCCGGTTAGGCACTTCAATTCCCACAGCCGATTTATTCGGAATCGGTGCTTCAATACGCACATCGGTCGAAGCGAGTCCCAAGGCGATATCATCGGCAAGGCTTGTTATTCTGCTGATTTTGACACCGGGAGCAGGTGAAAGCTCGTAGCGTGTAACAGACGGGCCTCTTGAAGCTCCGATAAGCGTCGTTTCAACTCCGAAGCTTTTGAGAATATCGACAAGCTTTTTTGCCGTCAGTCGCATCTCTGTCTCACTGTCGGAATCTGAACCGAAGGTCGGCTTTTTGAGAAACTCTATGCTCGGCAGTCGGTAGACCTTTTGAGGTGTTCTTTCTTTATAGTTAGTTACCTCATCTTTATTTTTGTTTATTTTGCTTTCGGCATCTCTTATTGCTTGATGAACAATAGCTTTGTCGTTGTCGGAAATCGAAGTGTCGGCTTGAACTGTCGGCACTTGCTCCGTTTCTTTTGTCTCGACACTGTTCTGTTCAAAATCACCGTCATCTATTTCCTCGTAGTTATCGGGAAGAATGTTGTTTATTTTCACATGAGCCTTATATGAGCCACCGCCCATTGAAATAAGGTCGCTGCCAAGCTCTGTGTCAGTTTTTTCATTAAATGAGTTGCTTACACTTTTTTCTTTCGGCTTACTTTCGTCAACCTCATCAGAATAGGTGAAGATACCGTTTGATGGATAAAAGTGTTTTTTCGGCTGTGAGAAAACAACCTTGTTTTTATTTATGGGATCATATTCGATCTCGGTTTCGTTAAAATCGAATGAATCGGAGTTAAAAGCTGTGCTGACTGCTTTTTCGCTCTTTTTTTCTGACTTCTCAGTGCTTGAATCGGTAGCCTCCGAGGACTTGATTGAAGAAAATTGATCTATGCTCAATTGGCTTGCTGTATCTTTCTTTTCCGTTATTCTGACTTTTTCGGCATTTTCCTGTGAATCAAGCTCATGCTGAAGCTTTGCGAGTCTTTCTTCCTCTCTGATTTGCTTTTTTTCGGCATTGCGGGCTTTTCTGTTCTCATTTGACTGACTGAGCTTGTCCTTTGAAGAAAGAGCCAAAAGAGAAATTTTCTCACCGATTGCATTTATATCTGCGTTTAAATAAAACAGCAGGCTTGCAAAGAAAAGAATTATAAGCACAACCAGAGAGCCGTTTTTTCCGAAAAGATGCAGAGGGATTCCGCCAAAAATCGCACCTAAAATTCCGCCACTGAAATCGAAAATTCCCATTCCGATATTCCAACCGCTTTTGCAAGCCTCGAAGAATTGAAGCTTCCACTCCTCAAATCCGCCTGAACTGACATTGAAATTCAAAATATGAAGAATTGCACAGAAGAAAGCTGTAAGAAGGAACATGGACAAATTTGTCATTAAAAGACTCTTCTTAGTGTTTTTCAGGCACATCTTGACCGTTATTATTATAAGCTCGGCAACAACAAGAATGAAGCCTAAGCCCAAAAGGGCAAACAAAGCCGATCTGAACTTTTGCCACAGATTATACCCCTGTATTATTACCACAAAAAACATAAAAACCGAAACGGCAAGATAAGCGAGCATGATTGCATTGCGGTGACTGTCATAAAATGTAAGCTGAACATTTTTATCCTTACCCACACGCTTAACCGTTGATTTACCTTTATTATTTTTTGATTTGGCAGTGTTTGAACTGCTATTATTTTTCTTATTTTCAGCCATGAATTATACTCCGTTTAAATCAAGAATGCAGCTACGGCTATAAAAGCACCGAATAACAGCGAATATACAGAAAATACTGCAAAAAGCCGGCGAAGATTCACTTTAGTTGTGAGGTTAAGCATAAGCTTTGCAGCAAGCGCAAAAAATACTATACCGATTAACAATAAAACCGGATTGATAAGAACACCCGATGCGACGGATCTTATCACCTTGACGAGACTTACAATAAACATCGAGGGAGCAAGATAAACATAAAGCTCGCTTAAAAATGTCTTGATTTTAACATCACACAAAATCAGATTAACGCAACCGCCTGCAATGTGTGAAAAGCCCGGGATTATGTAGCAAGGCAGCTGATAAAGTGAAAGCCTGAGGGCAGTTTTTGTGTTAGTGGTTTTGTTAATCTGAGTCCCTCTTTTGCGTGTATACCAAATTGCAATTAAAAGCATACAGGCTGATATGATACACGCAAAGCCCGAAAGTATGACGCTGTTAAGATTCAAAAAGGAATCAAAGTAATCCATCAAAAGCTTTTCCTTGGAAATCGGAACAAAAAGAATCAAAGTCGGAATGAGTGAAACAAGGATATTCTTTTCGATAATTCTATACCCTTTTAAGCTTGAATAAAGCTCTTGTTTTTCCTTTGAAACAAAAAGTGATTTGATTCCACCGATAAAAATCTTTCTGTAGCTTATCATAATTATAAGAGACAGAATTAACAGAAAGGCATTATAATAAAAAGACAGCTGTTGACCGTCTCCCTCAAGACCTAAAACATTGAAAAGAAAATTAAAGTGTGCCGATGACGAAACCGGCAAGGGTGCGGTAAGGCCGGTAAAAATAGCTACGATAATCATTTTTAAATATTCTATCATTTTTGTGCCTCCGTTAACATGAAGATATAAATATACTGATACATTATATCACAACTTTATAATTTGGGCAAGTGATATCACAACAAAAGAAAAATCTTGTCGGTAATTATAGCTTTTAAAAAATTAACCTCCAAAATGAGCCTTAACTCATCATGGAGGTTTGTAATAAAGCTTTTAAAAAAAGCTTATGCAGGCTCGTTTTCGGTAAGAGACATGAAGTCAACCTTTTCGAGTCTTGTTCTCGGAAGTGCATCAATAAATCTTATATCTCTGGGAACTGAGAAACGGTCAAGCTTCTTTGTGCAAAGGTCGATAATTTCCTTTTTATATTCTTCTCCCTTAATTTGAGAGTCATCTGCGACAACGTAAAGTCTGACAAGCTTATTGCCGTTTTCGTCAAAGCCTTGAACAGCACAGCTCTCTTTGATGAAAGAAAGCTGTGTTAAGAGCTTTTCGATGTCACCGGGATATACATTATAGCCCGAAATGATAATAAGTCTTTTGCTTCTGCCCATAAAATTGACATAACCGTCTTCATCGTAATAGCCGAGATCGCCTGTAAGCACCCATTTGACTTCATTTTCATCAACATAGAGTCCTACACCCTCTTCTCCGCTTTCGGTCAAATAACCCTTCATAACAGTCGGACCGGAAACAGCAATTTGACCGATTTGCCCCTGAGGCACAGGCTTATTGTTCTCGTCCCACATTTCAACACGAAGGTCGGGAAGCGGAAGTCCGATTGTTCCAAGCTTATTGATCCACGGCGGATTAGTCGTACAAGCAGCACAGCATTCCGTAAGTCCCCAGCCGGCACAAATTGATGCATTTGATCCGTTTTTGCGAAGAATCTTTTCAAATTCATGCACAAAAGCAGGGCGAACATCGTCACCACCGGCATACATAACCTTGATGCTCTTGAGGTGAGGCCCGTCAAAATCCGGATGAGCAAGGAGCTTTTTGAACATATTGGGAACGCCGTTAAATTCTGTTACCTTGTTTGTTTTCATTATTTCAATGAATTTATCCGCATCGAATTTTGGCAGGAAGATAACCTTAGCACCCTTATGCATTGCAGAAAGGCCGCCTGCACAAAAGCCGTATGCATGGAAAAACGGCATAGCGCAGATTTCAGTGTCAACACCGATTTCATCGACAGGTGTGTTTTGTGCGCCCAACATATATATTAGCTCACTCAAAGCCGAGTTTGTGAGCATAATGGTTTTACTCTTACCTGTTGTTCCTCCTCCATTTGCGTAAATTGCAACATCATCTTTTTTGCCTGGCATATCACCGAGTGACTGATCCTTATATTTTTTGAGCATTTCCGGATAAGTGATATAGTTATCGATTTTTTCGGCAACAACACTCATGGCTTTTTCGTCTGCCTTAGCAAGATATTTATCGGGATAAGCATAAGCCGATGGAACAACAATCAATAAGGGAATCCCCAAAGCCTTTATCGTGTCAACATGACCTGCAACAAACATATCAAGAGTCATAATGCCCTTTGACTTTGTGAAAAGTGCAATTTCCTTGAGCATATCCGTCGGAAGAAGCGGATGAACGAAATTCACTATAACTCCGATTTTGTTAAGCGCCATGAAAAGTATCATGCTTTCAACATTTGTCGGTGAAAAAACAGTATACACATCGCCTCTTTTTAAGCCAAGCTCGTTCTTAAAGTAAACGGCTGCTGATTCAATATCGGCAACAAGCTCCGATTTTTTATGCTCTTTTCCGTAGTGACTGAAAACGGTATATTCACCGTATTGCTTTGTATTTTTAAGAAAATAATCATAGCAGTTATGGTCGGCAGGCGGAAATTCTTTTGAACGTGCAAGAACAGGTGTTTCAACATTCTTCATTTGAAATGCTCCTTTGTAAATAAGTTATCAAAATAATATATTACACTCTGTCACAAGTCAACGATTATAAATCAATGCCCTTTGTTTGAAATAATTTATTGCCGTAAAATCAAAAAATTAAATTAAAGTCGATTTTTTTAAATCGTTTTGGATAAAGTAAGTGACTGCTTGTTTTAATTTTAACAAGCAGTCACAAATATACTTTGAAATATTATCGCTTCTTATTCAGCAGATAATCCGAAATATCTTCTTTTATCTGTGCGTATCTTTTAGATGAAACGGGAATTTCCGTTTTGTCCGAAAGCGTTATAAGATGACTCGAAAGATAAAGAACCTTATTCAAATTGACAATATAGCTTGAATGACAGCGATAAAAATCAGACGGAAGCTTTTCGATGATATCTTTAAGCAAGTGTTTTACCAAAAAGACCTCATCATCGGTGTGAACATAAGACATTACACCCTTACCACCGACCACATATTTAATACTGTCGGCTTCAATGTAAAGCTTTGAACGGTTGTCCGAATTAAAAATGATTCTCGTTTTTTTATGCTCGTCGGAGCATGGCTTATCGGTGCTTTTTTCCGAACAAAGATACAATCTGTCATCGCTGCTTAACGGTATGATATTAGATATCTGAATAAGAGGACAGCGCCAAATGATTTTGCCGTCATGATCCTTGAATTTTTGACCGTTTATGACAACACGCTGATGATAAACATGTTCCGTTCCGTTTTTATGAAACGCTTTAAGGTTATAATTCAGCACAACCGTATACACATTAGTTGTCAAGGAAATAAGCTGAGATTTAATATTGCTGACAGAAAACTTCGTTTCCGACTTATGAGATAAAACAGATTTAATTAAGTTTTCCTTGCCGACAATATACTGTCCTTCCTTAGGACCGTACCAAATAACACCCTCGTCGAGATATTCAAAGAACATCTTATAGTCATTGTTGTAATAATTTACCAATGCGTTGATAACATAAGCTTCATAGGCGCTTGCCACTTAATCACCAGCTTTTAATAAAATCAGTTTCCGATGGAAAGTATAATATCCTTAACCTCACTGTCTGAAAACGGTCTCGGACAACCGGTAAGCTTTGCTTCCTCCTGAGAACGCAGAACAATACCCTGTAAATCTTCGTCTCTTATAACGATATCGCTGTTGTCAATGCCGATATTTCGTATAAGCTGTTCAATTGCTTCAATGAATTTAAGTGCATTATCAGTGTCGCTTCCGGTGTCGGAAATACCGCAAGAAACTGCAAGAGCTGATAATTCCTTTTCAGCAAAGGGAAGTGTCGCTCTAAGCACTTGAGTAAATACGGCTGAAATCGCTTTACCGTGAGGTATATGATAATATTCACCGAGTCTGTGAGCAATTGCGTGAATATATCCCGTGCCTATTCTTCTGAAAGCAATACCTGCCTCATAAGAAGCCTTTTGCATATTCTCTCTTGCGGAAAGGTCTTGAGGCTGACAGCAGGCTTTTTCGAGATTTTTAAAGATCTTTTCGGCAGCTGATTTTCCCATCTGTCTGTCATCTTCAAAGTACGGTGCGAAAAGACCTATATAAGCCTCAACAGCGTGTGACAAGGCATCAATACCTGTATAAGCAGTGCTGCTTTTCGGCACTGAAACAGTAAGTGACGGAACAAGTGCAACAGCACGGGGAAGAAACTTATCACTTGTAAACGGCTTTTTCTTGTTTTCTTGAGTGTCGGTAATCACAGCAAATACAGTCACCTCAGAGCCTGTTCCGGAAGTGGTTGGTACAGCATAAAAAGCAACAGAACGATTGCAGTCGCTATCCATTTTGCAGATATCGTCAATGTATTCGCCTTTATTTGCAACATAGAGTGAAACAATTTTCGCCGTATCGAGAACAGAACCTCCACCTATTGCAATAACACTGTCGCAATTATTCTTTTCATATACATCGATAACCTCATCGACCTTTTCCGTCGTGGGTTCACCGGGAATGTCCGTGAAAATAACCGTGGCTTTAATGTCATTGAGGAAATCTTTAATCCTTGCGTTTTCAAGTGCCATTGAAAAAGTAAGCACAAGAGGTTTTTTACAGTTATCGTTTTTAATGTATGAGGACAACTCCGAAAGGGCGTTTTCGCCCTCAAAAAGCTCGTTTTTCTCAAGCTGAGCATCTCTCATGACACCCAAAGTAAGCTTCTGTATAGGATTCATATAACCACCGGTTTTTCTCATCGGGATAACATCGTATTTTTCAAAATCCAAGCAGTGACCGTCAGGTCTTTGAGAGCTGTCGGAAACTGTTAAATATTTTCTGTCGGGAACAGACCAGCTAAATCCTGTTTCAAGAAGCCTTTGACAAGTGTATTCGTTTTTCATCTCGATGTTTCTTGAACGACCCGAAATGATGAGATAGAACATGTAGACATGAACATCTCTATCCTTTGAGTTAGCCATAACAGTCTCAATAGTTTCCTGCGTTGAAACTATTCGATAAGGCACACCGAGAAGCTTAAACATATCCTCTGTTAAAAGAAAATGAGGGTTATAAAGGTGGTAGATCTCGTTGACATCGCCCGTGAAAGCAAGATTGACAAAGGCTTTTGCACACTCGTCAACGGCTGTCAGATCGGTTGGATATTTATCCATATTTTCATTTATAAGACCGAGCTTAAGCATTGCGTGAACTCGCCTTAAAAATCCGTTGTCACTGCTGTTTTTTTGGAACTTGCCGTCTGAAGCTCTCCATGTCAGGTTACCTATGCGGTAAATGTTAGCCCGAAGCCCGTTAAGTCTTGCAGAAAGAACAGCCTCCTCGGCACAATATTTACTGTGGATGTAAACATTGTCGGTATATTTTTGACCGACATCAAGAACGCTTTCGTCAAGGATATTTTTGCCGTATCTTTGTTTGACGGTAGCTGCTCCGTGTACGCTGACAGTCGATGTGTGATGTAAGACTGCGTCAGCTTTCACGGCAAAATCAATCACATGCTTAGTGCCTGTTACATTTGTTCTTTCGAGGTCGCTGTAATCTCCTGCGTGACGGACATTTGCGGCAACATGAAAAACTGTATCAATCTTTTCCGAGAGCTTGTTATAGGTGTCCTCTTCAAGTCCCAATAATTCCTTTTCGATGTCACCGACAACAACATTGAATGATGGCAGTTTTACCCCTTCAAAGTAAAACTCCAACTGTTTATTGAGCTTTTCTTCACTTCTTACAAGGCAATAAACCTCTACGTTTCTGTCAAGCAGCTCCTTTAAGATATGTATGCCCAAAAATCCGGTAGCACCCGTGAGAAGCACCTTTTCGGGCTTATCGGCTTTTTCACCCTTGCCTTTGGTATCGGCAATGATTCGGTTAATGTTAAGCTTTTGCGAATCAGACTGCTTTTCCTGCTCGTCGATTGCCGAGGCAATAGCACGAATGAAGCCGTTATCGTAAATGAGCTGTGCAGATATATTAAGTGTAACGGAAAGCTCGATTGCACCGAGACTGTCACCACCCAAAGCAAAGAAATTATCTGTAACGCTGATTTCGGAAAGCATCAGCAAATCCTTAACAGCTTCACATACTCTTTTTTCCGTCGGTGTTTCCGGTTCAACGATTTTTCTTTTCTTGGCAGAGCCTTTTGCCGAATTTCGTTTGATTTTCTGCGAAGCGGTTCTCTCAAAGGGTATTTCTCTTATGGCATAAGTCGTAATACGTTGGAATGAGGCGAGACCCTCATTGACTCTTTCAAGCACCTCAAGCATAGCTTGCTCCACATCATTGATTGCGTTTTCCTGAATATATGCTTTGTTTAAAAATACCTCTGCACAAATTGCCGAGCCTTCACTGTAACAAATGACCTCTTGAACAAGAGCTTCATTTGCAAATTGAGCCTCAAGCATTTCAGCGGACACATTTTCACCGTTATCAAGCAAAATAAGATTTTTGCATCTTCCCGTCACATAGAGAAAACCGTCCTGATCAAAATATCCGAGGTCACCCGTGTGAAGATATCCGTCAGTGGTGAAAACCTCTTTTGTTGCGGTCTCATTTTTATAATAGCCCTTCATTACATTAGGACCTTTGACGAGAATTTCGCCGTTTTCAATCTTGACATCCATGCACGGAATCGGCTTTCCCACCGAGCCATGACGGAAGCATTCGGTTGCGTTGTTTGAAATTATCGGCGAGCATTCTGTCATGCCGTAGCCGTTAAGGACAAGAGTTCCTGTGTTGTTAAACTTTTCATTCAAGGCTGCCTCAAGCGGTGCGCCTCCGGAAATTATATCAATTATATTGCCTCCGAGAAATTTATGAACTGCCTCCTGCTGACTCATCTGTTGATTTGCAGCGGCATATTTAAGAGCACCGAACATTATCTTTTTGACAAGCTGGGGAACGGCAAGTATACTGTCGGGCTTAAAAAGCTGTAAATCCTGAACGAGATTTGAAAGGCTGTCATTGACACAAATGGTCTTTCCTCTGACGATACTCTTTGTAATATTACCCGTAAAACAAAAGCTGTGATGAATCGGAAGACAGCAAAACATTCTTGTTGTCGGGCAGGCAACATGAACACTTCCTGCTGCATAAATATAGTTTTTATGAGTTGACATAACGCCCTTTGGAAAACCGGTTGTGCCGGAGGTGAAAACGATAGCACACACATCATTGGGATCGGGATTTCCGTTGTACTCCCCCTCATTTTCCTTCAAAAGCTGTGAAATATTCAAGACCTCACTACCGTCGCCTGTGTCATCTAGAGAAATATAAAGCTTCACCGAGGGAACATTTGCTTTTACCGACTCGTATAATGATTCGTGCTTTTTGTCAAAGGCAAAAACAGTCGTGTCTGCAAATTCAATGAGCTTTGTGTTCATTTCATCGGTTTCATTTGCCGCAAGCGGAATTGACACACCGCCACTGCTTCCCGTTCCGAAAAAGCTTACGACCCACTCATAGCTTGTCGGGCCGATGATTGCCGTGTGAGCGTTTGAAAAGCCTTTTGCAATAAGCATATTGGAAAATGAATCACACGAAAGCTTAAAATCTTTATAAGTTTTCGCAGCTATACCGCCATTACTTTTATACTCCATAAAGTTACGCTCACCGTAATTTTCAGCGGCATAGTCCACCATTTCTTTCAAATTTTTCAGTTGAGTCAAATCTTGCAGTTCCATTGTTACCGTCTCCTTTTACACAAAGTTACATTTGTTATAC
>CAZBFI010000046.1:0-12449 GCA_964491165.1 uncultured Faecalibacterium sp.
CGTCGACCTCTAGCGTGACAGGCTAGCGTTCTAACCAGCTGAACTACCGGGCCATAGTGGTGGGAACAACAGGGCTCGAACCTGTGACCCTCTGCTTGTAAGGCAGATGCTCTCCCAGCTGAGCTATGCTCCCACATCTTGCCGCCACTATCGCGACGACTTGTATACTATACATCAAAAAGTATTTTTTGTCAACACTTTTTTCGATTTTTTTTAAAATATTTTTTCGGCTTTTTTCTGCCGCAATCTCAGCCTCAGAATTAAACAAGCCTCACTGAACACAACCGACGCTTTATTTGGTCGCCTTGTTTATAAGATGAGCGATTTCCTTTCCGCTGAAAACATATTTTTTGTCGCAGAACTGACAGGAAACCTCTGTTTTTTCTTCCTTGCTCATTTCCTCAAGCTCCTGCCTGCCGGTGCTTATGAGAGCAGCCTCCACTCTTTCCTTTGAGCAGTAGCATTTATATGTCGGCTCGGCTGAATCCAGAATTTCAAGCTCAAACAGTCTCAATGCCTTACGGCAGATCTCGTCAGGCTTCATTCCGCTTGCGATAAGTGATGAAATCGGCTTCAAATCCTTAATGCACTCTTCAACCTTGTCAACGGTATCATCAAGTGCTGTCGGAAGTAACTGGATAATGAGTCCGCCTGCTGCCTTAACCGTGAGATCGGGATTGACAAGCACACCCAAGGCACACACTGTCGGTGTCTGCTCACTTGTTGAATAATACGCAGTGATATCCTCTGCAATTTCACCGCTGATAATGGGTACTTGACCGACATAAGGCTCTTTCATTCCAAGGTCCTTGATAACCGTCAGAAAGCCATTTTTACCGATAGCGCCCGAAACATCAAGCTTTCCTTTTTCATTAAGCGGTATTTCCACAACATTCTGCTGAACATAGCCTCTTACATTTCCGTCACTGTCCGAAACAGCCATAACCGTACCGGCTGGGCCGTCTCCTCTCATTCTGACGGTGATGCTGTCGTCCTTACCCTTAAGTGAGCTGCCCATCAAAGATGCAGCCGTTAAAAGTCTGCCGAGAGCTGCCGTGCAAACCGCCGATGTTTCATGTATCTGCTCTGCCCGTCTTACGATGTCCGTCGAATCAACAGCCATAGCAATAATCGTTCCGTCTTTTGAAATACATCTTACTAATTTACCCATATTGTTTCACCTTAATTACATTATATTAGCACCTTAGACTACTCTTGCAGCTGTGTCCCGTGCTTTTTGAGAACAAAGACTGCCCTTTGCGTATCACTTCTGACCGGCTCTCTTGTCATTTCGGCATAAATACCGACCGTCTCAAATCTGTATTCCTGCGCAAAGCTCTGCAAAAGCTCAAGCGGATATCCCCTTTCGGAAAATTCCTCACCATAACGCAGATAGCTGTCCGTTTCTTCGTCATACTCAAAAATGTCAAGGCTGACATTCGTAAGCAAGCTGTCATCGGTCTCATTCTGCCAAACGCAATAGACCTCATCAAGATCATAAACAAAAGTGTTGTTGCCGAGAACCTCCCGATGCTTATAAGGAGTGTTGACATCAAAAATGAAAACACCCGAATCCTCCATAAAAAGACTGACTCTGCGGAAGATTTCCTTCACCGTTGCGGCATCGGTGACATGGTTAATGCTGTCAAGAGTGCAGACAACCGCATTCACTGTGCCGAACAAATCAAGCTCCTCCATCCTTTGACAAAGGAACATAACCTGAGTCCCGACTTCATAATTCTTTTCCTGAGCCTTACTGAGCATCGCCTCGGAAGCATCTGTTCCGATAACATCGTAACCCCGTTGACTTAAAAGCACGCTCAATGTACCCGTTCCGCAGGCAAGATCAAGCAAAATCCCCTTGCCGACACCGTTATCGGCAAGGAGATTACAGATATAATCACATCTATGCTCATAGTCAACATTTTCGGTCAGTAAGTCATAATAATATGAAAAATCACCGTAACCTGCCATGAATTATCCTCATTTGCTTTCCTTGGAGAAAATCATGTCATAACCGCCCTCACCGAATGAAAGTGAACGGTTGACACGGCTTATTGTTGCTGTGCTTGCGCCTGTTTCCGCAACGATGTCACTGTAAACTCTCTTTTCGCTGAGCATCTTTGCAACAACGAGTCTTTGTGAAATCGAAGCAAGCTCTGTTTTTGTGCACATATCCTCAAACAAGGCTTCACATTCTTCAATAGTCTCGATTTTCAAAATAGTTTCGTAAAGATATTTTATATTCGCATTGATTTTTTCGTATTTATCGTCAGCCATAATAACCTCTGTTCTCCTTTATATACAAATGAAAGGTTTTTCTTCTTTTACATTTTAACACACTAAATCAAAAAAGTAAATAGCTTTTAGTCAAAAACTTTAACGATTTAACAAGCGACATCGTTTGGGGTGATAAAAAAGCTTTCCGCAAGATCTCTCTGACGGAAAGCTTATTTGATTTAATCCTTGCTTTTGCCACGGACAAGCTCCTTGAACATATCGCCTCTTTGCTGGTAGTTTTTGAACATACCCCAGCTTGCACAGGCAGGTGAAAGCAGACAGCAGTCTCCTTCAAGTGCTTCCTTTTCGCAAATTTCAACGGCTTGCTCAAGGCTATCGGCAAAAACATAAGCCTTAAAGCCGATCTTATCGCAAGCCCTTGCAATGTTTTCCCTTGTCTGTCCGATAAGCACCAGCTTTCTCACCTTTTCGGGAAAACGGCTGACCCATTCGTCATATTCGCTCTTTTTGTCATAACCGCCGGCTATGAGAACGGTTTTCGAGGGCATGGCATCAATCGCCTTGATTGCCGCATCGGTGTTTGTTCCCTTTGAATCGTTGTAATACTTAACTCCGTTTTTCGTTGTCACATATTCAATACGATGCTCAACCGCAACAAATTTTTTAACAACCTCTCTGATAAGCTCAAGCGGTACACCGAAGCTTTTTGTTATTGCCACGGCAGCCATAATGTTTTCATAATTATGTACGCCGACAAGATTAACATCCCATACATTGACAAAGGCTTCACTTTTTCCGTTTTCGGCAATATAAATCACACCGTCGGAATAATAAAGTCCGTCATTAAGCTTTTCCTTTGATGAGAAAAAGATAACCTTGCTCTTGCACTCGTCGGCAAATTTTCTAAGCTCGGGATCGTCATAATTAAGAACGCAAAAATCATTTTCGTTTTGATTTTTTGCAATGCTCTTTTTAACATCTGCATAAATCTGCATGGTCTTATGTCTGTCAAGATGATCGGGAGTGATGTTGAGAATGGCGGACACCTTAGGCTTAAAGGTGAGCATCGTTTCAAGCTGGAATGAGCTGATTTCCGCAACCGTTGCTCCGTTTTCAACACTGTCAAGCACTCTTCCGGTGTAAGGTATTTCAATGTTTCCCACAAGCAAGGTGTTGCTGTTATATGCCTTGACAATCTCATAAGTCAGTGAGGTGGTCGTCGTCTTTCCGTTCGTGCCGGTTATTCCGATAACCTCGCCCTTGTCGTAGCGATAAGCAAGCTCAATCTCGCTCCAAACGGGAATACCCTTTGAAATTACCTTTTGCATGATCTCACTTTCAAGGGAAACCCCCGGTGAAACCACACATATATCAATTTCTTCAAGCTCGCTGTCCTCGGCTTTTCCCAAAATGAAAGGTATTTCACCCTTGAATCCGATTTTTTCCGTGACCGACTTTTTGTCAAGCTCGGTGTTGCCGTCGAAAATTACAAAAGCCTTGCCAAGTCCGTTGAGAAGCTGAGCTGAACAGATTCCGCTTCTGCCCGCACCGACAATAAGATATTTTTCGCTCATTTTATACACATCTTCTTTCCCCGTTAATCCTTTTAAATTGAACAAATTCGTTAAGCCGTTTTATTCTTCAACCTTAACAACAACATATTCAAATATCTCCCCGTCAAGAACCGACAGAGTAATATTCGCAGTACCCTTTCCGACAGCGGTAACAACACCCTGCTTGCTCACAACAGCCACCGATTCGTCAGAGGACTTCCATGTGACAGTGTTTTCCGTTGAGTCTGACGGAAGAAGCTCATACTGTATCTTTTCCTTTTCGCCCGTTTTAAGAACATATTCAGTCTTAAACAGCTGAATTTCCTGCGGATTCTTAATGACGGTGATTTCTGCCGTTGCCGTAAATTTTCCGTCAGCCGATATTGCACTGACAGTTGCAGTTCCGACCGAAACGGCAGTCACCTTTCCGTTTTCATCGACTGTGAGAACATCCTCGTTTGACGATTCAAATTTCACACTCTTGTTATATGCGTTTTCGGGAGTAACAGTTGCTTTCAGGGTGAGAGTATTGCCGACATGAAGCTTTGCATTTTCGATGTCAAGGCTTATTCCGTCAATTCTTTCAACAATGTTGAGGTTAATGACTCCCTTAACTGCACCCTCATCACAGCTTGTTGCAAAAATCTGCACTGTACCGGTTGAAAGGGCGGTAATTACACCGTACTTGTCGATAACAGCGATTTTTTCATCACCGGAAGTCCACTTAAAGCTTTTATCCGTTGTATCCTCGGGAAGCACCGTTGCAAAAACTCTGAGCTTTTCTTCGACGAACAAATCGGGAACACGGCAAAGGAACTTGATTTCCGTTGCAAGCTGAACCACCTTGACACAAGCCGTTTTTTCAACTCCCTGCTTGACCGAATATGCCGTTATTTCACATTCGCCTGCCTTCACGGGAGTGACGACTCCGTTTTCGTCAACAGTTGCAACAGCCTCATCAGAGGACTTCCATGTGAGAGTCTTATCGTTTGTGTTTTCGGGAAGAACAGTCGCATTCACTGTCAGCGTTTCACCGACATTGACACTGTAGTTTTCCTTGTCAAAAAGAACCTGTGTCGGATTCTGAATGACAGTAACCGAACAAACAGCCTCAAAAGAGCCGTCTGTTGTTCTGACCGTAATTTCCGTCTCGCCCCTTGAAAGAGCAGTTACAAGTCCGTTTTCGTCAACTGAAAGAACGCTTTCGTCACCGCTTATCCAGCTTACGGATTTATCCGAAGCATCGGCAGGGCTGACAGTCTCAACAAGCTCAAAACTGTCACCGACATATACTGTCTTGCTCTGCTCATTAAGTGTAACCTGAGTTACTGCCCTTGTGACATTTATTTTAACTGTTTTGGTGATGCTTGTGTTTTGCTTTGAGGTAATCGTAAGCTCAGCCTCGCCCAAAGCAAGACCCGAAACAGTGCCGTCCTGAGCAACGGTGAAAACATCTTCATCGCTGCTTTCAAAGCTTACAGACGGATCATCAACATTCTGCGGGTTAAACGAATAATCAATTTTGAAGCTCTTGTTTTCATGAACGGAATATTCGTCTTTTTCGGTTATGATGTCCTCGACACCGGTCAGAACAACAAATTTACAGCTGCTTGAAACACCTGTGTCGTTGCTTGTGACAGTGATAACCGCTTCACCCTTTTCGACTGCCGTTACTGTTCCGTCATCGGAAACCGTTGCGACCTGTTCATTTGAAGAAGTCCATGTCACAGACTTATCACTTGCATTTGCAGGAAGAATTTCCGCTGTGAGCTTCTTTGTCAAGGGAGTGTAAAGCTCGACCTCGGTTTCATCAAGCGTGAGGCTTGTCACCGGCTCATGAACAGTCACCGTAACAATCGCAGTGTGACCGCTTTCAACGCTTGTGCAAACAAGTCTGACCACACCCGGAGCAATTGCACTGACAAGACCGGTTGAATCAACACTTGCAATCTGCTCGTTTTCACTTGCCCAAATATAATTTCTGTTATAGCAGTCCTCCGGAAGAACGGTAGCTGTAAGCTGATGGGTTGTTCCGCGGTTAATTTTAACCTCTGTTTTGTCAACAACCACACTTGTGGCTTTTTGCAGCAAGGTAAGCTCACACACGGCAGTATAGCCTCCGTCGGCAGTTGTTGCGGTGATCGTTGCCTTGCCCGACTTAACGGCAGTGACAACACCGTTTGAATTGACCTGAGCCGAGGCACTGCTCGATGACCAGCGCACAAGCTTGTTTGTTGCATCCGACGGAGAAACCGTTGCAATAAGCTCAAGGCTGTCACCGACGAACATTTCCTTTTCATTATAATTAAGAGAAATTCCCGTTGCAGGCTCTTGAACAGTCACATAGCACCTTGCAGTGTAACCGCCGTCCTGTGTCTTGACAGTGATTTCAGCCGTACCACCAAGATGTGCCGTAATATGTCCCTCATTTGTGACAGAAACAATGCTTCTGTCGGAGCTTTCAAAGGTAACCTCTTTATTTGTCGCATCATAAGGCAAAACGCTGAATCTCAAATCCATCTCATTGCCCTTGCTGATTGCAATTTCCGTTTCGACAAATTCAACCGAGGTGACATGCTGCTTAACTGTGACTTCGCACTTTGCCTTATATGAGCCGTCAACACTCGTTGCGGTAATTTCAACATTGCCTGCCTTGACACCTGTGACAACACCCGAGGCTGACACAACGGCTATTCTCTTGTCCGATGTGCTCCAGACAACATTTTGATTGTTTGCATTGGAGGGAAGCACCTTTGCACTGAGCTTAATGCTTTCGCCTGTGTAAACCTCCTTGGTTAAATCGGAAAGCTCGATTCCGTTGACCTGCTGATTGACGGTAACCTTACAAACGGCTTTGATTCCGTTTTCAGTCATGACCGTGATGTTTGCAGTACCTCTTGCCTTTGCGGTGACCAAACCTGTCGAGGTGACAGTGGCAACGGCAGTGTTGCTTGAGGTAAAGGTTGCAACTCTGTTTCTTGCATCTGTTGGGTAAACAGCATATTTAAGCGTACCGCTTTTGCCGACATTCATCGTCGCACTGTACACTCCGAGCTTGATTGATTCGGGAGCTTTGCCGACGGATACCTTACAGTATGCCTTATAAGCGCCGTCCTTTGTTGTCGCCACGATATAAGTCGAGCCTGTGTTCACAGGTGTGACAACTCCGTTTGCGCTGACAGAGGCGATATTGCTGTTATTTGAAGTGTAAATTACATCCTGAACGGTTGCATCAACCGGATAAACCGTGCTGCTGAGAGTGAGAGTTCTGCCAAAGTAAAGAATTGCCTCTTCTTTATTAAGGCTTACTCCGGTAACACGCTTGACAACGGCTATCTTACAGGTTGCCGTCTTTGCACTGTTGGTTGTTTTGCAGGTGATTGTGACAACACCCTTTTTGATTCCGGTGACAACACCCGATGACGAAACAGTCGCTATTGACGGGTCACTGGAGGACCATGTGACCGACTTGATTGACGCATTCGACGGACTGATTGTCGGAATGAGAGTCATGGAAGAATTAAGGTTAAGATATGCCGATGTTTTGTTGAGCTTGACCGAGGTAACAGGCTGAATGACAAGAAGCTCTGTTTTTGCGGTGAATGAGCCGTCCTTAGTCTTTGCGGTAATAACGGCATAGCCTGCTGCCTTTGCAGTGACCTTGCCCTCAGAATCGACACTTGCAACATCATAGTTGCTCGATGTCCAGTAGACAGTTTTTACAGTTGCATCGGCAGGTGATATCGTCGGCTTAATGGTTGTTGTTTTGCCGACATTTATCGTTACGGAGGCTTTGTCAAGCTTGATTCCCGTAACGCTCTTGACAACGACGATTTTGCACGAAGCAGTGTAGCCGCCATTGACAGTCTTTGCAGTGATTGTTACCGTGCCTTGTGAAATGCCCTTGACAACACCGTCTGCGGTAACAGTTGCTTTTTTGACATCACTTGAGGTCCATGTGACCTTTTGGTTTGTCGCATTCGTCGGAAGCACCGTGGCTTTAAGCACACCGACCTCACCGATTCTGACATATCCCGACGTCCTATTAAGCTTGATTCCGGTGACAGGCTGAATTATTGTCACCTTGCAGGTTGCTTTCACTCCTGCCGTGTCAACAGATTGAGCCGTAACAGTGACTGTTCCTGCGGAAACTCCCTTGACCACGCCATTGGAATCGACAGTGGCAATCTTCGGATTCGAGCTTGTCCACTTGACAGTCAGATAGCTTGCGGTTGACGGAGAGACCTTTGCAGTGATGGTCTTTGACTTTCCGACCTCAAGGCTGACAGATGAAACATCAAGCTTTATGCTTTCAACCGGCTGAATAACCTTGACAACGCAGGTTGCTCTGTAAGCTCCGTCAACTGTTGTACAGGTTATATTCGCAGAGCCTTTTCCGACACCTGTAACCTGACCGGATTCATTGACTGTTGCGATTGATGTGTTGCTTGAAACCCATGAAACCGATTTGTTTGTTGCATTTGAGGGCTTAACATCTGCTGAAAGCAAGAACGATTCACCCTTTGCAACGCTGAAATCCGTCACACCCTGAGCATTTTTGACAATCGAAACCCCTGTGACGGGAACATAAACAGTAAAGTTACAGGTCGAGGTGTATTCTCCGTCAACTGTCGTGACGCTGATAACCGTTACACCTGCTTTTTTCGCATTGACGATACCTGCTTGAGTGACCTCTGCAACGGAGCTGTTCGACGAAGTCCATCTGACGCTCTTATCGGTTGCGTCCTCGGGAAAAACAGTCCATGTCAGAGCCTTTGACTTGCCGATTGCAAGCTTGACATCGGTTGTGGTGATTCTGACACCGGTGACAGGCTGAGTGACTGTTATCTTACACTGTGAGGTGAAGTTGCCGTCAACGCTTGTTGCCGTGAGAACAGCCGTTCCTGCCTTGAGTCCCTTGAAGCGACCCTTTTGGTCGATTGCGAGAACCTTTGAATTGTCGCACGACCACACTACGCCCTTTTCACTTGCATTTGCAGGAGAAATTGTTGCAACAAGCTGATCAATCACTCCAATTGAAACCGTAACGGATCTTCTGTCAAGTGAAATACCCTTTACGGGAATTTTGCCGTAAACGGTCACTGTGCAGCTTGCCGTGAAGCCACCCTCCTGAGTTTTGACCGTGATAACAGTTGAGCCTTCTCTTAATGCGTTGATGACACCCGTCTTGCTGACAGTTGCAACCGACGGCACCGAGGATGACCATGTGACAGCTTTATTTGTAGCCGTTGACGGAATGACCGAGGCGGCAATTGTGTCGCTTTGTCCGACATACATTGCCTTTGCAGTGCTTTCGAGCTTGACGCCCGTGCAGTTTTCATAAACCGTGATACGGCAGGAATCGGTTTTTCCTGCGCTGTTTTTTGCCGTGATGACACACTGACCGCCTGCGACCGCAGTCACAAGACCGTCGGAGGTTACAGTGGCGACCTTATTGTCAGAGGATGACCATGTGACAGTTTTATCCGTTGCACTGGAGGGAGTGACAATGGCGATAAGCTGAACGACATTTCCCTTCCAAAGCTCCTCATTGCTTGAGCTGATTGTGATTCCGGTTGCGGGGATTACGACCTTGACCGTACAGGTTGCACTCACACTTCCGTCACTGCTTGTGCAGGTGATTTTTGCAACACCGACATTTTTTGCCGTAACAAGTCCGTTTGTGTCAACGGAGGCAACCGAAACATTCGTCGTTGACCATGAAAGACTCTTATCCGTAGCGTATTCCGGGGTTATTCTCGGAACAAGGGTAACACTGTCACCGACGGAAAGCGTAACATTTTCCAAAAGAGTCAAGCCGGTGATTTTCTGTGTGACCTTAATTACATAGCTGTCATATTTTCCGGAGCCGTCAACGGCAGTGGCTTTGATTGCAACCGAACCGGGATATTTTGCCGTAACGATACCGTTCTGATCGACCTCGGCAACCGTTGTGTCCGAGGATGACCACTTAACATCGCTGTAAGCATAGCCGTCGGTTGTGGTTACAGTGGCAGAAAGTCTGAGCCTTTCACCGACCTCGACTGAATTTGAGGGGGCGCTGATTTTAACCGTGTCTGCCTTTTCACAGACGATGACCTTACAGGTCTTGACGATGTTACTTCCGTCGGTTGTCGAAACAGTGATGGTACATTCACCGGAGGAAACCGGATAAAGAACACCGAGGCGGTCAACCTTACAGACTCTCTCGTTGTTTGACTGCCAGTTAAGCACCTGATTGCCTGCATTCACCGGCAGAATGCTTGCGGTGATTTTTTCATTTGTGCTTACAAGGGTGATTGATTTACTTGTATGGCTGAGAGTGAGGCTTGTGATTTTCGGCTTAACCTCAACGGAAATGCTTCCCTTGATTCCACTTCCGTCTGTTGCCGAATAAGAGATTGATGCAACACCGACCTTGCCCGCAACAAGAGTTGCAACGGCTTTTCCGCTGTCGGTGACGGAAATTTTCGTAACATCGACAATGTCCGGATCGGAGCTTAACCATCTGAGCTTTTTAACGCTTGCGTTTGCAGGCATGAAGCTGACATAATAATCAACACTTTCACCGCTTATCATTCCCGATGAAAGATTCGTTTCGGGAACAAGCGACTGCACCGGAATAAGCTTATTGACTGTGACAGAGCAGGTGTCGGTATATTCCTGAGAGTCACCTGCGTTTTTGACCTTTACGGTGATTTTACAGGTGCCGACTCCCTTTGCAGTAACCCTGCCGTTGTCATCAACCTGAGCAACAGAGGTGTCGTCACTGTCCCATGTATAAAGCACGCTGCCCGAGGGTGCGGCTGTTGAGTCAAAGCCGACAAGACTTGTTGAAAGCTTTGTTTCCTCGCCGTTATAAAGCGTCAGTGTGTTGGGTGAAAGCTTAACTCCCGCAACGGGATTGACAACAGTAACAGAGCAGGTGGAGGTGTATTCACTGCCGTTTTTTCCGCTGACCTTTGCTTTGACGGTCACCTTTTCGGCAGTGTAACGGTTAGCCGAAACGACGCCTTCCGAGCTGACCGAAACATACGACGGATGTGAAGATGTCCACTCAACAGTGCCGCCTGCACCGTCGGGAGAAAGAGTCGCCTTGAGAGATGCAGCTTTGCCGACTGCGATGCTAAGGCTGCTTTTGTCGATACTCAGACCCGTTGCATAAGGCTTCAAAGCGGCAACAAGTCCTGCAAGGTCAGTTGCGCACTCATCAATGTCCTTCTGACTGAACGATGACGGATTTGCAAGAATATCCTTTGCCCTGAGATAGACATATTTAAGGGAATCTCCGTTGATATAGTTTCCCCACTCGCTCTCGTCGGGAACATCGGCATAAGCTTTTTCAAGGCTTTCGATGTTCACGGCAACAGCCTCCATGCTCAAAATATCCGTCAGCGGTATAACGGGCACAGAGGGCATGACCGTCAGTATGCATAGAATCAATGCAAGCAATCTCTTTTTCATAAAAATTTACCTCATTTCACTCAAAATACTATATTTAAAAATACTATGGTTTGATTTCGACAGGCTTCGACACCTTTTGATGTAATATTATACTATATAAAGGGGTACAAAAACCCAATTGTGTAGCAATTATAAAATAAAAGAAAGCGACTGTCAACAACATAGAACGAGATTATTGAAAAAGTTTACAAAATATGTTATTCTTATATAAAATTCCATCAAAATTAAAGAGGAAAGAAGTGATCTGTATGCTTAAAATGATCTCATGGAATGTCAACGGGATCAGAGCTTGTGTGACAAAGGGCTTCATTGATGAGTTTAAAAAGCTCGATGCCGACATTTTCTGCTTGCAGGAAACAAAATTACAGCAGGGGCAAATTGAGCTTGAGCTTGACGGATATTATCAATATTGGAACTACGCAGAAAGAAAAGGATATTCGGGAACTGCCGTTTTCACAAAAAAAGAGCCGTTGAGTGTCTTTTACGGAATTGACATTCAAAGGCACGACACCGAAGGCAGAGTCATAACGCTTGAATTTGAAAGCTTTTATTTTGTCTGCTGCTACACCCCGAACGCTCAGGACGGTCTTAAAAGGCTCGACTACCGCATGGATTGGGAGGACTGCTTCAGAGAATATCTGGTTTCACTGAACAAAACAAAGCCCGTAATTCTCTGCGGTGACCTGAATGTCGCTCACAACGAGATAGATCTGAAAAATCCGAAAACGAACCGCAACAACCCCGGCTTCACCGATCAGGAGCGTGGAAAGCTTTCCACCCTGCTTGAAGCAGGCTTCACCGATTCATTCCGTTATCTTTATCCGGACACACAGGACGCTTATTCCTGGTGGAGCTATCGCTTCAAGGCAAGAGAAAAGAATGTCGGTTGGCGTATTGACTACTTCATTGTCTCCTCGGATATAAAAGAAAAAATAAAAGAGGCAAAAATACACAGCGAAATCTTCGGCTCGGACCACTGTCCCGTCGAGCTTGAAATTGAGCTTTAAAGGGCAAAAAAAAAGGCTCAAAAAAATTTTTTCGATTTTTTTCAAAAAACTTTCAAAAAAGTATTGACAAATCCGAAAGCTTAGTATATAATCAGTCTTGCTGATGTGGACAAGCCACACAGAAACATAAGTCGGTGTTTTTAGCGATGAGGGTCCACCTGTTCCCATCCCGAACACAGAAGTT
>CAZBFI010000047.1:0-12378 GCA_964491165.1 uncultured Faecalibacterium sp.
GTTGTATTATTATCACGCAGTCAAGAGAGATTGCAAAAACAAAACGAACCGCAAGGTTCAACTTAATTAGATTTCTCCATTATAATGTTTTCTTCATATTTTCTCCTTTTAAAAGCACTCGGAACTTTTCCGGGTGTTTTTAATTTTTACTAAAAACCATATTCAAAGTTTGTTGATATTGACAGCAGAAAATGATTGTAGTATAATTCGGTCGTTTTAATGAAAGGTGGCGTGTATTCAATGTCAAAAAAAGCTAATTCCATGCTAACGGGAAATCCGCTTAAATCAATTATAATTTTCGCTATCCCTATTATGGCCTCTTCGATGCTTCAATATAACTATTCTCTTGTTGACAACATCATCGTCGGCAGATATGTCAGCAACGATGCTCTGGCAGCTGTTGGAAGTGTCGGTTCAATCAGCTCCTTCATTGTCGGAACAGCCTTGGGACTTACAAGCGGTTTTTCGATTCCGATCTCCCATGCTTACGGCGCTTCCGACGCAAAAAAAGCCGGGCGTTATGCCGGCAACAGCATCACTCTTTCTTTCACTGTCGGTTTTGTAATTGCCATCCTCGCTCATCTTCTTTCACCGATACTTTTAAGGCTTGTCGGCACACCCGAGGACATCATTGACCTCGCCTCGGCTTATATTAACATTATATACTACGGTATTCCTTTTCAGATGCTTTCAAACAATTTCACCGCAATTTCAAGAAGTGTCGGTGAAAGCAAAAAGCCGTTATATTTCTTTTCCGTCACCGTCGTAATCAACTTCGTTCTCGATCTGCTTTTTGTCAAGGTCTTTTCATGGGGTGTTGAGGGTGCTGCCTTGGCAACACTCATCTCTCATATTGTTGCCGCCTCTTTAAACGGAATGTATGTGCTTTTCATTTTAAAGAAAATCAAAATCGGAAAAAGCGACCTTATCCCCGACAAAGCAATCTCCTTTAAGCAAATCACCTTGGGTATTCCCGTTTCCTTACAGTTCACGATAACCTCCGTCGGTTCAATGTGCTTGCAAAGTGTTGTCAACTCCTTCGGTAAGAGCGTCATTGCCGGCTTCACGGCGGCAGGACGAATAGAAAACCTGACGAATATTCCCATGTCGGGACTCGGAGTTGCCACTCAAACCTTTGTGGGTCAAAATTACGGTGCAGGTAATTACAAGCGAATCAGACAAAGTGTAAAGAAAATCTTCTTTTTGGACATAGCTATATCGGTTGCGATGAGCATCACTTTGTATCTTATCTCCGAGCCTCTTATAAAGCTTTTCATGGAGGAATACAGCGTGGAAATCATGGCTGCGGCAAAAAGATATATTCTCGCAATTGCTCAATGTTACAGCCTTGTTGCCGTTTTGTTTGTTATGCGAAACACATTACAGGGTCTCGGCTTCACCCTTGCAAACACCGTTGCGGGAATCGGAGAGCTTTTCGGCAGAGTGCTTGTCGCTTTCGTTTTAACTCCCCTGCTCGGATTCGATGCCGTTTGCTATGCAGGCCCTGCCGCATGGCTTCTTGCCGACATTCCGCTTATTATAATCTACCTCATAAAACAAAATGAGCTTAAAAAGCTCAGTGTTCAAAGCACAAAAGTCAAAGTTTAAGCATTTACCTATTGACAATCCGTTAACTTTATATTAAAATATGTGTAGTTAGTAACAAACAAATTTTAAAGGAGGACTATGTAATGGAAGGCAATGTATTTTTTGATTTTGTTGAGACTTATTGGGATGAAATCGCTGAATTCTTCAAGGCTCTCAGAGATTGGATCGACGCTATTATCGGTAAGTTCAACGGCGGTTCAGCTGACGACGACACATCGGCTGTTGCTTAAGTGAAAGCTTAATGCAGACCACATGAAACAAATTAAAAAGGTTTCTTTGAGTGTAAAAGTTCAGAGAAACCTTTTTTGTTTATACGGATATGTGAAAACCATGAAGTTAAACGGAGCTTTTCTGCTTCTGTTGCGGCAAGAACATGGTCAATGTACTCTTACGTCAGCAATCTCAAACGGATCAAGATGCCAATCGTACCAGAACACATAAGAAAAAAGCTCTGAATTTCCGTCTTCCTTTGTTTAACTTGTATTAAAAAACAAAATTTCGTGACATTTGTTTTCTTAAAGTACAAAAAGCACTCTGACACTGTACGCATCAATGAAATGCGTAACAATCAGAGTGCTTTCACTTTTTAACACAAAAATCAGGGCTGTTTGCTTTTTTAAAGCTTAATCATCCTGCTTTATATGTGCAATGCCGAGCATTTCAAGCTGCTCATCGTCAACAACGGCAGGGCATTCCGTCATCGGCTCACTTGCATTTTGAACCTTGGGATAAGCTATGCAATCACGAAGAGTTTCAAGCTTGAGCATCTGCATAACAAGACGGTCAAGTCCAAGACCGATTCCTCCGTGCGGGGGTGCACCGTATTTGAAAGCGTCGGTGAGGAAACCGAATTTTTCATGAGCTTCTTCATCAGAAAGTCCGAGCAGTGAGAAAATTCTGTTTTGAAGCTCCGGATTTGTGATTCTGATTGAACCGCTTGCAAGCTCAATGCCGTTAAGCACAAGGTCATAAGCGTTTGCTCTGACATTGGCTTTGTCTGTTTCAAGATAATCGAGACACTCCTCAAGCGGTGCGGTGAACGGATGATGCATAGCAACATACTGTCCAAGCTCCTCGTCCCAATCAAAGAAGGGAAATTCAACAACCCATAAGAGATTGTACTTATCCTTGTCGATAATATCAAGCTTTTTCGCAACTGTCTGACGAAGTGCACCGAGAACAGAAAGGGTTGTATTCGTCTTGTCGGCAACGATGAGAATAACATCGCCGTTTTCTGCACCGCATTTTTCGGTGATGGCTTTCATCTCGTCTTCCGTCATGAACTTTGCAAAAGATGAAGCAACCGTGCCGTCATCTGCGATTCTTGCCCATGCAAGACCCTTTGCACCGATACCTCTTACGAATTCGGTGAGCTTATCAATCTCTTTTCTTGTGAGAACCGAAAATGCTTTCTTAGCAGTGATTGCACAAACCTTACCACCGTTTTCGATTGCTCCGCTGAACACACCGAAGCCGCAGTTTTTAACCTCGTCACTAAGCTCAACGATTTCCATTCCGTATCTTGTGTCGGGCTTGTCAGAGCCGTAACGCTCCATAGCCTGCTTATAAGTAAGTCTCGGGAACGGTGTTGAAACCTCAACATCGAGTGCTTCCTTAAAGAGTCTCTTGATAAAGCCTTCTATCAGGCAGAGGATATCCTCCTTGTCGATGAAGCTCATTTCAATATCAATCTGTGTAAATTCCGGCTGCCTGTCGGCTCTGAGATCTTCATCACGGAAGCAACGGGCAATCTGCATATATCTGTCAAAGCCTGCAACCATTGAAAGCTGTTTGTAAAGCTGAGGTGACTGCGGGAGAGCATAAAAGCTTCCCTTGTGAATACGCGACGGAACAAGGAAATCTCTTGCACCCTCCGGAGTTGACTTAATGAGCATCGGAGTTTCAATTTCAATGAAGCCGTTATCGTCAAAAAAGTCTCTGGTGATTTTTGTAATCTTGTGACGCATGAGGATATTTTTTTGAAGGTCGGGGCGTCTGAGGTCAAGATAACGGTATTTAAGTCTTGTAAGCTCAGAGGTCTGACAGTTTTCAACAATTTCAAACGGAGGAGTTTCGCTCTTTCCCAAAACACGAAGATCCGTAACGAAAACCTCGATGTCACCTGTCGGAATATCATTGTTTTTTGATGAACGCTCTCTTACCTCACCCTTAGCCATCAAGACAAATTCGCTTCTTGCCGAAAATGCCTTTTGGAAAACCTCTCTGTCGGTGCTGTCATCAAAAGCAAGCTGAACGATGCCTGTTCTGTCACGCAAATCAATGAAAATCAACGCACCTAAGTCTCTTTGTCTTTGAACCCAGCCTGCAACAACAACCTCCTTGCCACAGTCAGTCGCTCTTAAATCACCACAGTAATTTGTCCTTTTAAGTCCTGTCATAAAATCCATTATCATTCACTCCTTTATACATCTATGCTTCCCATAATTCCGGAAAAATCAAGATTATCAAACTCTTTCAGGCTTTCGCTGATTGAAATGTTGAGAAAATCACTTTCAAAGCTTGCAAGCTTAAGCTCCTGCTGTTCGCCTGTTTCCATGTTCTTGAGCTTAATGACTCCGCTTTCAAGCTCATTGTCACCGATTGCAACGGTAAACTTTGCACCGATTTTATTCGCATATTTCATCTGTGCCTTAACGCTTCTTCCGACAACATCAAACTCAACGAACATACCCTCACGCCTTAAAGCATTTGCGATTGCGGCAGCCTGCTTACTTGCCTTGTCGCCCATTGTGGCAATGTAAAGCTCACACTTGCTTGCCTCCGGGAAAGAAAGCTTCTGATTTTCCATCAAGAGCATCAATCTTTCAATTCCCATACCGAAGCCGAGAGCAGGTGTATGCTCACCACCGATTTCTTCAACAAGACCGTCATATCTGCCTCCGCCGCACACTGTACCCTGCGCACCGATATCGGTTGAAACAAATTCAAAAACCGTTCTTGTATAATAATCAAGTCCTCTTACAATCGTGGGATTAACGACAAAATCAATCCCCATTGTTTTAAGATAATCCTGAACGGAATTAAAATGGGAACGGCAATCGTCACAAAGAAAATCCGTCACCTTAGGCGCACCCTTGGCAATCTCGGAACAAACAGGACTTTTGCAGTCAAGGATTCTCATCGGATTTCTTTCGAGCCTTCCCACACAGGTTGCACAAAGCTCATCCTTTTTGTCCTCAAAATACTCCTTCAATGCCTTGTGATAATCCTTACGGCATTGCTTACAGCCGATTGAATTGATCTCAAGCCTCAAATTCTTCACACCCAAAAAAGCGAAAAGATTGTCAGCAACGGCAATTACCTCAGCATCTGCTGCCGGTGAGGCAGTGCCTAAGCATTCGATTCCGAACTGATGAAATTCACGCAGTCTGCCTGCCTGCGGTTTTTCATAACGGTAACACGATGTAAGATAGCAGAGCTTCTGCGGCATCGGCTCATTGAAAAGTCCATGCTCAAGATATGAACGAACCACTCCGGCAGTACCCTCGGGACGAAGAGTGATTGAACGGTCACCCTTGTCATTGAATGTGTACATCTCTTTTTGCACAACATCTGTTGTGTCGCCTACTCCACGCTGAAAAAGCTCGGTGTGTTCAAAAACGGGTGTGCGGATTTCCTTATATCCGAAATTTTGAGCAATCTCAAGACAAGTCTGCTCAATGAACTGTCTTTTATGGCTTTCGCCTGGTAAAAGGTCAAGTGTGCCTTTGATTGATTTTGTTACTAATGCCATATTCATCCTCCGTTTAAATATAATAAAAAAACAAAGCTCCATTCCCAATGTTATAAACCATTGGGGATGAAGCTGAACTCCACGGTACCACCCCGATTGAACACCTGTCGGTGCTCCACTCGATGCCTTAACGCAGCAAACGGACTGAATCGTCAGCTCGGGAATGTCTTGGGAATAATTCTTGCGTAAGGTGCTTTCAGCCGAGGACACCTCTCTCTGAACGGGAATTAAACTTACTCTTTTCCGTCACAGCCTTTGTGATGATTAAATTGAACCGCTTTTAACTCATGCTTTGGGATTGATGATGTCACGCCAATCAAGGTCGCCTCTTTCAAGAGCGTGAATAAGTGCTTCCGCAGTTGCAATATTAGTTGCAACGGGAATGTTATAAACATCGCAAAGCCTCAAAAGATTTGCTTCATTCGGCTCATTCGGCTTGACCGAAAGCGGATCACGGAAAAGCAGAAGAAGGTCAATCTCATTACAGGCAATTCTTGCCGCAATCTGCTCTTCACCGCCCTGATAGCCGCAAAGAAACTTCACGATTTCAAGACCCGTAGCCTCGGCAACCATTTTGCCGGTTGTTCCCGTTGCACAAAGTGAATGCTTTGATAGCGTTCCGCAATAAGCAATACAAAACTGTGTCATCAGTTCTTTTTTAGCGTCGTGTGCAATAAGGGCTATATTCATATAGATCCTCCTCCTTTTTTACAAATGTCGAATTTCATCATTATACTTCAGTATAATAGCAAAAAAATCATTTTAATGCAATAGATTTGTGAAAAATTTACTAAAACTATTTAATTTAAAACACCTTGACTCACTTAAATTTAAGCGCTGTTTGCTGACCGCAAATTCTTTTTGCGATATTGGAAAAAGCTGTGTATGAGGTCTGACGCTTTTTATAAACAGTCTTGCCCATTGAGCCGAGTCTCAGCTTTTCGTCCTCCGGCACAACACCTATAAGCTGAACCTGAGTTGAATCAATAACCTTGTCAACATTAAGCAGTCGTCCTTTGACAATATCCTTTCTGTCGGCTCTGTTGATAATGAGTCTGCTTTGGCTGACTCCCATTTTTTCCATTTCCCGTGCAGCCGTACACGCACTTCTGACACATACGAGATCGGGTGTTGAAACAACGATTCCGCTGTCTGCCGCAGCACACGCAAGTCCAAGCCCCAGATCAATTCCGGCAGGGGCATCAAAAAGAATGAAATCATAGTCGCTGTCATAAAAAGCAACGAGCTTCTTCATGTCGTCACGGTTAATATTATTATAGCTTAAAGGACAGCTTATGATACTCAGAGAATCACTTTCATAAACAGCCTGCTGTGGCTCACATCTGCCGAAAATGACATCACCGAAATCATAAACGAGGCTCTCCGTGATCCCGACGAGCAAATCGACGCTTCTGAGCCTGTCACAGTCAATGACCAAAACCTTATTCCCAACAGCTGTAAGAGCCTTTGCAAGTGCAACGGTAACGGTAGTCTTTCCAACTCCGCCTTTACCGGAAGCAATAACAATTTTTCTTGCCAAAATATTCCCCTCCAATCACTCAACAAGAGTGTTTTCGCTCAACGAAGCTTCAGCAGTTTCTTTTGCGCTGAAATAATATTCAAAAATTTCCGAAAGAATCGGTGCTGTGTAAGCACTCATACCGGCACTTTCAACGGCAATCGCAACTGCAATTTCCGGATCGTCATAAGGAGCAAAGCCGATAATAAAGCCGTTGTTGATTTCAACGGTTTTTCCATTGATAACCTTGTCAACGGTTGTTGTACCTGTCTTGACCGCAACCTTGACCGGAACACTTTCAAAATCAAGATAGCTTTCCGTTGCAACAAGGTGCATACCCTCATAAACAAGCTTCCAGTTTTCCTCTTTGAAGTTGGCTTTTGAAAGCACCTGTGTCTGAGTTTCACTGATAACCGTTGAAAGATCGGCACTTCTTACCGACTCAACGATATGAGCCTTGTATCTGACGCCCTTATTCGCTATGGTTGAAACATAAGAGCAAAGCTGAATCGGAGTGAACATATTGTTGCCGTGTCCGATACCTGCCTGAAGGGTCAAGCCGGGTGTCCAAAGCTCACCGAGGCTTGTACGAAGCTCAACGGTGTCAACCGTACCGCTGCTTTCGTAAATTTCAATTCCGGTAGGCTCACCCAAGCCGAACATCGTAAAATACTTGTTAAGCTTCTCAATTCCGAGAAGTCTTGAGGTTTCGTAGAAGAAAATATTGCATGAATTACAAAGAGCATATCTTACATCGAGATATCCGTGAGTACCCGTACAGCCGGGCTGATAGTCGGAATAAAAGGTGTAAATACCCTTGCAGTTGATTTCCGTTTCCGCTGTGATAACACCCTCCTCAAGACCTGCCATTGAAACAGCAGGCTTAATGGTCGAGCCGGGGGTAAAGGTGCTGTCCAAGGCTCTGTTCCACAAGGGCTTATTCGGATCGGCTACAAGCTTATCGTAATCGTCAATATATGTCGAATTGTTGTAATTCGGATAAGAGCCGATTGCACGGCAAGCGTTATCTTTGACATCCATGACAATAACGGCACCCGAAAGAGAATAATCGGTAATGTCCTTTTGAAGCTCCTCGATTTTCTTTGCAAGTGCATCCTGTGCAACCTTTTGCATATTTCTGTCAATCGTAAGAACAAGTGTGTTTCCCTGGACCGGTTCTTTTGTATATTTTTCGGTCTTTGTGCCGGAAGAATCAATCGTCACAATCTTTTCTCCCTTTACGCCCTTAAGCTCCGATTCATAAGCCTCCTCGATGCCGCTTTTTCCAACATAATCATTCAAGGAATACCCGTTATCCTTTTCCTGCTCATATTGTTCGGAGCTTATAGGTCCGACGATTCCGAGGACATGTGGTGCAAGTGTTCCGTCGGGATATTCCCTTTCACTGTCGATATAAAGCTCAACTCCGGGAAAAAGATAGCTTTTCTCCATAATAACAGAGGCAAGCTCATTTGTAACATCGGATGCGAAAACAAAATTTCTGCCCTCATTAAAGCCGTCCTTTACAAGCGAATAGTAAACCGAAGCTATGTCACGGGCCTCCGATATCGAATAAGCCTCAAGCTCATACTTTTCAACAAGCGCATCAAAGCAGTTTTGCACCGTTGCATAATGCATAAGGTCAAGGAAGGCTTCACTTTTAAGGTATGAAACGGAATTTTCCATATCCTTTGAAAATGAAAGTGTGTCGCCTTTAAGCTCAATCGGAAGCTCGTCCTTCCACTCCGCCTTATATTGATCGAAAATTCTTATAAGCTCAAGGATAATCTGATTTCTTTCACCGTAGTCTGTCGGGAAAGCAGAATAGTTGAAGATAATCTTATTGACCTGCTTGTTTGTGACCAAGGGATAGCCGTTACAGTCGAGAACCTCACCTCTTATGGGGTTCACCTCAACCGTATAAGTGGAAATTGCCGTTTCGGCATCTTCACCGACACTGAGTATCTGAAGGTCAAAAAGCCTGAAAAGGAAAATCGAAAATGCAAAAGAAACAATGATTATAACAGTCAGACTTCTTCTCTTTTCACTTCTTGTTGACATGCTTTTTCATCCTTTCTTAAAAAATTTGCATTTTAATCATTTGAAATATATCCTCTTTGCTCCGTCGGCTTTTCCGGTGGACTTTATAATGAAGCCCACAAGGTAATAATAAACGAAAATGAAAAGTGCGGAATAAACTGCAAGAGGTATAAAATGTGTGAAGAGAATCTCCCACATTCCGTCATAGCCTTTTCTCAAAATGAAAATCAGCCAATAAGCAACACTGACACCCGTGCATGAAACAAAGCTCAAAAGCACTGCGGTAACAAGTCGGTTTCTCAAATAAAATGTTGTCAAAGCTCCGACTGAAAAACCGATAAGGGTCAAAAGCAAGGTGAACATTCCGTCGGCTCCGTAAGAGACAAAATCCCAAAACACACCGGCTATAAAGCCGAACACAAGACCGCCTAAGCTTCTTTCATACATTGCAATGCTGACAACAAAGGGAACTGCAAGCATGGGTGAAAGACCTGCAAAATCAAGATTAAAGCCGGGAGTGTTTTGAACAACAGCCGTAACAATCGCAACAAAAACCAGCAAGCCGCGTCTTATTCCCATTTCCTTTGATGGTGTATAATTCAAAATCACTGACCGCCTTTCTTTAAAATTCAAATTAAACAAATCAGCCGTTCACACCCTGACCTGCAAACTCCGTTATAACACATACATTCTCAAGCTGACTTATATTGACTCCAGGCTCTATAACAGCGTAGCTTGAAAGGTCGTAAAGGCTTTCGTTGACCTCACTGACAGTACCGATAATGAGTCCCTTAGGATATGTTCCACCGATTCCGCTTGTGACGATGATTCCACCCGGAGTGATTGAGCTTGAACGGCTCAAGCCCGATAAAATGCAATTTCCCTTTTGAGAAAATTCCATCGTCGTGGTAACATAAGCAATTTCACGGCTCTTGCTTTCAAGTGAAGAAATTTTTGAATCCGGATTGAGAATCGTTTCAACAACACTGTAAGTCGGATGAACCTTTTTAACGATGCCTACCACATAGTTTCCGCTTGTTACGGGGTCATTGAAAGCGACGCCGTCATTTGAACCCTTGTCGATAACAATGGAAGAAAAAAGATCCATGCTGTCCGCACCGATAATGTCACAGTCAAGCATAACAAAGCTTTCATTAAGCTCCTTGACACCAAGCATTGCCTCATAAGTCTTAACCTTATGCTCAAGCTCGTCATTTGAAACGATTATGTTTTCATATTCGGCAATTTTCTGATTAAGCCTTTCGATTTCATCTCTGTAAGCTCCCGATGACTCAAATGAAGCGGAAAACCAATCCAGCTTTTCACTTATAAAGCCCGACAGCTTTTGCAAAGGCTTAAAAACGATCCCGACTGCACTTGTCACCGGAGAAGATGAATTAACTGTCGCAACAGCAATCACCGAACCTGCCATAACAGCACAGATAACTACGAGAAAAATTTTAAATTTTGTGCTTTTCAAAAATTCAAGCATGTTCCTGTGTCACCTTTCCTGAAATTCAGTTCTTTTTACCGACTGCACCGAGAATGTCTGTTTCAAGGAAAATACCCGTGCCGTCGGCAACACAGTCAAGCGGATTTTCAGCAACACGAACCGGCATACCCGTTTCGGTTGCAATAAGGGTGTCAATTCCCCTGAGAAGTGCTCCTCCGCCCGTAAGAGTAATACCGTATTTCATAATGTCGGCAGAAAGCTCCGGCGGAGTCTTTTCAAGTGTACCCTTGACAGCATCGAGAATCTGATTGATGCAGTCCGACATGGCTTCACGGATTTCCTCACTTGTGACAGTCACATTTTTCGGAAGTCCGTCAAGAAGATTTCTTCCCTTGACCTCCATCTTTCCGTCACTGCCGTAATCCATTGCAGAACCGATTTTTATTTTAATCTCCTCGGCTGTTCTGTCACCGATAAGAAGGTTGTACTTTCTTTTAATATACTGACTGATTGCGTTGTCAAAATCGTCTCCTGCCATTCTCACCGAGCGTGAGGTGACAATGTCGCCCAAGGAAATAACCGCAACCTCGGCAGTTCCTCCGCCGATATCGACTATCATGCTGCCCTTTGCCTCATTAACCGGCAAGCCTGCGCCTATTGCGGCTGCCATCGGCTCTTCGATAAGGCTTACATATCTTGCGCCAGCTTCGATGGCGACGTCGTGAACATTTCTTCTTTCAACCTCGGTAACACCCGACGGAATACAGATGACAACCCTTGCCTTTGCAAGAAAAGAACCGCCCAAGGCTTTACGGATAAAGCTTCTGAGCATCTCGGTGGTGACATCGAAATCAGCGATAACTCCGTTTTTCAACGGCCTCATTGCAGTGATTGAACCGGGAGTTCTGCCGATCATTGCCTTTGCCTCATTTCCTACGGCAACCACCTTTGCAGGTCTTGAGTTAACATTGATAGCCACAACCGACGGCTCTCTGATGATAATACCTTTACCTTTAACGAAAACGAGCGTATTCGCCGTTCCCAAATCAATACCTATATCCTGAGAAAATAACATACCCTTTCTCCTTTCAAAATTCCCTTTCACTCAAAAACGGGATAGAATAACACATTATAATCCAATTCATTATACATTAAATTTCCAAGTTACTCAATAGGAAAAAGTAATTTTTTTGAATTTATATCGTAAACTTTTTTAAGTATAAAAGCCTAACCTTAAATCAGCTTTACCAAGTCGGATTTTTTTCCTCACGATTTTATTAAGTGAACAAAGCTTTCCTTATTACCTCGACTTTTTCTTTCATGCACATTGTTTCCTTATTGACGGGGTTGATTTTTTTCGTCGGGATAAAATCAAGTTATCGTTTTTTTAATCGCTGTGAATAAAAAGACCTCCTGCAAAGCGGAAAATCCGTCGCAGGAGGTTATTTTTATCGCTTCAAAAGAATTCAGCTTGCTTTTTTCTTGCTTATCGCTTTTATCACAAAGAGTGTTACAACCATTGCTACAGCACCTATGGGAAGAACGATATACCAATGAGGAACGAAGCCTGCAAGAATATATGTCACAAACGAAACGCCCGCAACAGTCAAAGCATAAGGCAGCTGTGTGGAAACATGGTTAAGGTGATCGCACTGAGCACCTGCCGATGCCATAATCGTTGTGTCGGAAATCGGTGAGCAGTGGTCACCGCAGACAGCACCTGCCATACAAGCGGAAATCGAAACGATCATAAGAGGATCGCCTGCATCAAACACGCTCAGAACGATGGGGATAAGGATACCGAATGTACCCCATGATGTTCCGGTTGCAAAGGAAAGTCCAACGGCAATCAGGAAGATGATTGCAGGAAGGAATGCCTGGAATGCACCTGCACTGCCCTCAACGAGCTGTGAAATATAAATCTTTGCACCGAGGCTGTCGGTCATAGCTTTAAGTGTCCATGCGCAAGTGAGAATAAGTATTGCGGGAACCATTGCCTTGAAG
>CAZBFI010000048.1:0-12285 GCA_964491165.1 uncultured Faecalibacterium sp.
GGAAAGCTGCTGAAAGAAGCAGTACGGAATAAATTATGGAAAAGAAAAAGAAAGCATTACTTATTGTAAATCCCTGCTCAGGCAGAAACAAATCCCGTGCGGGTACATTTGAGATTGTTGACTTGTTTACGAAAAGCGATTATGAGTTTTCCGTTCATACAACAACCTGCCGTGGAGATGCGACGAATATAGTCAAAAAAGAGTTAGATGATCATGATTTGGTTGTTTGTTGCGGTGGAGACGGCACATTTAACGAAACCATCAACGGTGTAATGGTTATGCCTCGCCGTGTGCCGTTGGGTTATATTCCGGCAGGTACAACGAATGACATTGCATCTTCTCTTCAGATTCCGACAACAATCGCAAAGGCTACCGAGCTTATAATCAACGGTCAGCCGAACGATTATGACATCGGACTTTTCAACAACAGATACTATTCTTATGTTGCCGCATTCGGTGCGTTTTCAAAGGCATCTTATGCAACAAGTCAGAAGATGAAGAACATTTTCGGAAAGGCAGCTTATATCGCAGCCGGAGCCGCAGATGTTAAGAATATCCATGATATTAAGATGAGAGTCGAATATGACGGCGGTATCATTGAAGATAAATTCGCATTCGGTGCTGTTTCAAATTCACTTTCAGTCGGTGGCTTGATGAAGCTTCCCGAAGGACAGGTTAAGTTTAACGACGGCAAGTTTGAGGTTATTCTTGTCAGAAACTTCAAGTTCTCGAAGCTTCCCACACTCATGTATAAAGCCATGAACCGTCAGTATGACGGAAAAGAGATTGTCATGTTCAGCACAAATAAAATCAAGTTTACTGCACTTGAAGAAGATGTGCCGTGGACAGTTGACGGTGAATTTGCAGGAAATCACAGAGAGGTCAGAATCAATGTGCTTGAAAGAGCGATTGAGCTTTATTCTCCTCAGACACCTCTTTTCTTGCCTAAGCCTGCTGTCATTGAGCCGATTGAGGAGGAGGCAGAGGAAAAGAGCGACAAGGAAGAAAGAAAGCTGTTGCGTAAGCGCATGAAATCCGACAAAAAGATTGAAAAGCTTCACGAAAATGAAAGCACACATGATGTTGAATTGGTTGATGTGATTGATCTTGATGCCGATGCAAAGGTTTGATTGCAGAGATGTTTAAATAAATGTTAAAATTTGTTAAACAACTCAGCTTTTAGTCTACGGTTTTTCCGTTTTTGTATATTAAGTGGTGTATAATATAAAACAATCAGTCAATAATATTTTAAGAAAATGAAAAAAATTTAAACAATTTATTGACAAATCCAAATTGTTGATGTATACTCTCATTAGAAAAGATGACACAGGAGGAGTAGACCGATGGGCTATTTAGATTATATAAGATTGATTGTCAATTTTATAATGAACCTCATTTCCCTCTTCAAGCAAAGTGATAATACTGAGGAAGAAAAGTTGAAATAATTGAAATGTTGTTTAAGAAGCTGTTGCATTTGTTGTGACAGCTTTTTTGCTTTTATTATAATGAAAAGCACTTGATGAATAATTCCGATAACCTGAGACACTTATAGCTTTCATGAATGTTAAAAGGGGCTGTAAAAACGCAAGTTTTTACAGCCCACTGTTATTCATTCAGTTTCATTTTTTATTAAGCTTAATGAAGTGCCTGATAAGATATACTATTGCGGCAACCGGAATGGCAAAAATTATGATTTTTACTATCAGATGTATCGGAATGTAATCATATATTCCGTCGCCCAGAATGGTGAAAAGAATAACTCTCGGCATTATTCCGATGACCGAGGCGAAAAAGTAACGGTGAAACTTACATTTTGAAGCGCCCCAGAAAAGACTGACAAAGTCAATGGGAAAAACGGGGAGCGCACGAATCGGCAAAAGTGCAAGGAAGCTGTCATTAAGCTTCATGTCAAGAATCTTTTTTCCGGCTTTGGTTTTTGCAAGCTGATTGTTGACATATTCTCCGCCAAGGAAAAGACCGAGAAAATATGTCACTGTTACCTCAATCATGATTCCGACGAGGCTTATAAGTGAAGCCGTCAGCGGTTCAAAAGCCATGCCGATTGATATATATATCAAAGAAGCGGGTATAATAAAGAGAACGGATTTGGTTAAATATACACCCCAAATTGTGATTACGGCAATAAAAAAGCTGTTGCTTGCGTTGACGATTGCACGAATGTCGATGTTTTTCAATTTTTCATAGTTAATTATTGCAAGAACGAAAATCGCCATTGCAACGGCAACACGAATGATAACCTTTAAAGTGGATTTATTTTTTTCAGACATTTTTTCCCTCCGATAAAAATATATCCGTTATTATACAACCTGCGAAAAGAAATTACAAGCGAATAAATAATATTTAATAATGAATTAAAGTGTTAAGTATGGACTTTTATTTTTTTTAGTGGTATACTTACACAAAATTATATTATAAGTATATTATGAGGTGACTTATGACAGTTAAAGATAAACTTGAAAGAAAAGCTACCGATATAGCTCTGGGAGAGATACTCAAATTTGTTGACAAGAATCCCAAGGAAAATATCCTCAAGCTTTATAATCTCGGTGTTAAGCTTCTCGGAGGAACATTTCCGCAGAAATATCTCGATAAGGTTAAGGAAATTATTGTTCAGGGAGACAATGTTTATTATAACATGGCACTTGATATTTTAAAGGACCTTGACAGGGAAATGCTCAAAAAAATGATTCTCGCAATGGGCTTAGGCGCAGGTGTTAAAGGCACAAAGGCTGTAAGAGAAAACCGTGAGAAGTATAAGTGCAACATTCCGTTTCTGATGCTTATGGATCCGACAAGTGCCTGCAACATGAAGTGTAAGGGCTGTTGGGCTGCCGAATACGGTCAGAGAAGCAACCTTACATTTGAAGAGATGTCAAGCCTTGTTTCACAGGGCAGAGAGCTGGGAACTCATCTTTATATGTTCACCGGCGGTGAACCGCTTATCCGTAAGGGTGACATCATCAAGCTTTGTGAGACTTATCCAGATTGCGCTTTCCTTGCTTATACCAACGGAACTCTTATTGATGAAAAGTTTTGCGATGATATGCTCAGAGTCGGCAATATTGCGCTTGCTCTTTCAATCGAGGGCGAAGAGGCTTCAACAGATGAAAGAAGAGGCGAGGGCAGCTATGACAATGTTATCAAAGCAATGAAGCTGCTTAAAAGCAAGGGCTGTCTTTTCGGCATTTCCGTTTGCTATACGAGTCATAACATACCGAGCGTCACAAGTGATGAATTTCTGGATAAGATGATTGCACTCGGCGTTAAGTTTGCACTGTATTTCAACTATATGCCGGTTGGACACGATGCCGATGTTGAGCTTATTCCGAGACCTGAGCAAAGAGAATATATGTATAAATGGCTCAGAAGAGTCAGAAATGTCAAAACCGGAAAGCCGTTGTTTATTATGGACTTCCAGCATGACGGTGAGTATGTCGGCGGTTGCATTGCAGGCGGAAGGAACTATTTCCATGTCAATTCCGCAGGTGATATGGAGCCTTGTGTATTCATTCATTTCTCCGATGCGAATATTCGCACCCACACCGTTCTCGAAGCCTTACGCAGTCCGCTTTTCATGGCATTCAGAAAGGGACAGCCGTTCAATGACAATCATTTAAGACCTTGCCCGATGCTTGAAAATCCGGATTGCCTGAGAAATATCATTAAAAACACAGGTGCAAAGTCAACAAACCTTATCCGTGAAGAAAGTGCCGAAACGCTCTGCTCAAAATGTGATAAGTTTGCAGCCGAATGGGCTCCTAAGGCGCAGGAAATCTGGGATAATAACAAGCATCCCAATCCCAAGACGCAGTATTACAGAGATACTCCCGAGGGAAAGGCAGAGCTTGCCGCAGAAAATAAATTGAATATTTAACTTCAGCTGTATTATTCTTTTTAAATGATTTGATTCGACAAATTCTTTGTGCATTTTGACAGTTTTGATTGTTGCTTTTTAGTTAAAAGGTAGAACTGGAAAAAACAGTGCAAAAATTTCAAAAATGTCACATTAAAAATCGTGAAAATCACTTGACTTTTTTGGGTTTTTATTGTAAGTTTATAAGGTAAATGACTGCATATGGATCTTCCAAGGCAAGCCATTACTACAAAATTGCGTTTAACGCAAAAATTTTGAAAGGGGTTACATAACCATGAAACAAGAAACTAAAATTGTTGCTCTTGTCCTCGCTTTTCTCATTGTATTTTTTGGTGGCTTCGGTCTTGGTGCAACAAGAGGTATCAACATCAACGTCAATGGCGGTGCAGCCGTTCAGACAGGTGGTTCGTCAGATTCTGTAGCAACTCAGCCTGCAGCGACAACAACAACTGCTGCTCCTGCTCCGGTTGAGACAACAACTGCAGCTCCTGCTGCTGACAGTGCAGAAACAACAACTGCAGCTCCTGCTGCTTCCGGTGATAACAGCGGTTCAGCATCGGCAGGCTCAGTTCCTTCAACAAAGGCTGAGGTTGCAGCTGCTTACAACAAAGCTATCAACGATTTGAGAGTTTACACAGGTAAGGTTACAATGAAGAAGACCGACAATGTTAAGATTGAAGTTAAGGATCTTCCCGCTATGGCAGCTTCAATTGTTAACAAGGTTGTTGAGGGCTTCACAGGTGAAACAACAAGCGAATACACATTTGAAAACGGTGTTGACGTTGCTGATCCTAACAGAAAGCTCGTTGAAAAGATCATTCCTTGGGGCAGAGATGCAGCAGTTCAGGAAGCAGGTCTTGTATCCGGTACAGCAACAGCAAATGCTGATGGCGGTTACACAATGACATTGCAGTTCATCGCTGAGGATTCAAACTTCGACGGAACAAAGAACACATCTGAGCCGACATACCACATGGGTGCAATGGATCCCCTTAACCTCGGTTCACTTGACCTCGGTCCGATCACAATCACAAACGCTGCTCTTCATTATCCCGGTGCAACTCTTGTTGGTACTGTTGACGGTCAGGGCAGAATCGTTAAGATCGAAAACAAGCTTCCTCTTGAAGGTTCAGGTACAGGTAAGGCAGGTATCTCCCTTACTCTTAACATGCAAGGTTCAATGGATTCAACTTACGAATTCACTTATGCTTAATCATTAAAATTTCAATTACATGAGGACTGTCTTGTTGGCAGTCCTTTTGTTATAACGGGAGTAAAATAAAATGAAAAAAACAGCTTTGCTCATCGGTGCGGCGGCATTAACGGGCTATGGCGCTTATGCGGCATCTGATGCACTTTTTAAGGCACTTGTAACAAGAAAATTTGAAGTTCCCAAAGCAGTTTCAAAATTCATCATGCAAAAGGACGAAAAATCTCATTCCGATTCCGTCGAAAGTCCGCATAAGACTAATCTGAAATGGCTTGAAAGCTACGGCTATGAGCTTCACAGCATTATAAACGACCGTGGCTGTAAGCTTCAAGGCTATCTTATGAGACCTGAGAAGCCCTCCGATGTTTATGTTTTTGCTTCTCACGGTTACAGGAGCAACGGAAAAGACGAATGGTGTTATTTTGCAAGGTTTTATCTTGAGCAGATGGGTTACAATCTCTTTTTTGTCGATCATCAGGCGGCAGGTGAAAGTGAGGGCGAGTATATCGGCTTTGCCTCACACGAATCAAAGGATTGCTTGAAATGGCTCGGCTATATGAATGAAACCTTTGGAAGTGAAATCAAAATCATTCTTCACGGCATATCCATGGGAAGCACAACTGTTTTGCTCATGGCAGGAAGTGAAAAGCTTCCCGATAATGTAAAATATGCTGTTTCCGATTGCGGATTCACCGGTGCAATGGACGAGTTTATGTATAAAATCGACACATTGAAGCTGCCGTTTAAGCCGATAATTCCAATAGTCTGTGCAATGAATCGAAAAAGGGCAGGCTATGATTTTAAGGCTGACACGAATGCACTCGAAAGTGTCAAAAAAGCCCTTATTCCGATACTGTTCATTCACGGTGACAAGGACAAATTTGTGCCGACCGAAATGGTTTACCGCTTCTATGATGCCTGCAACAGTGAAAAGGAGCTTTTTGTTGTCCCCAATGCCGACCATGCAAAAAGCTATCATCTTGACAAGCAGGGCTATGAAGACAGAATCAAGCGTTTTTCCGAAAGGTATCTTTAAAATCCGATAATATAAATGCAGATTAAACGAGGCAGTAAAAAGACAACTGTTTTTTTACTGCCTCTTGCTTTGTCTTAATGCGTTTTCAAATCAGCGTTTGCTGGGTTATCGAGTAAGGCTCCGTTTTCGGCAAATCTTGAGCCGTGACAAGAGCAGTCCCACGAATGCTCCTGCTTGTTCCATTTTAATGCACAGCCGAGATGAGGACAGCGTGGCTTTGTCGGGGTGAGCAAGCCGACCGTGCTTTCAAAGGCATTTGCCATAAGCTGAGGATGAAAGACGGATCTTGAGGGTGAAAAGATTGAAGAATAATCACTTTCCTTGCCGAAAATCAAGTCTTTAAGAATAATGGCGGAAACCATCGAAAGAGTCATGCCCCACTTGTTGAAGCCCGTTGCGACAAAAAGGTCTGGAGTTCTTTTTGAATATTGACCGATATAAGGCAAGCCGTCGAGAGTCATGCAGTCCTGAGCCGCCCAGTGAAAAGCCTCTGTGCTGTTTTTGTAAAAGCTTTTTGCCGTTTCTCTCAACTGCTTGTAGCCTCCGGTGTTTTTACCTGTTCGGTGAGAACCGCCTCCGAGAAGCAAATAATCACCTTGATTGCGAAAGGAAAGACCGTTGCTGTTTTCGTCAAGGTACATTCCGTTTACATTTCCTGCGTTTCTTAATGCGATAACATAGGAACGGTGCTGATACAGCTTCAATGAAAAAGCTCCATGCTTGTTGAATAACGGAAAATGAGTTGTAACAATGACCTTTTCGGCTTTGACTTTGAAATTTTCACCGCAGTAATACTTGCCGTCGAAGGACAAGATCGGAGAGTTTTCAAAAATATTCAATTCATCGGCTAAGGCTTTTGAAAAGGCAACGGGGTTGAATTGTGCTTGATGTGGAAATCTGATTGCACCGAGAACATCGAACGGCAAAGTCGGGAGCGAATCTGTGAAGCTTGCACTCGCCTTAATCGCTTGAAGAGCGTTCATTTCATCGCTGAGCTTTTTAATTGAAGTGAGGCTGTATATATAATTATCCCGAACGGAAAAATCGCAGTCGATATTTTTGCAAAGCTCCGAATAAGCACTGACGGCTTTTTCGTTTATATGATAATACTTTTCGGCTGTTTCGCTGCCGAATTTTTTTGTCAGCTGACTGTAAATGAGGTTGTGCTGTGATGTTATTTTTGCCGTTGTATTTCCACTGGTCTTTCTGAAAATTCTGTCTCTTTCAACGAGCATATAATCGACACCGAGCTTTTTTAATTCATTTGCACAAAGTATTCCGCAAAGCCCTCCGCCGATAATCAGCACATCGGTGCTGTGTTCACCGTTTAAGCAGGGGAATTTTTTGAAGTCGGCATTGTTAAGCCATAAGCTGTTCATTTTATCACATATAATTAAACCGACACGACGGACAGTGGTTTAATTTATGCTCCTTTCTTCAGTTTGTGTTTTCACGCTGTTAGTATTGTCGGCTGAATGCGGTTTAATGCCGGTATATTCAAAACTTGTAAAAATCATTTGATGATGATATAATTAACTGCAAATAAAGCTCAAGGGGGATAGGTGCTGTCAAGAGCGCAGAAGAAATTTTTTGACCTTTCATTCTGCTTTTTTTACAGCTTCACTGACTTATGAAAAAAATATGTATAACGAAAAGTAAAAAGATAATTTTAATAACGGCTTGCGTTTTGCTTATTGCCGTTGTGGGATTTTTTGCGGCGTATGTGAGTGATTATTATCACGCCGATTCTCTTGCAATATCAGCCTTTAAGCAGGTAAGCGGTGTAAGTGTTACATCGGGTGATAAGGGCGAGCTTGTATATTCTGATGAGCAGGCAGATGTCGGCTTGATATTTTATCCCGGCGGTAAGGTTGATTATTCAGCCTATGAGCCGTTGATGAAATCGTGTGCGGCACAGGGGATTTTATGCATTGTTCCTCAGATGCCCTTTAATCTTGCTGTTTTTGATATAGATGCTGCAAAGGAAATCAGAAACAGCTATCCTGAAATTAAAAGGTGGTATATAGGCGGTCACTCTCTCGGCGGTTCGATGGCGGCATCGTTTGTCAGCGAAAACAGTGAGGCTTATGAGGGCTTGATTTTGCTTGCCTCTTATTCGACTGCCGATTTGTCGGACAGCTCCCTGAAGGTTCTCTCCGTTCTGGGCAGTAACGATAAGGTTCTCGACAGAGAAAAATATCAGCTTAACCGTCAAAATCTTCCCGATGATTTCACGGAGGTTGTCATTGAGGGTGGCTGTCACGCTTATTTCGGGACTTACGGCTTGCAGGAGGGTGACGGAACGGCAATAATCACAAATGAACAGCAGATAGATTTGACCGCAAGGCATATAGGAAAATTTATAAACGGATTCTCATAATAAAAAAAGTGCTTTCATCACAAGCTCATGATGAAAGCACATATTTTTTTGCGTTTATTTATCGGAAACGATTTCCTTGAATGATGTTGCAAGCCCTGCAAGTCCTTGAATTTCCGAGGGGATAATAATCTTCGTTGCCTTGCCATCGGCAATCGCAGTAAAAGCTTCAAGAGCTCTGAGCTTGATAACCTCCTCGCTTGTTCCGGCTTCATTCAAAAGCTTAATGCCCTCTGCTGTTGCCTGCTGAACCTTGAGTATTGCTTCGGCCTGACCTTCAGCTTCAAGAATCTGCGCCTGCTTTTTAGCATCGGCATTAAGAATTGCGGATTCTCTTTCACCTTCGGCAAGAAGAATGGCACTCTTCTTTTCACCCTCGGCTCTTAAGATTGATTCACGGCGCTCACGCTCTGCCTTCATCTGCTTTTCCATTGCATTTTGAATCTCTTTGGGAGGAAGAATATTTTTCAATTCAACACGGTTGATTTTGATGCCCCACGGATCTGTTGCTTCATCGAGAATCGAACGCATTTTCGAGTTGATGATATCACGGGAGGTAAGTGTCTGGTCAAGCTCAAGCTCACCGATAATGTTACGCAGTGTTGTTGCAGTAAGGTTTTCGATTGCGGTTAAGGGATGCTCAACACCGTAGGTGTACATTTTGGGATCGGTGATTTGAAAATAAATGACAGTGTCAATCTGCATTGTTACATTATCCTTTGTGATAACCGGCTGAGGCGGGAAGTCCACAACCTGCTCTTTGAGTGAAACCGTCTTGGCGATTCTTTCAATAAAGGGGATTTTGAAGTGTATACCGACACTCCAGGTTGTCTGATAAGCACCCAAACGCTCAACAACAACAGCTTTTGCCTGCTGAACAACACGGATGTTTTTGATAAGAACAAGAATAACGATAAGTGCTAAAGCTGCCAAAATGATAAATTGCATTTTTCATTCTCCTTTTCGGTGATAATTGGATTTAAATTAAACTGTTTGCCTTATTCGGTTCTTACGATGAGCTTAACGCCCTCGATTTTCACCACGGTGACAATTGTGCCGACAGGAATAGCTTGCCCGTTTTCACTTCTGGCTGACCAGTCTTTTCCCATGCATTTTACTGCGCCTGAGCCTGAAACATTGTCAACAGCTTCGATTACAACGGATTGCTTTCCGATTGCCATGTCGGCATTTGTCGGCTTATGGCTGTTTTTGTTGAAATATTTTTTCAAAAGAGGTCGGGTGATGACAAGTGTCAGAGCAGTGACCGCAAGAAAAAGCAACAGCTGTAACCATAACGGCCCGTTGAAAACCGATGAAATCAAAGCGGCTAATGCTCCGAGTGCAAACCAAATCGTAACAAGATTCACAGTTGCCGCTTCAATCACGCCGAGAACGATGACGGCGACAAGCCAAAAAATTGTGAGTTCATCCATTTGCATAACCTCCTTGTGAAATATTGCAGTCTTTTTTAAAATGAACGTCCTTTTATTTTTCTGCTTGAATACAATTATAGCTGTATGAGAACGAAAAATCAATCAATTATATGATACGAAAGTGTGAAAAAAGCATCAAAATGTATACTTTTTCTTGATAATCGCTATTCTTTTCGTTGATGATTACCCTGAAAAAGATATAAATAAAAAATATCTGTAAAGCTCTTGACTTTTACATGATGTTAATGTATAATAACCAAGCTATGTAAAGTTAAAGCTCTTTACAGTCAGGAGGGTAAGTGGTGGCAAAAAATCTTGATGTTATTTTACTTTTTGATATTTACGGCGAAATGCTGACAAAGAAACAGCAGGATTTTATCGGCTATTACTATAACGATGACCTTTCCCTTGCGGAAATTGCCGAAAATGAGGGTATAACCCGTCAGGGTGTACGCGATGCGATTAAGCGTGCAGAAGCTCAGCTTTTTGATTTTGAAAAGCATCTCGGACTTTATGAACGCTTTTTGCAGATCAATAACGGCCTTGATGAAATTGGAGAGCTTGCTGCGTTGATTGATGAGGTCAACAAAAAGACGATGCTTTCAAGGGAAATCAACGATGCAACGGCAAGAATTTTCGCTTTAACAAAGACGCTTAGATAATTTTCAGGATAAATTATAAGGAAGGATTGATTCAAGTGGCATTTGAAGGTCTTTCAGACAGACTCGAAGCCGCCTTTAAAAAGCTGAGAAGTAAGGGCTCTCTTACCGAAAGCGATGTAAAGGAAGCCATGAGAGAGGTTCGCCTTGCTTTGCTTGAAGCCGATGTTAACTACAAGGTTGCAAAGGATTTCACCACCACCGTCACTGAACGGGCTATCGGTGCAAAGGTTATGGAAAGCCTCACACCCTCACAGATGGTTATCAAAATCGTCAATGAGGAGCTTACGAATCTCATGGGCGGAACAAAGGCAAGGCTTAACACAGCCAACCATCCGCCGACAATCGTTATGATGTGCGGACTTCAAGGCTCCGGTAAAACTACTCACAGTGCAAAGCTTGCACTTATGCTTAAAAATCAAGGACATCGACCTCTTCTGGTCGGTTGTGACGTTTACAGACCCGCTGCCATCAAACAGCTTGAGGTTGTTGGTGAAAAGGCAGGCGTTCCGGTTTTCCAGCTCGGACAGATTGATCCGGTTGAAATTGCAAAGCAAGCAGTTGCTTACGCTAAGGATCATGGCAACGATTATGTTTTTCTTGACACCGCCGGCAGACTCCATGTTGATCAGGAGCTTATGACGGAGCTGAAAAACATCAAAAGTGAGGTTCATCCTCATGAAATTATGCTTGTTGTTGACTCAATGACAGGTCAGGATGCTGTTAATGTTGCAACATCATTCAACGAGGCTCTCGGAATTGACGGTCTTCTTCTGACAAAGCTTGACGGTGACACAAGAGGCGGTGCGGCACTTTCCGCAAGAGCCGTTACGGGTAAGCCCATTAAGTTTGTCGGTACAGGTGAAAAGCTCGGAGATCTTGATGTGTTCCACCCCGACAGAATGGCGTCAAGAATTCTCGGCATGGGTGATATGCTTTCACTCATCGAAAAGGCTGAAATGGAGCTTGACGAAAAGAAGGCAAGAGAGCTTGAGCAAAAGCTTAAAAAGAATAAATTTGACCTTAACGATCTTCTCGATCAGCTTCAGCAGGTCAGAAAAATGGGTTCAATCAAGGATCTTTTGAAGATGCTTCCGGGTGTCGGAAAAAAGATTGACGAGGTTGAGATTGACGAAAGGCAGTTTGACAGAGTTCAGGCAATCATTCTTTCAATGACTCCTCAGGAAAGAAAGAAGCCCGATATCATCAATCCCTCAAGAAAGCGCAGGATTGCAGCAGGCTGCGGAATGCAGGTTGAGGATGTCAACAAGCTTTTGAGTCAGTACAGACAAATGCAAAAAATGTTCAAACAGATGAACGGAAAATCATCAAAGAAAATGCAAAGAAGAATGCGTAATATGCCGGGCATGATGAACGGAATGAACGGCATGGGCGGATTCGGAATGTAAGCGGTTAAAGACACGAAAGTGTTAGTATAAAACAAAAAAATTATTATTTGGAGGTCATTATTATGGCAGTAAAAATCAGACTTCGCCGTATGGGCGCAAAAAAAGCTCCTTTCTATCGTGTAGTAGTAGCAGATTCAAGATATCCCCGTGACGGTCGTTTCATCGAGGAAATCGGCACCTACAATCCGATGACAGAGCCTTCGGAAATCAAAATTGATGCTGAAAAAGCACAGAAGTGGATTGCTAACGGTGCTCAGCCTACTGAC
>CAZBFI010000049.1:0-12166 GCA_964491165.1 uncultured Faecalibacterium sp.
CCGGAGAACTCAAGAAGCGGCTTCTTGTACTGGCTGGAAACAACATTGAGAACTGCTGTTGTTTCGGGCTTTTCGGTAACATTTGCTACGCAGTAATCGAAAACATCCTGCTGAGCAAGCTGTGTTTCTCTTGCAACCATCTTGAGTGATTTTGTGGGACAAACACCGATACAAACACCGCAGCCCATACAATCCATGGGGGAAATTGCAAGTGTGTAGGTGTAATTTGTTTTAACAACGGGCTTGGGAGCTGTTTTCATGCTTGAGGGAGCAGCTGCAACCTCAAGCTCGTTCATTGCAAACGGACGAATTGTTGCATGGGGACAAACATAAGCACACTGATTACATTTTGCGCAGGTTGTTGAATCCCATTCGGGAACAAGAACTGCAACGCCTCTCTTTTCGTGAGCCGATGCACCATGCTCAAATGTACCGTCGGCGTGGTCAACGAATGCCGAAACGGGAAGTGCACTACCCTCCATGAGTCCGACGGGCTTGAGAATTGTGTCAACCATCTTGACAAGCTTTTCTGCACCCTCTGACTTTTCGGCACTTGCACTGTCTTGTGCAGTTGCCCATGAAGCAGGAATCTCAACCTTATGGTATGCAGTAGCACCTGCGTCGATTGCGTTGTGGTTTGCGTCAACAATATCCTGACCCTTCTTTGAGTAGGACTTTGTTGCTGCGTCCTTCATATACTGAATAGCTTCATCCGAGGGCATAACATTTGCAAGAGCAAAGAAAGCAGACTGAAGAATTGTGTTTGTTCTCTTGCCCATGCCTACCTTGACTGCAAGGTCAATAGCATTAACGGTATAAAGCTGAATGTTGTTGCTTGCGATATATCTCTTTGCATCGGCTGCAAGGTGCTTGTCAAGCTCTTCATCTGACCACTGGCAGTTGATGAGGAACACACCGCCCGGCTTAACATCGTTAACCATTTTGAAGCCCTTGTCGATATATGACGGGTTGTGGCAGGCAACAAAATCGGCTTTGTTGATGTAGTAGGGGCTCTTGATGGGCTTGTCACCGAAACGAAGGTGAGAAATTGTGATACCACCGGTTTTCTTTGAGTCGTACTGGAAGTAAGCCTGAACATACTTGTCGGTATGGTCACCGATGATCTTAATGGAGTTCTTATTAGCGCCGACAGTACCGTCACCGCCGAGACCCCAGAACTTGCATTCGATGGTGCCTTCTGCTGCTGTGTTGGGTGCTGCAACCTCTTCAAGTGAAAGATTTGTAACATCATCAACGATTCCGATGGTGAACTGATTTTTCGGGCTGTCCTTTTTAAGCTCGTTATATACAGCGAAAATGCTTGAGGGAGGAGTATCCTTTGAACCGAGACCGTAGCGACCGCCGATAACCTTGATGTCTGCTCTTGCGTTTGTTGCAAGTGCTGTGACAACATCAAGATAGAGAGGCTCACCGAGAGAGCCGGGCTCCTTTGTTCTGTCAAGAACAGCGATTTTCTTAACGGTTTCGGGGATTGCGGCAAGAAGATGCTTTGCTGAGAAGGGTCTGTAAAGACGAACCTTAACAAGACCGACCTTTTCGCCTGCTGCTGTGAGATAGTCGATAACCTCTTCGGCAACATCGTTGATTGAACCCATGGCGATGATGATTCTTTCGGCATCGGGAGCACCGTAATAGTTGAAGAGCTTGTAGTCTGTACCGATCTTGGCATTGACCTTGTCCATGTATTCTTCAACAATTTCGGGAACAGCGTTGTAATACTTGTTGCAAGCTTCTCTGTTCTGGAAGAAGATGTCATCGTTTTCGTGTGAACCGCGCATTACGGGACGCTCGGGGTTGAGAGCTCTTTTACGGAAGGCTTCAACTGCATCCATGTCGCACATTTCTTTCAGATCGTCAAAATCCCAAACCTCGATCTTCTGGATTTCATGTGAAGTGCGGAAACCGTCAAAGAAGTTGAGGAAGGGAACACGGCTCTTGATTGTTGCAAGGTGTGCAACAGCACCGAGGTCCATAACCTCCTGAGTGTTTGTTTCGGCAAGCATGGCAAAGCCTGTCTGACGGCAAGCGTATACGTCGGAATGATCACCGAAAATGTTAAGTGCGTGTGAAGCAACGCAACGGGCTGAAACATGGAAAACACAAGGGAGAAGCTCACCTGCGATTTTGTACATGTTCGGAATCATAAGAAGAAGTCCCTGTGAAGCGGTGTAGGTTGTTGTGAGTGCACCTGCACCGAGTGAGCCGTGTACCGTACCTGCGGCACCTGCCTCTGACTGCATTTCAACAACATTGACCTTTGTTCCGAAAATGTTTTTGAGACCCTGAGCCGACCACTGATCAACATAGTCTGCCATCGGGCTTGAGGGCGTAATAGGATATATGCCGGCTACTTCCGTGAATGCATAAGAAACATGAGCAGCGGCATTATTACCGTCCATGGTTTTCATTTTTCTTGCCATTGGATTTTTCCTCCTGATATTTCAATTTTTATAATAATAATTTGCAAAGAAATTACCAGATAATATTTTAGCACTTTATTTTGGACTTGTAAATACAATTTCACTAAAAAAACTTTTCCTTATAAAGTAATTTTAGGTAAGAAAGATATTAACGCCTTAATTTTTAAAAAAAATATCACAAAAATAATGCGAACAAAGCAAAAAACTTTTTTGCTTTGTTTGAAACGATATTGACAAAGTGAAAAAGAATGTTTATAATTAGTTCATAATTTATCAATATAAGGAGATTGATACTTGTGAAGAAAATAACTGCCCTGCTTTTGAGCTTATTACTCATTTTTTCCGTTTGTGCAACTGCTTTTGCGGCAGAGGACATGGAGCATCCGACAATTTATGTCACCGGTGCGCAGACCAACGACCTTTACAATGCACAGGGAAAGAGAATATATCCGATGGACGATGACATTGAGGCGATTGATGTTATCAAGGAAAATTTGATGCCCTGCCTTGAAAAGCTGGCATACGGCTTGATTATTGACGATTATGAGGAGTACGCCAAGCAGTTTTATGACGCTTTTGTGCCTATATACGATGAATTGGCACTTGACAAAAACGGCGAAGTCAGCGACGGAAGCCATCCGGAAAAAAATATTTATAACTGCGACATTCCGAAAAAAACAAGTAATTACGGCGAATGGGATTACCGCTTCTGGTATGATTGGAGAATTTCTCCCGTCGTTGCCGCAGAGGAGCTTAAAACTTATATCGACATGGTCAAGCAAGCCACGGGCGAGGACAAGGTCAACCTTTCCGGCCGTTGCTACGGCTGTAATGTTATAGCAGCGTATCTTGTAAAATACAAGGAGCATGCACTCGAAAATGTTGATGATGTTGCTTATCTTTCGTCATCTATTCTCGGAATCGACATGATGAGTGCGCTGTTTTCCGGACAGATAAGCTTCAACGATCAAGCCATAACAAACTTTGTCGATTTCTTCATGGGAAAGGAAAACATTATTGAAGATGAGGCACTGAATGTTTTTGTGCTTTCATTGGTTGAGCTTTTCAATCAGGTTAAGGTTCTCGGTATAACCGGTGAAGCACTCGAAAAGCTTGTCGATAAGGTTAAATACGATCTTATCCCCATGGTGCTGAGAGACACCTTCGGTTCGATGCCGTCATATTGGTCAATGGTCACACCAGAGCTTTATGAGGACGCTGTTGAATTTATTTTCGGTGATTGCAGAGACGAATATGTCAAGCTTATCGAAAAAATCGACGATTTTCATTACAATGTTCAGGTCAATGTAAAGCAGGATATGCTTAAGCTCAAAGAAAGCGGTATTGATTTTCAGATTTTCGTAAAGTACAACTTCCCCGATTATCCGCTTTATAAAAACGCGACGATTCAAGGCGACGGCACAACGGCGGCAATAAGACAGGGCTTCGGAGGTGAATATGCCGATTTCGGCAAGGTCTTTTCCGAAAAATATATCAATTCTCTTGAGGACAAGACTTATCTTTCACCGGACTTGAAAATCAATGCGGCAACCTGCCTTTTCCCCGAAAACACATGGTTTATCAAAAATATGCAACACGACATTTTCCCAACTGCAATAAACTGCTTTGCAATGGAGGTCATGAACGGGGAAATGACAGTGCATAACGGAACTAAAGCTCAGTTTAATGAGTTTGTTGATGAAAGATGCATTCCCCTTGAGGGAACAGATGAAGATGCTCAGAAGCCGGAGGATAATGCCTTGGTTTCTCTCATGCGTTTTCTTACTGCGTTTTTCAGATTTATAACAAGGCTGTTTAACGGAGATTTTTCTTTTGGAAAGTAATTTGTTAATATAAATACGGAGCTGTTGAAAACCTGTTTTTTGACAGCTCTGCAATTTTTTTGCAACGAATCGGAAAAAAAGGTTTTGTACAGCGTTTTTTTAATTTTTTTCCGCATATATATTAACAGTTTTTTAATAAACGGAAAAATTTGTTGTGATAAATTATTATTGTCAAATTATATTTGAAGGGAGCTTTTATAATGGATCTAAAAAAAATCATCGAAAAAAAGGACTGGGCAGCCAAATATATGATTGATGAAATCACTCATATATGCACAAAATTTGAAAAGCGTGATCCCGGTTCGCTCGGAGAAAAGCAAGCTTGCGAGTACATGGCAAAGGTGCTTAAAGAGGAATGCGGCTGTGACAGGGTAGAGGTAGAATCCTTTAAGGAAAACCCGCTTTCGTTTTTCGGCTGGATTTTTATCACAATGACGCTTTGTATTCTCGGTGGTATCAATTACATACTCGGCTGGTCTCCGATTATCACAATCATTTTGATTGTCATCGGTCTCGCGTTATGTATTCTTCAGTTCGGTTTTTATAAAAAGACCGTCGATAAGCTTTTTCCGGAAAAAACAGGTCACAATGTAACTGCTTTCAAAAAATGCACGGGCGAAACAAAGCGCCGCATCATTTTCAACGGACATCCCGATGCAACCTGGGAATGGCCCGTAAACTATGCTCTTGGCGGTGTCGGCTTTGAGGGTCATGCTGTCCTTTGCTTTGTCGGAGCTTTTTATTACATTATTGTTTCAATTCTCAATCTCACAAATGTTGTCGGTGCAGACCTTGCAAAAAAGCTTGGCTTGATCGGACTTGTATTCTTCCCGTTCTGGATCGGACTTTATTTCATGGTCAATTACAGAAGAGTTGTTGACGGTGCAAACGATAACCTTTCCGGCTGTTACATGGGCATTGCTCTTCTCAAGGCACTTGCCGATGAGGGCATTGAGCTTGAAAATACCGAGCTTGGTGTTGTTCTCACCGGTTCCGAGGAAGCAGGTCTTCGTGGTTCAAAGGCTTGGTGCGAAAAGCATAAGGACGAGTTTAACGATGTTCCGACATTCTTCTATTCCTATGACACTATTTATGATCCGAAATACCTCATGGTAAACTACCGTGACCTTAATGCGACGGTGAAAACCGACAAGGATGCCTGCGACTTGTTCTACGAGTCAGCTCAGGAGCTTGGTGTTCACTGCTCAAAGGGTATGGTTCCTCCCTTGGGTGGCGCAACAGATACCGCTGCCTTCACACAGGCAGGTTTGAGAGCCGGCGGCATTACAGGACTTAACCACAAACTTGAAAGCTATTATCACACAAGAAGAGATACCTACACGAACATGAACGCAAAGGGTCTTGCAGATTGCTTTGCAGTTACGGCAAAGGTTCTTGAAAAGTTTGATGACGGCGCAAAGCAGTAAAAGAAATTGAGGTAAGAAGTAATAGGGAATAATGAATAAGTATGGTAGGGCAGAAAAGCGACGCTTTTCTGCCTTTCGATTTTATTTTTTGCCCCGCCGCACTTATCAACTCTTCCCTATTACTTATTACCTCGGCTTTGCCCACCAACGCCTTAGGCGAAAAGAAAAATCACATAAAAACAAGAAAGGTTCCTTTGGCTTTAACCCCAAAAGAACCTTTTTTCGTTCAGTTTATTTTATGTTTTTTTATCTTTATTTCAACAGATCCTTATACATCTTGATGTATTCGTTTGCACTCTTGCCCCAGCTGAAATCACATTCCATTGCACGGGTGACAAGGGTGTCCCAGTAATCCTTGTTTGAATAAGCATCAAGACTTCTTCTGATCGCACCGAGCATGTCGTGTGCGTTGTAGGTCTTGAAGGTGAAGCCGTTTCCGTTGCCGTCGCCACTGTCGGTTATGGAGTCACGAAGACCGCCTGTTTCACGGACAATAGGCACTGTTCCGTAACGGAGCGCAACCATCTGCGAAAGACCGCAAGGTTCACTCTTTGAGGGCATCAGGAAAATGTCGGCACCGGCATAAATCTTTCTTGCAAGAGAGGGGACAAAGCCGATTCTTACGGCAAGCTTATCCGGATATTTGTTAGCCATTTCCTTGAAGAAGTTTTCATATTGCCAATCACCTGAGCCGACAACAACAACCTGTACATCGGTGGTGTAAAGAAGCTCGTCAAGTATGCCCTTGATCAAGTCAAGGCCCTTGTGTGAAACAAGCCTCGAAACAAGTCCGATAACGGGCGTGTCTTCATTTTGTGGTAAGCCCATGTTTTCTTGAAGCTGACGCTTGTTTTCACGCTTTCCGGACTTTACTGTCTTAACATTGTAGTTCTTGACAATGTTCTCATCGGTTTCGGGGTTGTAGTTGTCCGTATCGATTCCGTTGAGTATTCCCTGAAGCTTCCACTGACGCTCACGCAGGATGGTGTCAAGACCGTGACTGTACCACGGATCGAGAATTTCATTTGCATAAGAGGGTGAAACAGTCGTAACCTTGTTGGCACATTCGATTGCACCTTTCATGAAGTTGACATCACCGTCATATTCAACAATTTCAGTGTCGGCAGGATTGAGTCCGATAACATCGTTCACAAGCTCCATGCCGTATGTTCCCTGATATTGAATGTTATGAATGGTGAAAACCGTTTTTATGCCTTGATACCAAGGGTCTTTGCTGTAAATTGTTGAATAAAAGACAGGTGTGAGAGCCGATTGCCAGTCATTGCAGTGGATAATGTCCGGCTTGAAATCAACAACGGGAAGAATTTCAAGCACTGCACGGGAGAAGAATGTGAAACGCTCGGCATCGTCATAGTGACCGTAAATTGTGTCTCTTTTAAAATAATACTGATTGTCAATCAGATAATATATAACGCCCTCATGCTTTGCCTGGAAGATTCCGCAATATTGCCTTCTCCAAGCGACAGGTACGGAAATGTTTGTGATGAATGTCATCTTGTCTTTAAGCTCCTGCTTTATGGTGTCATAAAGAGGCATTACAACTCTGCAACCGATAAGCCTTTTTCTTAAGGCCTGAGGCAAAGAGCCGGCAACATCGCCTAAGCCGCCACTTGCCATGAAGGGCAGGGCTTCACTTGCAACATATAATACTTTCATTTTTGCTTTTTCCTTTCTGTATGATTATTATCCTTGTAATCAGACGGTGATTCCTTTTCCAATGTATAAGGGATAGGTTGGTGCGCCACTGATCTCACGGTTTGGCTTAATGACGACTTCTTTGTCAAGAACCGCACAGTTAACCTTAGCGCCTGCACTGATGAAGCTGTCCTGCATAACGATTGAATTTTTGACAACCGCACCCTCGGCAATATGTACACCTCTGAAGAGAATCGAATTTTCAACAGTACCCTTGATGATACAGCCGTCGGCAATAAGTGAGTTTGTTGCCTTTGAACAGATTCCGTAAATTGCCGGCATATCATCTCTGACCTTTGTGAAAACGGGATTTTCCGATGAGAATAAATCTCTGAATTCACCGGAAAGAAGCTCCATGCTTATATCGTAATAGCTTTGAAGTGAGTCGATAATTTTTGCGTAAGTGTCGATTTTGTGACCTCTGATGTTGAGAGAGGAGACATTTGCGGCAAGGATATCTCTTTCAAAATTCTTTGCTCCCATAACCTCGGCACTGCGAAGAAGTCTTTCAAGAAGGACTCTGCTCATGACGATGATGTTCAGTGAATAATCACAGGCATTTTTGCTGCTCTGAGCACCGACCTTAACAGATGTGATCTTATTATCCTCACCCATTTCAAGCGTCATTCCGTAGCTGAGCTTAGGAGCAATTCCTCTTTTATATGCGATGGTGATGTCTGCACCGCTTTCGATATGGCCGTTGATGATTTCATTGTAATCAAGGTTGCAGACAACATTGCAGTCTGCCATAAGCACATATTCCTTTGTGGACTTTGAAATGAACGGGAGCATAGCTTCAAGAGCGTTTATACGGTTTTCATATTTCTCACCGCTGAACGGAGGAAGAAAAGTGATTCCGTCTCTTTTTCTTGAAAGATCCCAAGGCTTTCCTGAGCCGAGGTGATCCATGAGTGACTGATAGTTGGCTTTTGTGCTGACACCGACCTTTCCGATTCCGCTGTTAACCATGCTTGAAAGCACAAAGTCGATAAGTCTGTATCTGCCGGCAAAGGGTACAGAACCCATGGTGCGTACGCTCGTAAGCTCACTTAAAATAGCATCGTATGCGTTTGAATAAATAATTCCCAAAACATTTGAAGCAGCCATTATTTAACCCCCTTTATATCTGTGTCAATCATTTCTTTTGCTTTCACCGCAGCGCCTTTTCCGATTGTTACCTTTTCACCGATAACGGTAACTCCCCAGCAGTCCAGATCGGCAATCTTTTCCGGACTTTCACCGACATGGGCGTCCTGCTCGATTACGGCATTTTCAGCAACAATGGCATATTCGACAACTGCACCTTTTTTAACTGTCGTTCCGGGCATCACAATGGAATATTTGACAACTGCGCCCTCTTCAACGGTGACATTTGAGAAGAGGATCGAATAATCCACCTCGCCTGCTATGTAACAGCCCTCACCGACCATTGAATTTTCAACCTTTGCCGTTTTTGCAACAAAGTGAGGAGGAGCAACGGGATTGCGTGAATAAATTTTCCAGCTGTCATCGGAAAGATCGAGATCGACCTTAGGATTAAGCAGGTCAAGGTTTGCTTCCCAAAGGCTGTCGATAGTGCCGACATCTTTCCAGTAGCCGTCGAATTTGTAAGCAAACATTCTTTCACCGTTTGCGTGCATTGCGGGGATAACATCATGACCGAAATCGTTGCCGGAATCGGGGTTTGCCTCATCGTCGATAAGGTATTGACGAAGCTTGCTCCATGTGAAAATGTATACGCCCATTGAAGCTTTGTTGCTTTTGGGATTTTTCGGCTTTTCTTCAAATTCGGTTATTGAGCCGTCATCGTTGACGAACATGAGACCGAATCTTGAAGCCTCCTCCCAAGGCACTTCAAGCATTGCGATTGTGCAGGCTGCGTCCTTTTCTTTGTGGAATTTAAGCATTTTGTTGTAGTCCATCTTGTAAATATGGTCACCTGAAAGCACTGCAACATATTCGGGATTGTATCTGTCGATGAAGTTGATGTTCTGATAAATTGCATTGGCTGTGCCTTTGTACCATTCTGTGCCTTTTATCTGCTGATAGGGTGAAAGAATGTGCACACCGCCGTAAGCTCTGTCCAGATCCCAGGGCTGTCCGTTGCCGATGTAATCGTTAAGCTCGAGGGGCTGATACTGTGTGAGAACACCGACGGTTTCGATGCCCGAATTGATGCAGTTTGAAAGCGGGAAGTCGATAATGCGGTATTTTCCGCCGTAGGGTACTGCCGGCTTTGCGATGTTTTTGGTAAGAATACCGAGTCTGCTGCCTTGTCCGCCTGCAAGAAGCATTGCAAGACATTCTGTTTTCTTGAGCATAAAAAATCCTCCTGTTATTTATTTGGTAGTTATTGTTTTTGATGATTTTTTTGACGGCTTGGATTTGTACTTCAAAATGATGCAGGAAAGACCGGGGAGATTGAGCGTGATGCTGTTTTTGAAGCCGTGCATTTCCTTTTTCTTTGAAGTGACCTTTGTCCTTGTTCCTCTGCCCTCTCCGCCGAAGTCAATGTCATCGGAGTTTATGATGACCTCATAAGCTCCCTCACGCTCGACACCGAAGGAATATTTTTCTCTTGTCACGGGAGTGAAGTTTGCCGCAATGACAAGCTCATTTCCGTCCTTGTCTTTTCTTGAAAAAGCGATTACGCTGTTGTTTTTGTCGTCACTGACGAGCCATTTGAAGCCTTCCCAGCTATAATCAATTTCCCACAGCGCAGGATATTTGAGATAGATATGGTTGAGCTTTTTAACATAATTTTTGAGCTGACGGTGCTTTTCATAGTCGAGAAGAAGCCAATCAAGCTCACTGTCATATTTCCACTCGATGAACTGACCGAATTCCTGACCCATGAAGGTCAGCTTCTTGCCGGGATGTGCAATCAGATATCCGAGGAAAGAACGGATTCCCTTGAATTTATCGTCATATTCACCGGGCATTTTGCTTATAAGTGAGCATTTTCCGTGAACAACCTCATCGTGTGAAATCGGAAGAACAAAGTTTTCCGAAAAAGCGTAAAAGAATGAGAAGGTCAAAAGGTTATGATTGTATTTTCTCGAAAGGCTGTCCATGGAGAAATATTTGAGTGCATCGTTCATCCAGCCCATGTTCCACTTGAAGTTGAAGCCGAGTCCGCCAATGTCGGCAGGCTTTGTGACAAGAGGCCAGGCAGTGCTTTCCTCGGCAATCATGAGAGGATTTGTGAATTCACGGAAGATTCCGCTGTTGAGCTTACGGAAAAATTCAACAGCCTCAAGGTTTTCATTTCCACCGTATTTGTTTGCAATCCACTGACCGTTATCTCTTCCGTAATCAAGGTAAAGCATGGATGCAACGGCATCAACACGCAGTCCGTCAACATGAAATTTGTCAAACCAGAAGGCAGCTGAGCTTGTCAGGAATGAAACGACCTCATTTCTTCCAAAATCGAAAACCATCGTTCCCCATTCCTTATGCTCGCCCTTTTTCGGGTCTTTATATTCGTAGCAGGCTTCACCGTCAAACATTCTCAGTCCGTGGGCGTCCTTGGGAAAGTGAGCCGGAACCCAATCGAGAATGACGGAAATTCCGTTTTTGTGACATTCGTCAACCAGATACATGAAGTCGTGCGGTGTTCCGTAGCGTGATGTCACCGAAAAATAACCCGTTACCTGATAACCCCAGGAGCCGTCAAAAGGATATTCCGAAAGCGGCATAAATTCAATGTGCGTGTAGCCCATGTCCTTTACATAGGCAATAAGCTCATTTGCAAGGTCACGGTATGAGTAAGGGTTGCCGTCGGCATGATGCCTCCATGAGCCTGCGTGTACCTCGTAGATGTTCATCGGTGAGGAATAAACATCCATGCTCTGCTTTGCCTTGTTCCACTTTTCATCTGACCATTTGTAGCCGTCAAGCTCATAGTACTTTGAGGCTGTTCCGGGCCTTGTCTCACTGTGAAAGGCATACGGATCGGCTTTTGCAAGCTTTGTGCCGTCAGCTGTCGTTATGAGATATTTATAAGTGTCGAATGGCTTTATATCACTCAGGTAGCATTCCCATGTGCCTGCATCGTTGATTTTTTGCATAACATCGCTGTCTTCGTTCCAGCCGTTGAATGAACCGATGACACTGACGGATTTTGCATGAGGAGCCCAGACACGAAAAGAGAAAAGATTTTTTTCGCCCTTAACCTTGTGGCAACCCATGTATTCGTAAGCTTTCATGTTGTTGCCCTGATGAAAAAGATAAAGAGCAACATCATCTCCGAGGCTTTTTTTGTCTTTCATTTTAACACCCCTTCAATAAATATTTTTTTACATATAACATAATAACACTCTGAAAATTAAAATTCAATAGAATTTGTGAAAATGTAACATTTTGATTAAAAAAGTGCATTTCTGTTTGTGTATTTTGTTAGAAACTTTATTAGGAAAAATAACGGCAATAAGCGAAAAAGAGGTTTTTATTGTAGCATTTCCGATTGCAGTGAAAAACAGAATTCTGTCGAAGAAAAAACGCTTTTTTAAGTGACGGCATTATGCGATGAAAAAGTCGGGAAAATTCAAGAAAAAAATAAGCTCTTTTGAGGGTCGTTTTTTCAAAACGCAGGCATATAATAAAATTGAAACGCAATAAATTCCTGATTCACCAAAACAGATGTGAGGAAACGAAAATTCGCCGGAGGAATGTAAATATATGTTAAATTTTTTCTATTCACTTGACAAACAGGTAATTTTTGAGTATGGTATAATAT
>CAZBFI010000050.1:0-12084 GCA_964491165.1 uncultured Faecalibacterium sp.
AATAAAACGAACTTTTCATTGACCTTTTTTAAAGAAAAAATTTTATATATGATTTTCCAGACAAAGAAAAAAAGAAATTTATTGAGTCGATTTCTGTATTTTTCCTTGTGCAGATATTTATAATAATGCTTATTGAGTCTCTCTCTCATCTTTTCGGACATATATTTCACCTCTGAAAGTTTATTATATAACATAATCATTCTTTTTTCAATGCCTTTAATTTTACAAAAAAAGAGACCCTCCGTTTTCGGAAGGTCAATTTTATAAAGTCCTGAAATCAGATGGCACGAGTAACCTTGCCTGAACGTAAGCAACGAGTGCAAGCATAAACTCTCTTCGGTGAGCCGTTAACGATAGCCTTAACACGCTTTACGTTCGGCTTCCATGTTCTGTTGGATCTTCTGTGTGAGTGGGAAACCTTGATGCCGAAAGCAACATCCTTACCGCAATATTCACATTTTGCCATTAGTCGCACCTCCTAAAAATAAATTGTAACTACATAAGCGAGATTTATAATAACAGAAAGCAACGGAAAATGCAAGTGTTTTTTTAAAAAAGTTGATAATATTTTATGATTATTTTGCTTAAAGCGTGATTTTCGATATTTTACGGGGATTATCGGTGAAAAAAATACATTATCGCTTATATTTTGCCTCATTATCTTTACTAAGCACTGCTGACAAATAATGTCGATTTTGATTGATAAATTAAAAATTATATGCTATAATTAGCCGGATTCATATTTGATTCAATTGATAGTATTAAGCATAATTATAAATAACACAACAAGGTATAAAGAGAGGTAAAAAAATGAAAGTTACTGTTTGCATAGGCTCTTCATGTCATATTAAAGGCTCCCGTCAGGTTGTCGAGTCGCTCCAGAAGCTTATCGCTCAGAGTGGCTTAGGTGATAAGGTCGAGCTTGGCGGAACATTCTGCATGGGAAAGTGTCAGCAGGGAGTCTGTGTCAGCATTGATGATGCTTTTCACTCTGTCAGTCCTGAAACAGTTCAGGATTTCTTTGAAAACGAAATTTTATCGAAGGTGTAAAATATGATTGTTCAAATTTGTGTCGGCAGTTCGTGTCACTTAAAGGGCTCAGCTGATATCGTACAGCTTCTTCAGCAAGCTGTACAGCAGCATCAATTGGAAAGTGAAGTAACGCTTGCCGGTAGCTTTTGTATCGGTAAGTGCAACCGTGTCGGAGTGACGGTTCAGGTTGATGATGAAATTCACACGGGCATTACAAAGGAGAATTTCACAAGCTTTTTTAACGAAAAAATCTTAGATGTGTTAAATAAAGAGAGGAGTTGACTCTGTTGTCAAACTGTCTTACATTAAAAAAATCCAACTGCAAGAATTGCTATAAATGTATCCGTCACTGTCCTGTTAAAGCAATTCGCTTTTCAGGCAATCAGGCTCACATAATCAATAATGAATGTATTCTTTGCGGTCAGTGCTTTGTTGTATGCCCTCAAAATGCCAAGCAGATAGTCGATGAAACCGAAAAGGTTAAGGTATTCATTCAGGGTGGAGAGAAAGTTGTTGTTTCTCTTGCACCGTCTTTTATAGCCAATTATGATGCCGCCGGAATAAATGCAATGCGTAAGGCTCTGAAAAAAATGGGCTTTTTCGATGTTGAGGAAACGGCAATAGGCGCAACGATTGTCAAAAACGAATACGAAAGAATGCTTGAAGAGGAGGACAGAGATGTTGTCATTTCGTCTTGCTGTCATTCGATAAATCTCTTGATTCAAAAGCATTTTCCCGCCTGCCTCGAATATCTTGCCGATGTTATATCTCCAATGCAGGCTCACTGTGCTGATATAAAAAGAAGATACCCTGATGCAAAAACTGTTTTTGTCGGTCCTTGCGTTGCGAAAAAAGATGAAGCCGACTATTATCAGGGAATTGTCGACGCTGTGCTTACATTCGAGGAGCTTACCGAATGGATGAAAGAGGATGGCGTTGAGCTTGAGCCGGAGTCTGATAATAACGAATACAGCCGTGCAAGATTTTTCCCGACAACAGGCGGTATACTTAAAACCATGACCGAAAACAGCAGATATACATACGTTGCAATTGACGGTGTAGAAAACTGCGTTTCTGTTTTAAAGGATATAGAAAAAGGAAAGATACATAATTGCTTTATCGAGATGTCCTCTTGTATAGGCAGCTGTGTCGGTGGGCCTGTAATCGAAAAATATCATCATGACTCAAATGTCAAGGATTATCTTGAGGTTGCCGCTTATGCCGGAAGCAAGGATTTTCAGGTTACTCAGCCACGCCCGATTGAGTTAAAAAAGCACCTAAGCTTTATTGAGCATAAACTTCCTTACCCGTCGGAAACGGAAATTAACAGCGCACTTCGTCAAATGGGAAAATTCAAGGCCTCTGATGAGCTTAACTGTGGTTCGTGTGGTTATAACACCTGCCGTGAAAAAGCAGTTGCGATATGTCAGGGCAAGGCTGAAATTTCAATGTGCCTGCCTTTTTTAAAGGATAAGGCTGAAAGCTTCTCGGACACAATTGTTAAAAACACTCCTAACGGACTCATTGTTTTGAATGAAAATCTTGAGGTTCAGCAGATAAATGAGGTCGCAAGAAAAATTATGAATATACGCTCAGCCTCCGATGTTCTCGGTGATCAGGTTATCCGTATTCTTGATCCGTCTGTTTTTATGAATGTTATCACAAGCGGTAAGAATGTCAAGGATCAGAGGGTTTATCTTGCCGAATACAAGCGTTATGTTGAACAGACAGTGGTCTATGACAAGGAATCACATCTTCTTGTCGGTATAATGCGTGATGTAACCGATGAAGAATATGAGCGCGAGAGAAAGGAAAATATCAGCCGTAAGACAATCGAGGTTGCAGATAAGGTCGTTGACAAGCAAATGAGAATTGTTCAGGAAATTGCTTCACTTTTGGGTGAAACGGCTGCGGAGACGAAAATTGCACTTTCAAAGCTGAAGGAGTCGATTACTGATGAATGATTTATGTGCGGACATCGGATATAAAAGTATAAATCATTTCGGTGAAGAGCTTTGCGGTGATCATGTTGATGTTGTTGAGGAAAATGAAAATTCAACGGTCATTGTGCTTGCAGACGGACTCGGAAGCGGTGTCAAGGCAAGTATTCTTTCCACATTGACCTCCAAAATTATTTCGACAATGATGGCACAGGGCTTGCCGATTGAAGAATGCGTTTCAACCATCGCCGCAACACTTCCCGTTTGCTCGGTCAGAGGTGTTGCATATTCAACCTTTACGATTATTCACTTGAAAAACAATGAAACCGCTGAAATTATACAATATGACAATCCACATGTTATTCTTATTCGTGACGATGTGAATTACGATTATCCGAAAACCGAAATGAACATCGGCGGTAAAAAGATTTTCAGGTCACTTATTAAGTTGCAGGAAAATGATATTTTTGTTGCCATGAGTGACGGCTGTCCTCATGCGGGAATCGGTATGCTTTATAATTTCGGCTGGAAGAGAGAAGATATCATCGAGTTTTTTGAAACGCTTGCTCCTGCCGGCTATACGGCGAAAACACTTTCGACCATGCTTGTTGATGAATGCAATAAGCTTTACGGGAATAAGCCGGGAGACGATGCAACCGCTTGTGTTGTAAGAATAAGGAAAAGAGAACCGATGAATATGCTCTTCGGGCCTCCCTCAAACCGTGATGATGCCGACAGAATGATGTCGCTGTTTTTCTCAAAAGAGGGTAAGCATATCATTTGCGGCGGTACTACCTCGTCAATAGCGGCAAGGTATCTTAACAAGGAGCTTAAAGCGACCTTGAATTTTGAAAAAAGCGATATTCCTCCTATTGCGCAAATCGAGGGAGTTGATCTTGTTACCGAGGGAGTAATTACTGTTAACCGTGTTCTTGAATACGCAAAGGATTATTTGGGAGAAAACAAGTTTTATGAGCATTGGAGCTTTAAGCGTGACGGTGCTTCACTTATCTGTCGCTTGCTTTTCGAAGAAGCCACCGACATCAATTTTTTTGTCGGAAGAGCAATAAATCCGGCACATCAAAATCCCGATCTGCCGATAAATTTCAGCATTAAAATGAATCTCGTTACAGAGCTTTCGGAATGTCTTAAAAAAATGGGCAAAAGAATCAAGGTAAGTTATTTTTAAGGTGATAAATATGAGGAAGTTTGATACAAAAGTTCAGTACTTGAAATATAAAGTGCTGCGTGAAGTCGCAAGTCAAGCATGGAACGGTACTCTTTTGCAAAATGTCACTGATATTCCTAAGATGATCGTTCCCGGAAAAACATCAACCATGCGTTGCTGTGTCTATAAAGAAAGAGCCATACTTGCCGAAAGAGTGAAAATGGCTATGGGCGGAGGCACTGATGACACAAATGTCATTCAGGTTATAGACATAGCCTGTGATGAATGCCCGGCGGCAGGGTATGAGGTTACGGATTCATGCCGTGGTTGTCTTGCTCACAGGTGCGAGGATGTGTGCAAAAAAGGAGCAATATCCTTTGATTATAACCATGTTGCTCATATTGATAAATCAAAGTGTGTCGAATGCGGTCAATGTGCAAGAGTTTGTCCTTTTTCGGCAATCATGAACCGAAAAAGACCTTGTCAGAATTCGTGCAAGGTGAAAGCCATAACCATCAATGACGATAATGCCGCCTTCATTGACAATGAAAAATGTATACAGTGCGGAGCTTGTGTTTATCAATGTCCGTTCGGTGCTATAACCGACAAATCGTTTATACTCAATGTAATAGAGCTTATCAAAAACAGTGATGAAAACAGAGCATACAAGGTTTATGCAGTGGTTGCTCCGTCAATATCGAGTCAGTTCACCTATGCAAAGCTCGGTCAAGTGATTGCCGGATTAAAGAATCTCGGCTTCTTCACTGTTGTTGAGGCAGCACTTGGCGCCGACATGGTGGCACATGCCGAATCAAGAGAGCTTTATGAAAAAGGCTTTTTGACAAGCTCATGCTGTCCTGCTTTTGTTTCTTATATAAAATCTTCATTTCCGAGCCTTTTACCGCTTGTGTCTCATAATCTTTCTCCTATGGCGACGCTTGCAAAATATATCAAGGAAACCGACAAAAACGCAAAGATTGTTTTCATCGGTCCATGTACAGCTAAAAAAGCTGAGGCGCAGCTTGAAACAGTCAAGCCTTATATTGATGCCGTGCTCACCTTTGAAGAGCTTCAGGCACTCTTTGACAGCAAAAATATTGACATAACTCAGCTTGGGGAAGATGTGCTTGATAATGCTTCTTATTTCGGAAGAATTTTTGCAAGATCCGGTGGCTTGAGCGATGCCGTTAAGCAAGGTCTCAATGAACAGAAGCTTGACTTTGACTTAAAGGCTGTTGCTTGTGACGGAATCGAGGAGTGTCGGGTTGCGCTTTTGAAAAAGAGCAAAAATGTTCTTGATGCGAATTTCATCGAGGGTATGGCTTGTGTCGGCGGTTGCATTGGCGGTGCAGGCTGTCTCACGCATGGTGAAAAGAACAAGTCGGAGGTTGACAAATACGGTAAGCAGGCTCTTGAAAAAAACATCAGCGATGCTATTTCAGTTCTTTGAAGCGGCTGTAAGCTTTTAAAAATCTCATATAAATTAACCTACCTCTTTAAGCTGAAAAGCCAAAAGAGGTAGGTTTTTGTGAATGAGTTGAAACTGCAAGAGATTTTTTATCTGTTTGCTATTGCTCATTTTATAATAGTATGATATAATCAAATGATATTTATTGTGAGGTAGTGTATATGAAAATCTTGGGAATCGATCCCGGTTATGCTATTGTCGGATACGGAGTCTTGGATTATAAAAACAATCATTTTGATGTCATTGATTACGGAGCAATTCTTACAGATGCGAAAACTCCCTTTAATGAAAGACTCGAAATAATATATGACAGACTTTCACAGCTTCTTGCTCTGCACGAGCCGGATGCAATGAGTGTTGAAAAGGTGTTTTATAACAGCAATGCAAAAACCGTAATTGATGTCAGTCAGGCAAGAGGAGTTATTATGCTTGCCGCACAAAAAAACAAAGTACCCGTTTATGAATATACGCCCTTACAGGTGAAACAGAGTGTTGTCGGTTATGGCAGAGCAGAAAAAAATCAAATTCAGGAAATGACGAAACGCATTCTTGCTCTTGAAAAAATTCCTAAGCCCGACGATACGGCTGATGCTCTTGCGATGGCGATTTGTCACGCTCATTCGGCAGGCTCGGTCACATCATACGGAAAAATGAAAATCAGGAAGGGGATTTAACATTGTTTTACAGTCTTACCGGTAAAGTTGTAAAAACTGGTGTCGGCTTTGCGGCAATCGAATGTGGCGGTGTCGCCTTTAAGTGCTTGACATCGAATCAGACGCTTTATGACATTCAGGGTGAAAAGCAGGCAACCTTATATACTTATTTGAATGTCAGAGAGGACGCAATGGATCTTTTCGGATTTTCAAGTGAGTATGAGCTTGAATGGTTCAAGCTTTTAATCAGTGTCAACGGCGTCGGCCCTAAGGCTGCACTTGCAATCTTATCAGAGCTGAACCCCGACAAGCTTGCACTTAGCATTTCCGCTTCAGACGAAAAAGCCATCACCAAAGCTCCCGGTGTCGGCAAAAAGATTGCTCAGAGGATAATCCTCGATTTAAAGGACAAGGTCAAAAATCTTGTGGGAGACACAGTGAACAGCTCCGACATAAACAGCATAAGTGCAGTGAATGAAATGGCAAGCACAAGTGAAGCTGTTGCGGCTCTTTCAATGCTCGGATACAGTCAGTCCGAAGCATCTGTTGCCGTCAGTAAGCTTGATCCGAATCTTCCTGTTGAAACACTTATAAGACAGGGACTTAAATTATTATCGAATCAGTAAAGGTGAAACAAATGGATTTTGAAGAAAGAATCGTTGCTCCGGATATGACGAGCCTTGACAGTGATATTGAGATTTCTCTCAGACCTAAGGTGCTTACGGACTATATCGGTCAGGAAAAAGCAAAGGAAAATCTTGATGTTTATATCAAAGCTGCAATGAGCAGAGGCGAGGCACTCGACCATGTGCTTTTATATGGCCCTCCCGGACTCGGTAAAACGACGCTTGCCGGAATTATTGCAAATGAAATGAATGTTAATCTGCGTGTTACCTCAGGTCCTGCAATCGAAAAGCAGGGAGATCTTGCCGCACTTTTAACTAATCTTAATGAAGGCGATGTATTATTTATTGATGAAATTCATCGTCTTAACAGAAGCGTTGAAGAAGTGCTTTATCCGGCAATGGAGGACAACGCTTTGGACATTATCATCGGAAAAGGGCCGTCTGCCCGTTCAATAAGATTGGATCTTCCGAAATTTACTCTTGTCGGTGCAACAACTCGTGCAGGACAGCTTTCAGCTCCTCTTCGTGACCGCTTCGGTGTTATCTTACGCTTGGAGCTTTATACACCGGAAGAGCTTGCGCAGATTGTAACAAGAAGTGCGGGAATCCTCGGCATTGACATTGAAAAGTACGGGGCACTTGAAATTGCCTCCCGTTCAAGAGGTACGCCGAGAATTGCCAACAGACTTTTGAAAAGAGCGAGAGATTTCGCTCAAATAAGAGGTAACGGAATCATCGACGAGGAAAATGCAAATTATGCACTTGAGAAGATGGAGATTGATCATCTCGGTCTTGACAATATCGACCGGTTACTTCTTGAAACAATGATCAGAAGCTATAACGGTGGACCTGTCGGACTTGAAACCATTGCTGCGGCAATCGGTGAAGAAGCCGTTACAATTGAAGATGTTTACGAGCCTTATCTTATGCAGATAGGCTTTTTGGGCAGAACTCCAAGAGGCCGAGTTGCAACTGCTGCCGCTTATGAGCATCTCGGCATTTCAAAGCCAAACACACAAATGACTTTTTAAGGTGATAAGATGAGATATACAAACGATTGGAAAGATTATGAGCTTATTGATTGCTCCGATGGTGAAAAGCTTGAAAGATGGGGCGATATCATTCTTGTAAGACCTGATCCGCAGGTAATCTGGAAAACTCCGAAAACAAATCCGCTCTGGAAAAAAGCGAGCGCATATTATCGCCGTTCAAAAACCGGTGGCGGTGCATGGGATGTCAGAGGAAAAATGCCGCCCTATTGGAGTATTAAATATAAGGATTTGACTTTTAACATAAAGACTATGGGCTTTAAGCATACGGGACTTTTTCCCGAACAGGCTGTTAATTGGGATTACACAAGACAGGTAATCAAAAACGCAGGTCGCAGTGTTAAGGTGCTGAATCTTTTTGCTTACACAGGCGGAGCTACGATTGCCGCCTTGAGTGAAAACGCCCATGTTGTTCATGTTGACGGTTCAAAGGGTATGACTCAGTGGGCAAAGGAAAATGCTGTGTCCTCATCACTTCAAAACGCAAGTGTCAGATGGATTGTTGACGATTGCATCAAATTTGTTCAGCGTGAGATAAGAAGAGGAAACAAGTATGATATCATCATCATGGATCCTCCCTCATACGGTAGAGGACCCGGTGGAGAGGTCTGGAAGCTTGAAGATGAGGTTTATAATTTTGTTGAGCTTTGCAGTGAGCTTCTTTATGAGGATTCCCTGATGATGCTTATTAACTCCTACACAACAGGTCTTTCCGCATCTGTAATGGAATATATTTTGGGAGCAGTTGTAAAGAAAAAATTCGGTGGCAGTGTTCAGTCCTCCGAAATAGGCTTACCTGTCACTCAAACCGGTATGATTCTCCCTTGCGGTGCATCAGCCATTTGGAAAAAGGCCGGTGATAACGATGAGTGAATTTATTAAATTTGACAATGTAACATTTGCTTATACCGATGCAGATGAGAATATTGAAAACACCGTCATAAAAAATCTCAGTTTTTCAATCGAAAAAGGCGATTTTATTTGTATTCTCGGTCATAACGGATGCGGAAAGTCAACAACGGCAAAGCTTTGCAATGCAATTCTTGTTCCGCAGTCGGGCAACGTGACTGTTGACGGAATCGACACTAAAGATGAGGATAAGATTTTCGACATTCGCAGAAAGGTCGGAATGGTCTTTCAAAATCCCGACAATCAGATTGTCGGAACGATTGTTGAGGACGATGTTGCTTTCGGCCCCGAAAATTTAGGTCTTGACCCTAAAGAGATAAGAAAAAGAGTTGACGAAGCATTAAAGCAGGTTGAAATGTATGAGTTTCGTACCTTTGAACCGCATAAGCTTTCGGGCGGTCAGAAGCAAAGAGTAGCAATAGCCGGAATCATAGCAATGAAGCCGGAATGCATTGTCCTTGATGAGCCGACTGCCATGCTTGACCCGAGAGGCAGAAGAGAGGTTATGAAAACGGTTAAGCTGCTAAACGAAGAATTCGGTATAACCGTTGTGTTTATAACTCACTATATGGATGAAGCGGTGAAAGCAAAGAGGGTTATAGTCATGGACGAGGGCAAAATTGTCCTTGACGGAAATCCCCGTGAGGTTTTCACCAATATTGATACGCTTAAAAGTGTCGGCTTAGATGTTCCCGAAGCTACGGAGCTTGCCATGCTTCTCAATAAAAGCGGAATTAAGGTAAGAAAAGACGTTCTTGATATAGATGAACTTTTTGACTGTATTATCAGTTTGACGGAGGAAAAAAATTGAGTGTAACCGTTCTTGAAACAGAAAATCTCAGCCATGTGTATTCTGAGGGAACAACATCTCAGGTTCACGCAATCAGAAACATCAATGTGAAAATCGAACAGGGAGAGCTTGTGGGTGTTATCGGTCACACAGGCTCGGGCAAAAGCACGCTAATTCAGCATTTTAACGGACTGCTTAAAGGTACCTCGGGTACTGTTCTTCTTGACGGAAAAGACATCTGGAGTGACAAAAAAAACATACGAAATGTTCGTTTTAAGGTCGGTATCTGCTTCCAGTATCCCGAATATCAGCTTTTTGAGGAAACGGTTTATAAGGATATAGCATTCGGTCCTAAGAACATGAAGCTTTCACAGCAGGAGATTGACAGACGGGTTAGCAGAGTAATTAAATTTGTTGGACTTGATGAAAGCTATCTTGAAAAATCACCGTTTGATCTTTCGGGAGGGGAGAAGCGCAGAGTTGCTATTGCAGGTGTTATGGCAATGGAGCCACAGGTTTTGATCCTCGATGAGCCTTGTGCCGGTCTTGACCCAAAGGGCAGAGAAACTGTTCTTTCGCTTATCACTTCTTACAGAGAAAAGACGGGAAGCACTGTTCTTGTTGTTTCTCACAGCATGGAGGATATTTCCAAAATTGCCACACGGGTGCTTGTGATGAACAATTCACAGCTTGCTTATTATGACACTGTTGACGGTGTGTTCAAGCATTCATCGGAGCTTTACGACATGGGACTTAATGTCCCTGAGCTTACAAGGCTCTTTCTTAAGCTTAAAGAAAAGGGTTATGATGTTCCGACTGATGTTTACACCCTTGAAAAAGCGAAAAAAGAGCTTTTGTTGCTTTTGAAAAAGGAGGGTGGCAAATGATTTCCGATATTACAATAGGTCAGTATTATAAGGAAAACTCGCTTGTTCACCGACTTGATCCGAGAAACAAAATCATTCTTACAGTGCTTATTATCGCAATGATATTCACCTGCAAGAATTTCTTTTCCATCGGTCTTGCCTCGGCAGTTGTTTTGCTTTCTGTCCTTTTTTCAAAAGTACCCTTGAAAATGTTCTTAAAAAGTCTCAAACCAATCGTTCCGATCGTTATTTTTACGGCAGTGCTGAATATGTTTTATATTAAAGGCGGCAAACAGTGGAGCTTTTGGATAATAACCTTCAGCGAAAAGGGTATATATACGGCAATATTCATGGCGATAAGAATTATTCTTTTGATTATTGCAGGATCTATTTTAACTTATACAACAGTGCCGACAATGTTAACAGATGCAATTGAAAAGCTGTTGTCACCGCTTAAAATCTTTAAAATTTCAGTTCATTCGCTTGCAATGATGATGACTCTCGCTTTGAGATTTATTCCGACGCTTATTGAAGAAATTGAGCGAATAACGAATGCACAAAAAGCAAGAGGCGCCGATTTTGAAAACGGCAACTTGATTGAAAGAGTTAAAGCACTCATTCCGATTCTTGTCCCTCTTTTTGTTTCATCGTTTAAAAAGGCTTATGACCTTGCTTTTGCGATGAGCTGCAGATGCTATACAGGCGGAGAGGGCAGAACGAGAATGAAACAAATGAAATTTACCGCAAAAGACGGAATAGTTTTTTTGTTCTTTGTTGCCGGCTTTGCAGGAATCATTCTTCTTAATGTGAAATTCGGAGCGTTGATATAATATGCAGAGAAATATCTGTCTTACGATTTCTTATGACGGAAGCCGTTTTCACGGCTGGCAGATGCAGGAAAACGCAGAAACGGTTCAAGGCTTTATCACTAAGGCTTGTGAGCGAATCTTAGGTCATAAGGTTACACTTTACGGTTGCAGCAGAACAGATGCACTTGTTCACGCAAACACATTTTGTTGCAATTTTAAAACAGAAAAAGATACACCGACGGAAAAAATCAAGGTGGGAATAAATGCACTTGTGCCTGATGAAATTGCTGTTTTGCAAGCAAAAGAGGTCTCTTTAGACTTTAATTCCCGTTTCGACTGTAAAGGAAAAGAGTATGTCTATAAGGTTTGGAATTCAAGGGTCAGAAATCCTTTTTTACTGAACAAAGCCTTGCATTATCCGCTTCCGATTGATGATGCTCTTCTTGATGAGCAAGCGAAGGCCTTTATCGGTTACCATGATTTTTCGGCTTTTTGCGCAAGCGGAACAGAGGTTAAGGACAAAAGGCGTAATATTTTTGATTTTTCCGTTGAAAGACAGGGTGAGCTTGTTCTTTTTAAGGTCAAGGGTGACGGCTTTCTTTATAACATGGTGAGAATCATGGTCGGCACGCTTCTCGATATCTCAAGCGGCAAAATTCAAGAAAATTCCATCGGTGACATTCTTCTTTCAAAGGATCGTGTCAGAGCCGGAATTACCGCACCGCCTCACGGACTTTATCTTAATAAGGTATTTTATGATGATATAAATTAGGT
>CAZBFI010000051.1:0-11890 GCA_964491165.1 uncultured Faecalibacterium sp.
GTCAATGAGAGTACTCATTAAAAATTTTTTAAGGAGATGTTATCATGGATTTTTCAAAAATTGAAGACATTCTTGTTGAGATCATGAGCCATGTTTTTGCTCTTCTCGCAAAGTTGGGCTTGGAAGTTCCCGATTATGTCATTGGCGGAATCGATCCCCGCGCATAAGCTACGAAGCTCCAAAAGGAACGACGACTCTTCTACGGAAGAGTCGCTTTTCTTTTACTTGTGTTTTTTAAAAAAAGACATTGCAAAACCGTCGGCAGAGAATGAACAAAACAATAATACATCACAGATGAATTTATAATAAAAGAGAACATTATTATGGGTTTCAGTGCAATTCAAGAATTTCTTGATTTTTTGACGCATCTGAGCTTTCTTGAGCCAAAGACAAAGACAAAGTGGTTTGTTAAAGCTGTCACGCTTTAACAAACCACTTACTTTTTATTCGGTTTTATTCATCAAAGCTTTTTCAATGCCCGAAAATTACCTCAACGGCTGAGCGTTATCAATAATGATTTTCACCGCAGCCACACTGCTTATTCGAGCCGAAGAGCTTCCAGAAGAAGCTTTGAATTGCATAAATGATCTTGCTGATGAAATCGGTCTTATGACAGTTGCATGAGCAAACGACATCGCCGTCTAAGTAAAACGCACCGCATCTGTCACATGAGCCGTCATGATCGTCATCCTTATGTCCGTATGCCGGAATCGGCTGTGAATTATATGTGATTCCGCAGACCGAACAATACTTATAATCCGACATTCCGTTTTCCGTGCAGGTTGCATCCGTTCCCTCAATGATTATGAAGGTGTGATACATCTTGCCGATGACAGTCTGTTCAATTTCCTCAAATCCGCTTCTGTCGGAGAAGTTTTTGCCGCAGCGTGAGCATGAATAATAAGCAACCGAGCCTTCACTGTTGCAGGTGGCTTTAATGTACTCGTGATAAGTCATGCTGTGTCCGAGCTTATTGAGTGTCTGCTTGTATACATCACCGCAGTTGACACAGGTTTTAACCTCGCAACCACTCTGCGTACAGGTCGGATCTTTTTCACGGTAGCTGACGGAATAATCGTGACCGGTTGCTGAAATAACATTCTGCTGACGATATCCGCAGGAGCATTCTCTATGCTCCGAGCCATCTGAAAGACAGCTTGCCTTTTTATCTGTTACCCAATTTCCGAAGCTGTGGGCAACAGGTGTGATAACAGCAGTAACCGTGAGGTCGGAGGTGACCTTTGAAAAATCGGTGTCCCAAATATAATCGTAATGATATTGCTCATCGGGAGCTTTTTTGCTGATTTCGGGAGCAGTTGCCGCAGAGCCGTAGTTAACCTTTAAGGTTGCGACCTCCTTGCCCTCAACGACAAATTTTACAGTAAAGGTGTCCTCTTTTTCGAGAGCAGGTATAGTCAACGAATCGGTTTCTTCACAGCCCTCTCTCAAGCACTTTCTTTGCTGGAGTCCCTCTTTTGATGTGGTGGGATAAGTGATAATTTCCCATGCACCCCACAAGTGATTGAGCTGTGCAAGCGTCTGCGTTTTGGTGGTTGAGCAATCCTTACAGGTATAAACAGCATAGCCTTGTGAAGTACAGCTCGGCTCAACCGTTTCACCCTTGACATAATCATGTTCCTTTTGGCTGATTACCGTGATACTGAATACCTTTTCGCAATCAGTACAATAAGTTTTAATATAACCGTCGGCTGTGCAGGTTGAATCAAGCTTTGCCGTGCCGATGCTATGCTGAATTTCATCAAGAACCACTGTCACCTTGACCGAGCAATCGGCATGAGAGGTGCAAGTATAAACTCTCTGACCTTTTTCGGTGCAAGTGGGAGCAACATAAGCTGTCGCATCTTCAACAAGAGTATGATTTCCCTTGGGAATCACAACACTCTCACTGCATTCGCCGTTTTTACAGGTGCGAGTCCATGAGCCGTCGGTGTCATTTGTGGCATCAACCTTGACCCACTCATTCCAATCATGTCCGAGCTTTGGAATAATAACGGTTGTTGTCCGATCGCATCTTGTACATTTAACTGTTTTTTCGCCATCGGCAGTACAGGTTGCAGGTGTTATAGCTATCTGCTCACCGTTGAAATCGTGTCCGAGTGCGCCGACAGACGAATCAAAAGAATATTTCTTTTCACCGCAGGTTTTACAGGTGTAAAGCGTGTGTGAGCCGTGAGTGCAGTCTGCATCTTTTTTAACTCCGTCATCCCATTCGTGACCGAGAGGCTGAATAACAGTTGTTATGACATCACCACAGTTAAGACAGGTTTCAACCTCAGAGCCTGCAAGAGTGCAGGTAGGCTCATTTATGGTTTCGGAATAGTTATGCTTAATTGCCGGAATGCTTTGTGAAATCACATTGCCACACAAGGTACAGGTCTTTGTTTCCTTGCCGTCAACAGTACAAGTGGCAGGAGTCTCCACTGTCCAGATCTCCGGATAGCTATGCTCAATTTTGTCGGTAAGCTTAGTTTCCGTTGCCGAATTACAGATCTTACAGGTTCTCTTTTCAACTCCGTTTCCAACACAGGTTGCCGGTGTTACTTCTTGCCAATCGCCGTAATCATGAGTTCCGGTTGCCTCAAGAATCGTTGTTTTTTCATAGTCGCAATTTTTACAGCTGATTTTTTCATATCCCGAAGATACGCAAGTCGGTTCAACTGTTTGAGTGCTTGTGTCATGACCGGTTGCAGACTGAATATCTTTGATGTTTATGTTACCGCAAAGTTCACAGACTTCTTTTGTATAGCCGTCAGTCGTGCAGGTTTTTTCGACGGTTTCGGAAACGGAATAAGAGTGTGACTTCTGAGGAATTTCCTTGACATCCTTTGCCTGACAACGACTGCACTGAGCAACCTCAGAACCCTTTCCAAAGCAGGTTGCAGGTGTGTACTGCTGATATTCACCGAAATCATGACCGAGTGCCTCAATATCCCTGACACTGCTTTCATCAATTGCCGAACAAGCTGTACAATAAAGAGCCTCTGAGCCTTTTGTCGCACAGGTTGCGGGAACGAGCTGTTTATAATCACTGCTCCATGTGTGCTTTGCAAGGTCGTCGGGATTTGCGACGCTATAAGAATAACCGCAGGTACATTCCTTTGTGATAACTCCGTCGCTTGTGCAGCTTGACGGTGTTGTCGTATCGGTGAATGTATGTTCAACTGCCTTAAACGATGCAATGAAAAGATGATCGTCGGTCACATAATTACACGCATCAATGCCACTGCTTTCTTCCGTGTCCCATTTGACAAACTCATAATGATAAACCGAATCTGCTGATTTTTCGGGATTTGTCGGAACATCAACCTTCTCACCGTACTCAACAAAGTGATAGCCGTCCTTGAGAATCGCACCGCTTTCATCGGTAAAAATGACAGTGAAGTTTTTGATATCAAGATTTTCTCTCGCTTTAAGGAGATTTTCCGTCAAATTATCAACCTGAGCCTGTTGTGAAAGCAGAAGCTTACTTGCGAGTGATTCTTCTGCAAGCTTAAGGGCACTTTCAAACTGATTGACAGTCGCTTCGGTGTAAGCTCCCTGCTTATATAAATCTTCCTCTTTCTTTTCCTTTGCAAGTTTTATCTGTTCTTCAAGCTTGGTATAATCGGCATAATGCACCTTTTCAACATATAAGGCAGTGTATGTTATTCCATCTGTGGCTGTGACTTTTGTATACTCGGGAGACCAGCCCGAAAATGTATAGGTATAGTCAACACCGTCGTGGACTGTATCAGTGATCTCAGCAAAAGGAATATCCCTTCCGTAGTATTCACTGACAGAGTCGGATGTCACCCAATGTGCAGAGTCATCCCTATATGTGAATTTCATCGAATACTTATTTGCCTGCCAGGCAGCATACCAGGTGACATCATCTGTATAGCGAGTTGTTGAAGACAGCGTATCACCGGAATAATTCGCATTTTCAAAAGAGTCATCAAACTTATCCTGATAAAAGCCCTCAAATGTATAACCGGTTCTTGTTCCGCTGATTGTGGCAGAGCCGAACTGATCATAATACTTTCCGGTTGTTGATGAAGAAGGAGCAACGGTTGCAGAGGAATCCGTAGTATTTTTATCGTAATTAAAGGTATAAGTGGGATCGTTGAGTGTGACGGATCTGTTTGCGTAAAGTGAGTTATATTTTGCGTGAACATATATCGTCTGACTGTTACCACTTATCAGCTGTGCAGCAGAAGTCAGTGTCATAGTTCCCGTTGAAGAGTTCATTGTAACACCTGTAACAGTCTGTGATGTGCTTTGTGCAGAAGTTGGAGCAGAGGTTCTTATATAATAAGTGGGGTCATAGCTCATACGAACTCCGTATTGGTCATAAACACCGGCAACATAATTTGATGTTATATCGCTCTTACCGGTTTTTGGCACAGTGATTGAAGTTGCACCGGAAACAAAGCTTACAGATGATGCACTCGGTTTATTGTCGAAGCTCGTCGTGCTTGCACTTCCGGTGTTGCTGCCCAAAAAGCCCTTATGATGGAACTCAAAGTCAGCAACCTGTTTCCATGTTGACGAAGCTGAACCATTGCAATTTGATGAACCAGCCTTTGCCACCAAAACTCTAAGTCTGAATTCCGGATATTCTCCATTTGCTACTTCTGAATACGCATAAGCATAAGAAGGAAAATCAGCATTATCAACATGAACTATATAATAATTTTTTCCTGTAACCAATATAGGCTTTGCTGTCGCAACATCCGTGGGAACTGTATTTTCGGCTGACTCTGTTCCCGTTCCGTTATTCGCTTTTGTTTTATATTTAATTATCAATTCACTAACTCCGTCTGAACCATTATCGTTGTCATAAACACAAAAGGCAAGTTTGTACTTTCCTGCCGTGGCGGCTTGTGCTTTGGTCGGTTCAACCCAGACCCAAGCGGTCAGAATCATCATGACTGCCATGAGCAATGACAGTGCTTTCTTTCCGGTTAACCTCAATTCATTCATTTCTGTTCCTCCTAAGTTTGTTTAAAAAAACATATTATATATGGTTTCATGGTACTACTTTTAACTGATATTGTCAATAAATTGTCAATAATTTTATTTTAATTTGAATTTTTTGAACAGAATATTAAAATTCAACGCATCTTTTCACTTGTTCGATAATTATTACTGTCGAAAACGGCTCATTATTCCACGGCTTTTTATCGATTCGCTCCGTTTTCCAAAAATTCAAGCAAGCCGCAACAGCCGTCATAAATGTCCCTGTAAGCAACATCGAACCGTCCTGTATACCAAGGATCTGCAACATCTCCCTTTCGGTCGGTGAAATCCATCATCTTGCAAACCTTTCCGTCGGGATCTTTGCCGAAAATTCGCATAATGTTGCGGACATTCATGCTGTCCATCGCAACAAAAAGGTCAAATTTTTCATAGTCGCTTTTTTTAAGCTGAACGGCTGTTTTTCCGTCACAGACTATGCCGTGCTTTAAAAGCTCGGATTTTGCAGGCGGATAGACTGGATTTCCCTTGTCCCCCCGTATTTCCTCTGTGCTTGTTGCCGTGGACTGAACAATGTAAGAATCAGAACGACAGCTGTCACTGAGCATTTTTTTGAAAACAAATTCAGCCATCGGTGATCTGCAAATATTGCCGTGGCAAACGAACATGATCTTTTTCATTATAATATAAGCTTCCCTTTCATTTCATTCACCTTTATTTTAACAAGCACCTAAAGCTTTGTCAACAGCAGAACATAAAAACACAAGGGCTTGGAAAAAAAGATGCAGAATGAATCAACCGAGCCAAAATAAAGCGTCAGCTTTGTTTTGGGCAACCCGACGGCGTACAGAGGTACGCCGAGTGGCGAGGGTGGTTTATAGGATAAAACACAAAACGACAGTTTTGTCCTATTCCAAAAGCCATATAAAAAAGCTCTCCATGAAATGTCTCTCACGGAAAGCCTTTATTATTCAATTATTGTTTTATCCGGTCTGCGCTTTTTTTACAGCCCCTTGCATTTTATGTCATTTTTTCTTGCTTAACCTTGTGGTCGATTATGTGACGGGAGGCAAGCTCACGCCTTACATCATCAACGGAAATACCCATTTCAACCATCATAACCATAATGTGATAAGCAAGGTCGGCAATTTCATAAACAGTTTCTTTTTTATCGTTTGCCTTGCCTGCGATTATTACCTCGGTTGCTTCTTCACCGATTTTTTTAAGTATTTTGTCAATGCCCTTTTGAAAAAGATAGGTTGTGTATGAGCCTTCGGGCAAATCCGATTTACGGCTTTGCAAAAGCTCATAAAGTCCGTCCATTGAAAAATCGGTTTTCCCCTCTGTTATGTATAAGGGAGCTGTGAAGCAGGAATCCGTTCCCTTGTGGCAGGCAGGCCCGTCTTTTTCAACCATCACCACCAAAGCATCCAAATCGCAGTCTGCGGTCACGGACACAATGTGCTGATAATTACCGCTTGTTTCACCTTTCAGCCACAGCTCATTTCTTGAACGGCTGTAAAAACAGGTCAGCTGTTTTTCAAGTGAAATTTCAAGGCTTTCTTTATTCATGTAAGCTAATGTAAGCACCTTTTTTGAAAGGCTGTCAACCACTATTGCGGGAATAAGTCCCTTTTCGTCAAATTTTAATTCGTCGATGTTTATCATTTCTCTCATATCCTCACTGTAATATTGTTTTGCTTTAAGACCTCTTTAAGCTTAGTTATGCTCACTTCACCGAAATGGAAAATTGAAGCGGCAAGACCTGCGTCAATGTCCGGAATTTCTTTGAACAGCGTCACAAAATCCTCTGCACAGCCTGCTCCGCCCGATGCAATGACAGGCACATTTACGGCATCGCACACTGCTTTGAGAAGCTCAATGTCAAAGCCTTTTTTTACGCCGTCGGTGTCAATCGAATTAACAACAACCTCTCCTGCTCCCAAGCCGACGCATTTTTTTATCCAGCTTATAGCCTCCATGCCGGTATCCTCACGGCCTCCCTTTGCAAAAACACGAAATTCTCCGTTCACACGCTTGATGTCACAGGAAAGCACAACACACTGGTTTCCGTATTTCAAAGCCGCTTGCCTTATCAGGTCGGGATTTTTTATCGCACCGGAATTGACGCTCACCTTATCAGCTCCGCATTTAAGCACACGGTCAAAGTCCTCCACGGTGTTTATTCCACCACCAACCGTAAGCGGAATGAAAATGTTTTGTGCAACCTCTTTAAGAATTTCGGTGAAAAGCTTTCTGCCGTCTGATGAAGCGGTGATATCGTAAAAAACAAGCTCGTCTGCACCGCAATCGCTGTAAAATTTGCCAAGCTGTACGGGTGAAGAAACATCGTTCAGATTTTCAAAGTTCACACCCTTTACAACTCTGCCGTTTTTGACATCAAGGCAGGGAATGATTCGTTTTGTTATCATTTTGATGCCTCCAATGCTTCTTTTAAGTCAATCGCTCCGATGTAATAGGCTTTTCCGATGATAGCACCGTAAATGTCAAGCTGTCTCAACGCTTTTATGTCATTTAAGTCGGAAACACCGCCCGAAGCTGTGATATCAATGGAAAACCTTTCGGAAAGCTGTCTGTAAAGCTCACGGTTTGTCCCTTTCATTGCTCCGTCCTTTGAAACATCGGTACAAATCAAGGTTTTGACACCTAAGCTCTGCATTTTTTCGCAAAATTCAAAACAGGTATATTCGGATTTTTCCAGCCAGCCGTTAATCGCAACAAAGCCGTCCTTAATGTCAACACCTACGGCTATTTTTTCACCGTATTTCTTAACTGCTTGCTCCAGAAATTCGGGATTTTTCACCGCCGCCGTGCCTAAGATCACTCGGTCAATACCGCTGCTTAAATAAGCTTCAACGGTTTCGATGTCTCTTATTCCGCCTCCGACCTCGCAAAAAAGTCGGGTTTCATTGGCAATCTGCCTGACAATGCTTATGTTTGGCGTGGTGCCGTCCTTTGCACCCTCCAGATCGACAATGTGTATGTATTTTGCACCCTTGTTCTCAAAATCACGCGCAATTTCTATTGGGTTTTCGCTGTAAACCGTCATGTTGCCGTAATCGCCCTTATAAAGACGAACGGCTTTGCCGTCATATAAATCTATTGCAGGAAAAAGTTTCATTTTTTACTCCATTTCGCAAAAAGCTTTTAAAATATTAAGTCCGACATTACCGCTTTTTTCAGGGTGAAACTGACAGCCGAAAATATTATTTTTGCCAACGGCAGCAGTAAGCTCCTTGCCGTATTCGGTGGTTGCAATAAGCGATTCGTCGCAGTTTTCGGCATAGTAGGAATGCACAAAATAAACGCAGTCGCCGTCTTTTATGTATTTAAACAACGGACTTGCTTTTTTGAATTTCAAGGCATTCCAGCCGATGTGTGGGATTTTCAGCTCCTTTGAAAGTGAGCCTTCCATGGAAACAACACTGCCCTTTATTAAGCCCAAGCCCGAATGCTCACCATATTCAAAGCTTTTTTCAAACAGCATCTGCATACCAAGACAAATTCCCAAAAGGTATTTTCCTTTTTCGGCTTGCTCGATAACTACACTGTCAAGTGATGAAGCACGAAGCTTTTCAACGGCATCTGCAAACGCTCCCACTCCGGGTAAAATGAGCTTATCGGCTTTTCTTATGGTGTCGGCATCACCCGTAACCACGGTTTCATAACCTAACGCTTTAAGTGATGAGGCAAGAGAAAAAAGGTTTCCCACACCGTAATCTATAATCGCTATCATCACAGCACCCCTTTTGTTGACGGAATTTCATCCTTGAAGTCATTGTCAATGGCAACTGCACCTTTAAGGCTTCTTGCCACGGATTTGAAAGCACCCTCGATGATGTGATGCGAATTAGTACCACTGAGCTGTTTAATGTGCAGGGTGATATCGGCATGACGAACAAAGCCCTCAAAAAATTCCTGTGTAAGCTCTGTGTCAAAATCACCGACCTTGCTTGACGGTATTTCAAGGCCGTAAGCAAGGTGACTTCTGCCGGAAATGTCAACAGCCGTAAGAATAAGGCTCTCGTCCATGGGAAGAATAAAGCTTGCGTAACGGGTAATGCCTTTTTTGTCACCCAAGGCGGTATTAAATGCATCGCCTAATGCAATGCCGATATCTTCTACCGTGTGGTGATAGTCAACCTCGGTGTCACCTTTACAGCATAATTGTAAATCAAACCTCGCATGACGGGCAAGCAATGTCAGCATGTGGTCTAAAAAGCCACAGCCGGAGCTGATTTTTGATTCGCCCTTACCATCAAGGTTGAGCGTCAGGCTGATATCGGTTTCATTTGTTTTGCGTGAAATTTGTACTGTTCTCATATATTCTCACCCATTATTTCTTTAACTTTCAAAATAAAAGTTTCCATTTCCTCTCGGCTTCCGATTGTGATTCGGTTAAACTGCTTGATTCTTTCGTTTGTAAAATGACGAATAAGCACACCCTTTTCTTTCAGCTTTTCATAAAGCTCTGCACCGTCTGTTTTATCGCTTTTCGCAAACAGAAAATTGGCTTTTGAATCAAGCACCTCAAAGCCCAGACGCTCAAGCTCTTTTTTGGTAAATTCACGGTTTTCAACTATTTTTTTGCAGTTATCCATATAGTAAGCGTTGTCAAGAATCGCATTTTCACCTGCAAGCTGTGTCAAGCGGTTAATGTTATACGGATTAGTTGAATATTTGATTTTTTCAAGGTCGGCAATAAGCTCACTGTCAGCTATGCAAAAGCCGAGTCTCGCACCTGCAAGACTTCTCGATTTTGAAAAAGTGCCAACGCATAAAAGATTTTTATACTTTTGAGTAAGCCTCACACATGAAGTTCCACCGAAATCGACATAAGCCTCATCAATTAAAACTATGCTTTGCGGATTGCTTTTCAAAAGCTTTTCAATGCAATCGAGTGAAATTTCAAGTCCCGTTGGGGCATTTGGGTTTGCAATAACCACCAGCTTGTTTTGATTGCAAAAAGCGTCGGTGTCAAGGGTGAAGTCGTCTTTCAACGGAATAACGGTTGTCTCAACATCATGAAGCTCGGCAAAAACGCTGTAAAAGCCGTAAGTTATATCGGCAAAAGCCGCACCGTTTTGTCCGTAAGCCATAAACGCAAAGTTTAAAATATCATCTGAGCCGTTGGAAAGAAAAATGTTGTTTTCGTTCACATTATAAAGCTCAGCCATTAAACCACGCAGTTTTTTACATTCAGGGTCACAGTAAAGGCGTAAATCCTTTATCTGCTGTTCGGTTATAGCCTTGATTACATTTTCCGAGGGTGGAAAAGGCGATTCGTTTGTGTTAAGCTTTATGTATTTTTTGTCCTGTGGCTGTTCGCCCGGAGTGTAAGCTTTCTGCTTTTGCAGTTTTTCGTTCAAAAATTTGCTCATTGTTTTTCTTCCAATCTCACCGTGGCACTTCTTGCGTGTGCCGTAAGTCCTTCTTTTTCGGCAAAGAAAGCAACCTGCTCGGCAACCTTGAATAAAGCGTCCTTTGTGTAATATGTGTACTGTGATTTTTTAACAAAATCGTCAACCGAAAGCGGACTCGAAAATCTCGCAGTGCCTGAGGTCGGCAAGGTGTGGTTAGGCCCTGCAAAATAATCACCCAACGCTTCGGGACAGTATCTGCCCATAAAGATGCTTCCGGCATTTTTGATTTTATCAAGGTAATCAAAGGGATTGTCGACACAAAGCTCAAGGTGTTCCGGGGCAATCTCGTTTGAAACCTCGATGACATCTGAAATGCTTTCGGCAACAATGATTTTGCCGTTTGTGTCAATAGAAGCTCTTGCAATCTCCTGACGAGGCAGCTGTTTCAGCTGCTTTTCAATTTCGGTGCTGACCTTTTCGGCTAACTCCATGCTGTCAGTAACAAGCACGGCACTTGCCATTTTGTCATGCTCTGCCTGAGAAAGCAAGTCGGCAGCTACAAAACGGGGATTTGATTTTCCGTCTGCAATAACCAGAATTTCACTCGGCCCTGCAATCATATCAATGGAAACAAGTCCGAAAACCTGACGCTTTGCCTCTGCAACAAACGCATTTCCCGGTCCGACGATTTTGTCAACCTTGGGGACAGATTCAGTGCCGTAAGCGAGTGCGGCAATCGCCTGAGCACCGCCAAGCTTAAAGATTCTGTCAACACCTGCAATTTTCGCCGCAGCCAGAATGACGGGATTGACCTTGCCGTCGGCTGAGGGAGGTGTGGTGATGCAAATTTCTCCGCAGCCTGCAATTTTTGCCGGTATACTGTCCATGAGAACTGTTGACGGATAAGCAGCCGTGCCACCCGGCACATAAAGTCCCACCTTTTCGATGGGCGTTATTTTTTGACCTGTGATTACTCCGTCCTGCTCATTTATGATAAAGCTGTTTCTGACCTGTTTTTTGTGAAAGCTACGGATATTTTCGGCTGCCTGTTTGATTATTTCGATAAAACGGGGTTCAACCGAGGAAAAGGCTTCTTCAATTTCGGCTTCACTTACCTCCAAGGAGGAAAGCTTTGCCTTGTCAAATTTTTCGCAGTATTCAAAAAGTGCCTTATCTCCGTTCGCTTTAACATTGTTGATGATATCGCTTACAATGTCAGCCACATCAAAAGAAGTTTTTCCTCGTGCGAAAATTTCTTCCTTTGAAATTTCACCGTATTTCATAATTTTAATCATTTGTTGTCACCTCGGATAAAAGTCCTTTTTTAATTTGTTCGATTTGCTCAAATTTAAAGCCGAACGAAGCCTTATTGGAAATCAGTCTTGCGCTTATCGGCGTTATCGTTTCAAAGGGAACCAAATTATTTTCAAGCAGTGTTTTTCCCGTTTCAACGATATCCACAATAACATCGGATAAATTTAAAATGGGAGCTATTTCTATTGAACCGTTAAGGTGGATAATATCAATAT
>CAZBFI010000052.1:0-11773 GCA_964491165.1 uncultured Faecalibacterium sp.
CTCTGACGGAAAGCTTATTTAATTTAATTATTGTTTTATCCGGTCTGCGCTTTTTTATTCCAGCTCAAACGCTCCGGTATAAAGCTGATAATACTTACCCTTTTGCTCAATCAAAGCCTCATGTGTGCCTCTTTCGATGATTGCACCGTTTTCAAGCACCATGATAACATTTGAATCCATGACAGTTGAAAGTCTGTGAGCAATAACAAAAACGGTTCTGCCCTTCATCAAGGTGTCCATACCCTTTTGCACAAGTGCTTCCGTTCTTGTATCTATCGAGGAGGTTGCCTCATCGAGAATCATTACGGGCGGATCGGCAACAGTTGCTCTGGCGATTGAAATGAGCTGACGCTGACCCTGTGAAAGATTTGCGCCGTTGTTTGTCAGCATCGTGTCATAGCCTTGAGGCAAACGAGTGATAAACGAATGTGCATTTGCCTTTTTGGCAGCCTCGATAATTTCCTCGTCCGTAGCATCAAGCTTGCCGTATCTGATGTTGTCCCTGACAGTACCGGTGAAAAGATTTGTGTCCTGCAAAACGATACCCAAAGAGCGACGCAGATCAGCTTTTTTGATTTTGTTGATGTTGATTCCGTCATAACGGATTTTACCGTCTGCAAGGTCATAAAAGCGGTTGATAAGATTGGTTATCGTTGTTTTGCCTGCACCAGTCGCACCGACAAATGCAACCTTTTGTCCCGGCTCTGCATAAAGGCTGATGTTGTGAAGCACTATCTTATCTTCATTATAGCCGAAATCGACATCAAAGAAGCGTACCTCGCCCTCAAGCTTGGAATAAGTTGTTGAGCCGTCCTCATGCGGATGCTTCCATGCCCACATACCCGTATGCTCCGGAGTCTCCGTAAGCTCACCGTCAGCGTCATACTTTGCATTGACAAGTGTAACATAGCCCTCGTCTTTTTCGCTTTCGGCATCAAGCACCTCAAAAATTCTCTTTGCGCCTGCCATAGCCATAACGACGGAATTAAGCTGTTGAGAAATCTGATTTATCGGCATGGTGAACGATTTTGAAAGCTGGAGGAAAGCAACAACGCTTCCCAATTCGAGAAAGAAGATGCTTCCCTTTGCAAAAGTACCCTCCATCGACATAACAGCCAGAATGCAGCCAAGAATTGCAAGAATAACATACTGCAAATGTCCGAGGTTGTTGTTTATCGGGCCGAGAATGTTGACGAATTTGTTTGCGTTATAGGTTCCTTGGAAAAGCTCCTCGTTTTTCCTGTCAAAGTCCTCCTTTGCATTTTCCTCATGGCAGAAAACCTTGATAACCTTCTGTCCCGTTATCATCTCTTCAACAAAGCCGTTGACATCACCGAGGGACTTCTGCTGCTTGAAAAAGAACTTTCCGCTGTTTCCGGCAACCTTTCCGGTTATAACCATCATGAACGCAATCGTGACAATTATGACAACCGTCAAAGGAATGCTCTTGACAACCATGGCAACAAAGGTTGCAACAATCGTAACGGCAGAGGAAACAAACTGCGGAACGGACTGTGAAATCATCTGTCTTAATGTGTCAGTATCATTGGTATAACGGCTCATAATGTCGCCGTGACTGTTCTGATCGAAAAACTTAATGGGCAGGGTTTGCATGTGTGTGAAAAGTCGGTCTCTGACCTGCTTTAATATACCCTGAGAGATGATAACCATGAGTCGCTGCTGACAGAATGCGGCAACGATTCCGAGAAGAAAAATACACGCCATTTTGATAAGCATGGAAATAAGCGGAGCAAAATCCGTCGATTTTTCTTTCAGCATGGGGGTAATGTAGTCATCAATAAGCATACCGGTAAAGTTAGCCGAGGCAATGCTTGTGAAGGCTGAAACAAAGATGCAGACAAGCACAAGACCCATTAAAAGCAGGTACTTTCTGTCAACCATTGAGAAAATTCTTTTTATAACCTTCATGTCGAGCTTTTCGCCCTTCATTCTCACCGGAGTTCCTCCGTGACGGGACATTGCCGGACGGGGCATCGGCTTTTTGCTTTGCATTTGCTCACTCATTCTCTTTGCCTCCCTTCTGCTGTGAATAGTAAACCTCACGGTAAATTTCATTGCTTTCAAGCAGCTGCTCATGACTGCCGAAGCCACTGAGTCCGCCCTCATCAAGCACGATTATCTTATCGGCATCCTCAATCGAGGAAATTCTCTGTGCGATGATAATCTTTGTCGTTTCGGGGATATACTCTTTGAACGCTTTTCTTATCATGGCATCGGTTGCAGTGTCAACGGCACTCGTCGAGTCGTCAAGAACAAGAATTTTCGGTTTTTTCAGCAGTGACCTTGCAATACATATTCTCTGCTTCTGACCGCCGGAAACATTGGTTCCGCCCTGTTCAATGAAGGTGTCGTAGCCGTCGGGCATTTTTGAAATGAACGAATCTGCCTGTGAAAGCTTACAGGCGTGGATAATCTCCTCATCGGTGGCGTCCTGCTTACCCCAACGGAGATTTTCCTTGATTGTGCCTGAAAAAAGAACATTTTTCTGCAAGACCATTGCAACGGAATTACGCAAAGTGTCAAGATCGTAAGCCTTGACATCTCTGCCTCCGACTCTTACACTGCCCTTGCTTGTGTCATAAAGCCTTGCAATAAGCTGAACAAGAGTCGTTTTCGATGAACCCGTCGCTCCGATAACACCGACTGTTTCACCGCTTTTTATGTGAAGGTCAATATCCTTCAAGCAGTAATTTTCGCTGTCCTTTGAATAAGCAAAGGAAACATCGTCAAAGTCAATGCTTCCGTCGGAAACCTCGTAAATCGGGTTTTCGGGATTGGTAAGGTCGCTGGTTTCGTCGAGAACCTCACAAACTCTTTCGCCCGAAGCCTTTGACATTGTCAGCATGACAAAAATCATTGAAAGCATCATAAGATTCATGAGAATCTGCATAACATAAGAAAGCACCGAAACAAGGTCGCCCGTTGTCATTTGTGTTTCACCCGTAGAAACGATGAGCTTTGCACCAAGCCATGCAATCAAAAGGGTGCAGGTGTATGTTGCGGTCTGCATCATCGGAGAGTTGAAAGCAAGAATGTTTTCAGCCTTTTTCGTGTCGGAATATATCTTTTCCGAAACGCTCTTGAACTTCTTCACCTCTTCCTCCTCACGCACAAAGGACTTGACAACCCTAATGCCGTGGAGGTTTTCCGCAACGACATTGTTGAGCTTATCATAGGTTTTGAAAACTCTTCTGAAAATCGGATGTGCGAATTTCACAACCAAGCCCAAGCCCAAGGCGAGAAACGGAATGACAAAAATGAAAACAGTGGAAATTTCACTGTTGATAGTCAAAGCCATAATCAGTGAGAAAATGAGCATTGCCGGAGAACGCACTGCAATGCGTATGATCATCTGATATGAATTTTGAAGATTTGTGACATCGGTTGTAAGTCTTGTGACAAGGCTTGATGAAGAAAATTTGTCAATGTTCGCAAACGAAAAGCTCTGAACATTGTGGAACATATCGTGGCGAAGATTTTTTGCAAAGCCTGCCGAAGCCTTAGCCGCAGTGACACCTGCCGCCGCACCGAAAAAGAGGCTCAGAACACAAAGCACCACCAGCAAAAGACCTGTTTTGACAACAAAATTCGTGTCAGCCTTGTTGATTCCGTCGTCGATAAGCTTACCCATGAGAAAGGGGATAAGCACTTCCATGACAACCTCAAGAGCGACGAAAATCGGAGTGAGAATCGACGGGAGCTTAAATTCCCTGATACATTTACTTAATCTCTTTACCATTTTCCAAAGTCATCCTTTCTATATTGTTTTTTATTTTATCTATTGTTAAAAAGAAAGCGTCCATTTCCTCACTGCTGATGCCCTTGGAAATATCCGCCTCCATTTTTTTGAATTGATCCTCAACCCTTTCATGAAGCTCCACTGCCTTTTGAGTCAGAATAATCTTTTTCAGTCTCGCATCCTGCGGCACACCGACTCTGACTATCAAGCCGTTTTTTTCCATCAGAGACAGAATGTTGCTTGCTGTTGAACGGCGAATGTCAAATTCCTTTTCAAAATCTCTTTGAAAGATATCACGGTCACGGTTGTTGTAAAAATAACCGATCGCCCAGCCGTGAGTTCCCGTCATTTCATCAAGATAGCTTTTGACTGCATCGGAGTCCATGTAGCGCCGTATAATTCTTGAACAGTGACGAAGCTCAAAGCCGATTTTTCTTTTATACATACATCTTTTCCTTCTTTTAAAAAATGTTAGATTGCTAACAATTATGAGAAATTATATTACTCATTTCAGAAAATGTCAATAAGAAAAAAGTAAAAAAAATCACTTTCAACCTAATACACAAACCTTTACCTTTCGGGTGTGAAATATCAGTTAAAAATGCTAAATATCTGTAAAATATGTTTTAAACTTGATTTAAGCTACAAATATATGATATAATTGTATGATTTTTAAAAATGCACATAATTTGAGGTGATTAAACTGAAAAGCGCAAATATCATAAAAAAAATCCTCGGCATTTTTCTCTCGGTGCTTATCATCGCTCTCAGTGTAGCTCCCATGGGGCTTGCCGCCGTCACCTATCCTCAGGGTGTCAGCGAGCAACAGGCACAAGATGCAATGAAACAGACCGATGAGGTTCTCAAGGCTCTTGCCCGCAACACCGAAAACCGTGAGCTTTCTCAGGTGGTGCTTTCTCTGGTCTTTTCCGATGAAACACTTTCGGCATTGGCAACGACGATGTATTCGATGATCGAGGAAAATTCGCAGACCTTTTCAACAATAGGTCTTGATTTTTCACCTGCTGCAATTTCCTCATGTCTTGGCAACTATCCGCAGGTGCAGTCACAGCTTTCCTATGCTTCCTCATGGAGTGAAGTCAACCTTTCCGATGCTCAGTGGGGCATCGAAACCGTCGCAGACTTTCAAAATGCCGCAGCAGCTCTCTTCACTCCGATGAATGACCTGCTTTACACAATTTTGTGTGCCGGCTCATACGATGTCAATCCCCTTGTCGGACTCAAGGGTGCAAAGGGCTATGAAACCTCAATTGTGAGAATCTTCATCAAGTGCGGCATGGAAAGCTACACCGATGCACAAACCTTCACCTCCCAAGCAGCCGCAGACAAAAGCTCAATGGTCAGAAACCTCATCTCCGACCTTGCCTCTTACCTTGAAAAAATCTGCAGCGCACCGGCAACAATGATCAGCACTAAGCTTCCCGGCATCGCTTATTTCATTCACACCGGTGGTCTCGACGATGCAATCAGCAGACTCATCGAGCCTTTAAGATTGAAGGTTCTCGGAATTACCACACCCATCAAGGTCGGCAGCATCATGGATGTTGCAGTTGCAGGACAAGAGGGCATGAGCTTTAATTTTGAGCTTGAGCTTAACAGCTTTTCCACCTCCGGAACGCTCAAAACAGCTCCCTTTGACCTTGCCGCTCTCGCCTCGCTTGCCGTTGACGACATCGACACTTATATCGTCAACACCTCCGACAGCTTTATTTATATCTTGAGATGGCTGATTGAAACGGTTAAGCTTAATGCCTCACAGCTTCCGGCAATGCTTTCGGACATGAACGGCAGTGCCGTTGATTCTCAACAGCTTCAAAGCACTCTCAACTCTCTTTTTTCAAAAAGCACAGATGAGCTTATGAGCATATATATAAATCTGCTTTCACAGACAAGCGGAAAAATCAATCCTTATGTATGGTCATTCGCTCCCATGACTCCCGTTCAAATAAGCTACACGGAAAATCTCGGTCAGGAGAAATATCAGAGAGTCCTCGACGGCATCGACGAGCTGATAAATCAGTTTGTCAAGGAGGGCGGAGAAGCTGAAACGCTCCGGAAATCACTTCAACCTCAAATATATTCAAACAAGCTCATCACGGAGCTTGCCGTCAGCATTTATTCCGCACTCACACAGGGTGAGATGGCAGGCATCTCCTCGCTTATCGGCGTTGATATGAGCCCGTCGGGTCTTGCAAAATCGCTCAGTGAGGACAGCTATTCCTCGGCAAGAGAGGTTCTCAACTCGGCAAAAAGCTTCACCGAGCTTAAACAAAAGCAAATCAACTGGGGCTTTAAGGACGGAAACAAGACCGGCTTCGGAAAAGCCGCAGCCGCAATTTTCAGACCTCTCGATTCTGTTCTCAGAATGCTGCTTTGTGCCGAAAAGGCTGACCTTCTCGGTGCAATATCCTTTTACGGAAGTGACGGCTACAACTCCGCTGTCATTCCCCTGCTTGAAGCCATCGGCTGTTCCTTTGACAAAATCAGCACCTATGAGCAGTTCTGCAACGAAACAAAGAACACCGATATCATGCTCCCGATAGTCAATTCCCTTTTAAGCCTTGTTGAAAGAATGCTCGACTACCCCGTTTACACCCTCACGGGCATACTTCCCAACCTCATGTATTTCATTAACGGCAACGGAATTGAAGCTTGCATAAGCAATCTCCTTTATCCGATTACCTCAACCCTTGATTCTCTCGGACTTTCCGATATGCTCGACACCTCGACTCTGACAAAAATCGACACCGATAAGCTCTTGGATGAGCTTCTTTCCGGTGCAGAGCTTGGCATTAAGCTTCCGGAGCTTGACCTAAAGCAGTTCGCTTCAATCGGCACTCTCACCACTGCCCAGACGAAAAGGACACAGGCAGGTCAGGAAACAACGATTCAATATGTTCAGTCGGACAGAACGGGCGTTTTAATCACTCTTTTAAGATATCTTGTAACTGTTTTGAAAACTCCCGGAAATGAAAGCATACTCGATTCGTTCATGAATTCCTCGGGCGAACAAAACGAAATGTTTGCAACTTATTCGGCAGGCATCGGTGACGAGCTTGCAAAAATGACAACAGATGAAACCGTTGAGTGGCTTTATAAAATCTTTTTCAGAGAAAGAGCCACGGTTGAGCAGGTCGATCCGGATTATGCACCGACGATCATTTACAACGAAAAAAAATCCGTCAACATAACGGCAATACTCGCCTGCGTGCTGATTTTCATCATCGTTGTGATTATCCTCGCAATGCTTAACAGAGATAAGCTAACTGAAATAATCAATCAACTTAAAGAGAAAAAAGCTCAAAAAGAGGAGTCGTGATTTATGCTCATTTTAAAAAATATCATCAAAGATTATGTAACCGGAGACACAACGGTCAGAGCGCTTGACAATGTCAACATCAATTTCAGGGAAAATGAATTTGTTTCGATTCTCGGTCCCTCCGGCTGCGGTAAAACTACACTTCTTAACCTCATCGGCGGTCTTGACCGATACACAAGCGGAGACCTTGTAATTAACGGAAAAAGCACAAAAACCTTCACGGACGAAAACTGGGACACCTACCGTAACCATTCAATCGGCTTTGTTTTCCAGAGCTATAACCTTATTCCGCATCAGTCTGTCCTTGCTAATGTTGAGCTTGCACTGACTCTTTCCGGTGTCAGCAAGGAGGAAAGGCGTTCAAGGGCAATCGAAGCCTTAAAGCAGGTCGGACTCGAAAAGCACATTCACAAAAAGCCGAATCAGATGTCCGGCGGTCAGGTTCAGCGAGTTGCAATCGCCCGTGCCTTAATCAATAACCCCGATATTCTTCTTGCAGACGAGCCGACGGGTGCTCTTGACAGTGAAACAAGTGTTCAGATCATGGAGCTTCTTAAAGAGATAAGCAAAAACAAGCTCATCATCATGGTTACTCATAACCCCGACCTTGCTTATCAGTATTCAAACAGAATCATCCGTTGCGTTGACGGTAAGGTTGTTGACGACAGCAATCCTTATGAGCCTCAGGAAATGGATTATGTCAGAGAGACCGTTAAAGCCGAGGAAGAAAAGAAAAAGGGCAAGAAGCCCTCAATGAGCTTTAAAACAGCTTTCGGACTTTCTCTGCGTAACCTTACGACAAAAAAGGGCAGAACCATATTGACTGCCTTTGCAGGCTCAATCGGCATCATCGGCATTGCGCTTGTTCTCGCTCTTTCAACAGGTATACAAAACTATGTTGATAAAATGCAGAATGACACTCTTCTGGCTTTCCCGATGTCGATAGAAAAAGAGAGCATGGATATGGACAGTCTGACAAGCACCGTCATGGGTATGAGTCCCATGGGCTATGAAAGAGACCATGAGCTTGATGCTGTTTATGTCAACGGAATTTTCACCGATATGGTGCAAAGCTTCATCGCTCAGTCAAGCTCAAACAATATCGCCGCTTTCAGAAAATATATCGAGGACAACCGTAAAACCTTTGATTCATACTGCAACGATATTCAGTATAAATATTCGTCACCGTTGAACATATACAAGGCAGACACAAGCAAAAAGGTTGTTCAGGTCAATCCCTCAAATCTGCTTGATTCCTTGGGTGCGGGCAGTATGATGGAAATGATGGAAAGCTTCATGGGTAACGCAGGACTCAACATGTGGATGGAGCTTATCGGATCAAATGATGTTGTTTCAAACCAATATGATGTCGTATACGGCAGACTTCCCGAGGACAAAAACGAGGTTGTTGTTATTGTTGACGGAAACAATGAAATCAACGAAACAATGCTTTACGCTCTTGGAATCGTCGATCAGGCAGATTTTCAGTCCAACCTGATGAGTAACCTTTCAGGCGGTGAAACAAAGTCGGACAAAAAAGAGATTTACTCCTTTGAGGAAATTTGCAACATGAAATTCAAGCTTGTTCTTTCAAGCTCCTACATGGTTAAAAACAGCAAAACAGGACTTTGGGAGGACAAGAGAAGTGACTTGAAGCATGTCAAAAAGCTTGTTGATAACGGTCTTGAGCTGAGTGTCGTCGGCATCATCCGTCCCGGAGAGGATAATGTGCTTTCGGTCGGCACCGGCGGAATCGGTTACACAACGGAGCTTATGGATTATGTTTTGAGTGAAACAGAAAAATCGGAGGTTGTTCAGCAACAGCTCAACAATCCCGAAAAAGATGTTATCACGGGTCTTGAGTTCATGAACCTTTCCGTAAACGATTTTGACCTTGCCGATATTGACCTGAACAAAATCGACATGAGCTATCTTGATATAAGTCCGTTCATGAGCATGGCAGGTGACATTGATCTTTCGGAAATTGACATCACCGACCTTTCAAGCCTTTTCAACTTCGGTGATATGTCGGATCTTCAGAAAAAGCTTATGGAGGGCTACCTTGACGATGCTCAGGTATTGGCTCTCAAGCAGGCATATATCGACACAATAAATTCACAATGCTCTTATGACAAAACGATGGAAACACTCGGTTATCAGTCCGCCGAGTCTCCGACATCAATTTACTTCTATCCGAAAAGCTTTGAAGCTAAGGCAGAAGTGATGAACATGATTGATTATTATAACGAGCAGGTTTCGTCTCAGGGTCATCCCGAATACGAAATCGCACCGACGGATACCATCGGAGCTTTGCTTTCATCGGTCACAAAAATCATCAACATAGTTACTTATGTGCTTGTTGTTTTCGTTGCTATCTCACTTGTTGTTTCCTCGATAATGATCGGTATCATCACGTATATATCCGTTCTTGAGAGAACCAAGGAGATCGGTATACTCAGAAGTATCGGTGCTTCAAAGGGTGATGTTTCAAGAGTGTTCAACGCTGAAACGATAACCATTGGATTGGCGGCAGGCTTCCTCGGAATAATCACGACGCTCATTCTGGAGATTCCGATCAACATTCTTCTTGAATATCTGACTCACAGTGGAGCAAAGGCAGTTTTGCCGTTCAATGCAGCGGTCGTTCTCATTTGTATCAGCGTCTTTTTGACATTTATTGCCGGTCTTGTACCGTCATCAATTGCCGCAAAGAAAGACCCTGTTGAAGCGTTGAGAACAGAATAACAAAAAACGGGATTCTTTGGCAAAAGCTAAGAATCCCGCATTTTTTTGAGGTAAGAAGTATGGTAGGGCAGAAAAGCGTCGCTTTTCTGCCTTTTGATTTTATTTGCGTGCGGTTGAACACTGATATAATCAAAGGCAAAAAAACTGCGTTTTTTTGCCCCACCACACTTATTACCTCTTACATATTACTTTTTTACTTCAAGTCCTCTCTCCTTCCCAAATATACTTTCAAATTTGACTTTTGCCCCTTGACAATTCACAACCGATATATTATAATCACTGTATCACTTTAAACCTTTAAAGGTTTAAACCATTGAAATGAGGGTTACTTATGTCACAAAAATCAATCATCTGGCTGACTATCGCCGTTTATGTCGTCTTTATCGTCGCAGTCGGTCTTTTAAACGCTAAAAAATCAAAAAGCATCACCGAATTTACCGTCGGTAAACGCAATGCGAGTGCGTGGCTCTCCGCTTTTTCTTACGGCACGGCTTATTTTTCAGCAGTTATGTTCATCGGTTACGCAGGCGGTACAGGCTGGAAATACGGCTTGTGGGGTATCCTCCCCGGAATCGGTAATGCCGTCATCGGTTCACTTTTAGCCTGGGTAGTGCTTGCAAAAAAAACAAGAGCCTTAACAAGAGAGCATAAAATAAAATCAATGCCCCAGCTTTTTGAAAAACGCTTTCACAGCGTTAAGATGAAAAACTTCTGCGTTGCCGTTATTTTCATCTTCCTCATTCCCTATTCCGCATCGGTTTATAAGGGTCTTACAAGTGTTTGCTCGGTTCTTTTGGGAGTTGATGAAAAAATCTGCATGATAGTCATTGCAATCTCCTCTCTTGCCATCGTTATCCTCGGCGGATACGGTGCAACACTTAAAGCCGATTTCATTCAAGGCACTATAATGCTTGTCGGTGTGGTTCTTCTTATCATCTCCGTCATGAACAGCAAGACCGTCGGCGGTTTTTCTCAAGGTCTCTCGGCAATCGTCAGTGAAACAAAAAGCCTTAACCTGACCGCCTCAAATCATGTCGGTCTTTGGGCAACGGTTCTGATGACCTCATTCGGCACTTGGGGACTTCCTCAGATGATTCACAAATACTATGGCATCCGTGACAATCATGAGGTCAAAAGAGGTACAGTCATTTCAACCTTTTTCGCTCTCGTTGTTGCCGGTGGCGGATATTTTATCGGCTCACTCGCACATCTGTTTTTTAAGTCCCTCGATGAAATTCCCGACATCGGTCAGGGCAAAACGGATTACCTGATTCCGAACATGCTCAAAATGAGTGAGATTTCCGATGTCCTTATCGGTGTGATTCTTGTGTTGCTTATTGCCGCCTCAGTTTCAACTCTTTCGTCAATAACAATCACGGCAACCTCCACACTTACAATGGACTTCATCGCTCCCGTTGTCATGAAAACAGAGGATAAGTTCAAGGAGGCAAGAGTAACAAAGCTCCTTTGCCTTGTGTTTGTTGTCTGCTCCTATGTCATCGCAAACAGCAACACTCCCATTCTCGACATGATGTCATATTCCTGGGGAATCATTTCCGGCTCCTTCCTTTCAGCCTATGCACTGTCACTTTATTGGAAAAAGCTTAACACAAAGGGCGCTTGGGCAGGAATCATCAGCGGCTTTGTAACAGCTCTCCCACCGGTTGTCTGTAAGCTGCTTTCAATCGACCTCTCCCTTTTGAGCTTCGGCAAAATCATGGATATGGGGCCTCACTTCGCTTGCCTTGCAATGATTATTTCGTTTGTCGCTTGCATTATTGTGACAAACCTCACGGCAACAGACAGCAAAGAAAACGAAAGCTTTTATGTTTTAAGCGAATCACGGAAATAAATCAAAGAAAAATGCCGTTTTATTTGATTATATTTCACTTTAAGAAAATAAATATAAAAACACAAATGTATAATAT
>CAZBFI010000053.1:0-11434 GCA_964491165.1 uncultured Faecalibacterium sp.
GCTCTCGGCTCACTCGCCCTGCTTTCAACGGGAATTGCCGGTCTTGTGGGAGAATTTCTCTTTTACAAAAAGCCTCTTGATCCTTTCTTCAAGGAAAAGGAAAGCGGAAACCTTGTTGCAGTGAGAAAAGCCACCGGTGAAACCAAGCGCAGAATCATCCTCTCAGGTCACATTGACTCTGCTCCCGAATGGACTTACACATATAAAATCGGTTCTTCGGGTTCGGTTTGCATTGCAGCACCCGCCATTGTAGGCTTGCTTTACACCGCAGCAACAGCAGCCGTTTCACTCAAGAGCAAAAACCCCTCCTTAAAGAAAAAAATGGCACTCGGTCAGCTTCCGTTCCTGCCTGCTTACGCCGGACTTTTCGCTTTCACAAATCCCAAAAGATATGTTGACGGTGCAAACGATGACCTTACCGGCTGTTACATCAGTGCGGCAGTTATGAAATACCTTGCAGACAACGATATCCGTTTTGAAAACACAGAGGTTATCTGCATGCCCGTTGGTGGTGAAGAAGCAGGTTTAAGAGGTTCAAAAGCTTTCTTTGAGGCTCATCCCGAATTTAAAAATGACGGTATTGAAACTGTATTCATCAGCCTTGACACGATTCGTGACGAGGATTTCATGATGATTTATGAAAAAGACATGACCGGCATGGTTAAAAATGACAAGCGTGTTTGTGAGCTTATCAAAAATGCAGCTGCTAAATGCGGAATTGATGTTCCCGTCGGTGCAATCCCGCTCGGCTCAACAGATGCCGCAGCAGCTTCACAGGCAGGTATCCCCGCTGCTTCACTTGTAGCTATGGATCCGGCTCCTGCAAGATATTATCACACAAGGCTTGACAAGTCGGACATCTTGATTCCGGAAACGATTGAAAAGGTTATCAACATTGCATTGCAGACTGTTTTTGACTTTGATGAGGCCGGAATATAATTCAACCGAATAAAAAGCGAGGGCTGTTACACAAAAGTGTAACAGCCCAATTTTAATTTTTTCGCCTTATGCTTCAGCTGATTCTGAGCTTTCCTGTCCGTTCTCCTCATTGGGAGTTTCAAAAATTTTGAAAATGCTTGCGATCAAATCAAAAATTCTCTTGATGATGCTTTCTAATGTAGCAAAAAATTCGTCCATGTCTTTTTACCTCCTATATTACTACGCCTTAACAGACACCTACATTCTATCTTTTTTCTCACAATTTGTCAATGATTTCTTCACAAACGCTTCAAATTATTCTTAACGCAAAAAGCAAAACCTGCCCTTTCGGACAGGTTTTGCCTTTAAACAATTGTTTAATCAATAATACTTATTTCTCAATGAGGTTGCCATCTTCGTCCTTTTCAATGCCGAAAATTGCAAGAACAGCATAGATGAAGTCCATTAAGTATGCATACATATCTTCAAAGATATCCCAATTCATTATAATATCCTCCTTATCAAATTTCTGAAAATTTGCTAAAACGAAAAGCAGAATTATTCAGCAGCTTCGTCGTCCTTTTCCTTGAGACCGAAATACTCAAGTACTCTGTAGATGTATGCCCAGAGTTCCTGCCAAAGTTCTTCAAAAATTTCCCATGTCATGCTTCTTCGCCTCCTTATATTCAATTCCACTGATACCATCAGCTTGGTTTAATTATATACTTGTGTGCATTAAATGTCAATAGTTTATTCAAAGTTTTTTAATACTTTTTTAGACAAAATTAAAAATATGTCACATAACTACCCCTTTAAGCAGTTGATCATCGAAAGTAAGCTGACATAAAACGCTTTGACATCGTTCATTTTTGTCATACCTCCCTGCAATGACATATGATCACCGTCATAGGTCGGCATAACATTCCAAATGCCCTTTTCAACATTATCTTCGTCATAAGCCTTAGCAGGTGCATCAAAGGGAGCTTTTGCCGAAATTGTGTTGACAAGTCCGTCATTTTCCCACCATTGCTCATCCATGACATATCCGCCCTCGGTCACACCCTTGAAAGCGCCCATGGCTTTTGAACAGCTGACAAACAGCGATTCCATCTTGCTTTCAACCGGTGAATAAGTTCCGTCACTGTTTTTCACTGTCGCACTGCACGGAATTGAAAAATAATAAGCATTTTCAAGTGTGTTGATGCTCTTATTAAGCTCAATGGCGTTATCAATATACATATCATAAGCGGCATTATCCCACTCGGCTTTGCCCTCTTCTCTGTCCTGAGTTGCAATCGGAATCAAATTGGCAAGTGTGTTTTGAATTTCTCTTTTCACACTGTCAAAAAAGGTTTCATCTTCTCCGATGGGAACATCATCGGTTGAAATGCAGTAAGCCGTTGTGCCGTTATGAGGTGCTGCAAGAGCAACTACGCTGTGAATATAATCCCCTTTTCCGCCCTTGAAAAAGTCGGAAAGCTCATCTTCATTTGTGCTTTCAATTTCCTGCTGACTTCCGTATTCCATAATGTGAGCAAAAATTCTCACCGTTGCACCACCGAACGAGTGGCCGAGAATATTGATTTTTTCCTCTGCACTCCATGAATCAATCAGCGCTCTGCCTGTGAAATCCTCACCGTAGCGCTTATGGTTGCACCTTTCACTGTGAGCCTTGCCGTAATCAACAACACCGCCCGTAAGCTGTGCATAAAGCTCACAGGCTCTGTCCCATGCACTTGAGGTTGAGGAGACGGAGGCGGCATAACAGTCGAAGCCTTTGTTTGAAAGATATCTCATCAAATCTCCACCCATCATTCCCCAATAGGGCATGACATTGTTGACAACATCGTAGCTTCCCCAGCCCGAAAGCCCATGCACAAAAACATATTTATAGTTAGTGTTCCATTCGCTGTCATCAACCCCGTTATCACCGCAAGGAATACCCAAAAGCAATGCGATGCTAACCAGAACGCTGACAAGCTTGGCGATAATTTGATTGATTACAGCTGACATATAATCTCCTCTTTTCTTCTTGTTTATTGTATTTGACTTATGAGGTTATAATACTATAATCGAGAATAAATGTCAATAAATTGTAAATATTTTTAACACTTCTATCAATTTTTGTGAATATTGCCACAATATTTGTTAAGATATCTTAAATTAAGCTCTTGTTTTTGACATTTATACACCGTGAAAAGCTGCAAGGCTTTTGAGTTGTTTCAAGTGATTCCGGACTTGAGCTTAATGCTTACGGCACAAAAAAACAGCAGATGCTTATGAACTGTTGATTCAAAAGCATCTGCTTATTTTTAAGATTATTCGTCTTTATTCGGGAAGAGTGTCACTTTAATATTTTCAGGGGTAAGGCAATCTTTAATACGCTTTCCGATATCCCTCATCCTTGTGCGTACACCTGGATCCCATTCCTTTTCGTCAGCCATCTTAATGCCGACTGCTTTAAGCATAGCATCGTAGCTTCTCAAACGCAGCTTGAAGGACTGATAATCCTTGTTTTCCTCTGCTGTCCAGCCTGTTTCACCGCAAGCTATCATTCTTGGGAAACACATATAAGTCAGTCTGTCAAAATCCTCGATGTATTCTGTCCAAATCGGAGTTTCAACACCGACAACATTCTTTTTGCCCTCATCGTTGAGCTTTTCAAGCAAGGGAGAATAGCCGTAGGTCTTTTTAAGCGGAGTCATGCCATAAGGGTAATCAAGGTAATAATGATAAAAGTCCTCGGCAATTATTTTTCCGCCTGCATTTGCATATTCCTCACTCTTATGCTTAGGATCCATCCAATCGCAGATTATCGCAGTGTTACGCACTAAACCGGAGTTGAGACTCTCATTCCAAGCCAGAACCTTTTTGCCCTTGCTTTCAAGGTAATCAATGATTCTGTTTGAAAAATAGCCTTGAAGCTCCTCTTCATTTTTAAGTCCCTCTGCCTTAATCTTTGCCTGACATTTTTCACAATTACACCAGCGTGCCTTAGGTGCTTCGTCACCACCGATATGTATATATTCGCCGGGGAAAAGCTCAATAATCTCATCAAAAAGCCTGAAACAAAAATCATAAACAGCTTCATTTCCGGCGCAGAGAATGTTCTTGAAAATACCGCCTCTTGTTTCAACGGGTATCTGCTCGCCTCTGCAAGAAAGCCACGGATAAGTTGAAATCAAAGCCGTTGTGTGACCCGGCATATCAATTTCGGGAATCACTTCAATGTAACGCTCTTTACAAAAAGCAATAACATCTCGGATTTCATCCTTTGTGAAATAACCGCCGTAAGCTCTGCCGTCGGGAGAACCAAAGCCGTGGCAATCACGGTAAGCTCCCTTTTCCAAAAGCTCGGGAAAAGCCTCGCTCTCAATTCTCCAGCCCTGATCATCGGCAAGATGCCAATGGAAAACATTGAATTTAAATTCGGCTGCTGCTGAAATATAGCTTTTGATCTCGTCAACTGTCTGAATATGTCTTGCAGAGTCAATCATAAAGCCTCTATAAGCATAAGCGGGAGAGTCCTCGATTCTCACAAGGGGAAGCTTATCGTTTTCACAAAGCTTTTTGAAAGTGATGTCGGCATAGTGCTTGCCCTTTTCTCCCTTTGAGGTGACAACAATCTTGTTTTTTTGAATATCAAGCACATAATCCTCTTCGCCCATTTTTTCATCCGTGAAATACTCCACAGCAAGCTCATGTGCATCAATTTCGCCACCATAATGTACGATTTTGTTTGGCTTAGGAATAATATTAAAAGTCATATTAACACCCCACTTCAATATATATACTATTATAGCTTAATTTATATTTTATTGCAATAGCTGAAAAAGAAAATTTGAGCTGAATGAAAGGCGGTGTGCAAATGGAAAGTGTGATAAACCTGCTTTGCGGAATCGGACTTTTTCTTTGCGGTATATTTATGATGAGCGAGCATACGGAAATGGCTTTCGGCAATAAGCTCAAATCAACTCTCGCCGTGCTGACAAAAAACCGTTTCACCGGAATGCTCACGGGTCTTGTTGTGACGGGGGTGATTCAAAGCTCTTGTGCAACCACTGTTATGGCAGTCAGCTTTGTTTCCTCGGGTGTCATGACGCTCAATCAAGCTGTCGGAATAGTCATGGGTGCAAACATCGGCACAACAGTGACAAGCCTTTTGATAGCTTTTAATTTTTCAGCCGTAGCACCGATTGCCATCTTCCTCGGTGTCTTTGGAAAAATCATTGTGAAAAGTGAGCAAAAAAAACATCTTCTTGACCTTCTGACCGGCTTCGGACTGCTGTTTTTGGGCATGAATACAATGTCGATGTCCTTTTCATATTTAAAAAGCAATGAGGCGTTTCTCCGTTTGGTAAGCTCATGCAGTGGGAAAATTTCCTGCATTCTCGTCGGCTTCATCATGACGGCAATTTTGCAAAGCTCATCTGCGACTGTTGGAATATTACAGGCACTCTCGCTTTCGGGCGTTGTTGATGCACAAAATGCCTTATATATTATTTTCGGTCAAAATATCGGAGCAGTTATTCCGACAATGCTTTCCGCCGTCGGTGCAAAAAAAGAGGCAAAGCAGGTCGGCATTATTCATCTGCTTTTCAATGTTATCGGAACTGTCGTTTTCTTTCTTCTTTTTGAGCTTATCCCGTTTCCGTCTTTCATTGGAAAAATCGGCAACGCTTCAATGCAGGTTTCCTTTATGCACATTGCCTTTAATGTTCTTTCGACTGTCATGCTTTTGCCGTTCGGTGACCTTCTTGTAAAGGCAAGCGAAAAGCTTTGCGGGAAAAGTGCAGAAGAACTTGAACAGGTTAAAATGAAGAACTCTTTCGCTTCAAAGCTTAAAGCCTTCAGCTTAAACCGCTAAGGTCGTTGTGTGCGTAAGTAAGCTCACAACGAAAAATAAAGGGGCTGTAAAAAGACTTGCGTTTTTTTACAGCCCCATGTGTTTTATTCGATAGCTTCGAGTCTCTTTCTGAATTCTTCAATCTTTTCCTTTGAATAAATCTTTGAAAGAACTACCATACCCATGTTGGGTGTGAAGCCCATTGTGAGAGCAAGATTCTTCATCGGATGATTCATAATTTCAGGACAGAGATCGTTAACAATCTCCATAACCTGCGGATCTTTCATAAGAACGCTGAATTTTGTGTCGAATGAATACTTTGACATGATAGATTACTCCTTTATGTAAAAAATTTATTTGATTTTTTCACCGAAAGCTATACCCTTTTCGAGTGCTTTCATGTTCATCTGAAGAATTTCCGGCTTTTTCTCCTTGAACTTTTCTTCAAGAGAGGCAACGAAAATATCCTTGCTTACAATACCTGTTGCACCGATCAAAGCACCGATGATAACAATGTTTGCAACCTTAATGTTACCGACCTCAAGAGCAATATCATCAACGGGAACGGCAATCACCTTAACTCCCTCAATGTCAACATTTGATGTGACACGGCTTGAGTTGATAACCATGATTCCACCCGGCTTAACATCGTCCTTAAACTTGTTATAAGCCTGCTCATTCATTGCAACAAAGTTGTCGCACTTTTTGGTAAGCGGTGAAACAATTTCGCTGTCACTGATGATAACGGTACACTTGGCACTTCCGCCTCTTTGCTCGGGGCCGTATTCGGGAAGGAAGGTTGCGTGTTTTTGCATATCAATAGCGGCGTGAGCAAGCATGATACCTGCCGACATAATTCCCTGTCCGCCTGAGCCTGAAAATACAAATGATTTTTTCATTATGCGTCAGCCTCCTCGTCCTTATAAATTCCCGGCTTAAAGTACGGAATTGTGTTTGTGTTCATGTATTCAAGTGTATCAAGCGGATTCATACCCCAGTTTGTCGGGCAGTTTGTGAGAAGCTCAACAAATGTGAAGCCCTTACCTGCAAGCTGAAGCTCAAATGCCTTTTTGATACCTTTTTTTGCATCCATAACACCCTTGGGGCTGTTAAGTGCATATCTTGCGACAAAAACAGGTGCTTTCAAAACTGAAATAAGCTCGCACATCTGCATCGGATAACCCGTTGTCGCTGCGTCTCTGCCGAAGCGTGTTGTTGTTGTCTTCTGACCGATAAGTGTGGTGGGAGCCATTTGTCCGCCCGTCATACCGTAGGTCTGGTTGTTTGCAAAAACAACTGTAAAATTCTCGCCTCTGTTTGCGGCAGACATGATCTCTGCAAGACCTATTGCTGCAAGGTCACCGTCGCCCTGATAAGTGAAAACAAGTCTGTCGGGCATACTTCTTTTTACACCCGTTGCAACTGCGGGAGCACGGCCGTGAGCAGCACCGATAACATCGCCTGCCCAGGAATAAAGGTTGAGAGCAGAACAACCAACGGAAACAACATTGACTGCATTGTCCTTCTGATTCAGCTCATCAATAACATCGGCAACAAGTCTTGTTGCAAGCGCATGGAGACAACCCGGACAATATCCTGTTGTCATCGGCATAAGTGATGATGGTCTTTTATAAGCCGGCATAATTATTCTCCCCCTTTCACAATGTTTGCAATAGCCTCATATACGCCCTCGTCGTCAAGGAGCATACCGCCGCTTCTGCCGTATTCATGCACGGGACAGCGACCCTTGACCTGAAGCTCAATATCGTCACGCATCTGAGCAGGTATTGTCATTTCGATATCAATAATACCCTTAACCTTACCGTAGTCAAGATTGTCAAGGCTTGCCTTGGGGAAGGGATAAATTGTGATGGGACGGATCATACCGACCTTGAAGCCCTCGGAACGAAGAGTGTTTATAGCTTCCTTGGCAACTCTTGCTGCAATTCCGTAAGCTACAACAACATACTCTGCATCGTCAAGCATATATTCCTCAACCTTGACATCGGACATTTCCCACATTTTATAGGTCATGCCCTTGAACTTGTTGAGCATTTCAAGAGCCATTTCCGGAAGAATAGGTGTAATCATGTGTGAATCCGTTCTGCCGCTTCTTCTTGAAAGATCCCAATCCTCAGTGACCTGATGATCAATCTGCTTAGGCTCGGGAAGCTCTACCTCTTCCATAATCGCACCGAGGCAACCATCCATAAGAATGAACACGGGGTTTCTGTCTCTTTCGGCATATTCCCATGCGTTATAAGTCAAATCGACTGCTTCCTGAAGTGTTGCGGGAGCAAAAACCATTGTACGAAAACCGCCGTGGCCGAGAGCCTTTGTTGCCTGAAGATAATCGGACTGAGCAGGCTGAATCGAGCCGAGACCGGGGCCTCCTCTTGAAATATTAACAATAACAGCCGGAAGCTGAGCTGAAGCAAGATAGGAAATACCCTCTGCTTTAAGGCTGATGCCCGGACCTGATGAGCTTGTCATTGCTCTTGTGCCGGTTGCGGCTGCACCGTAAACCATGTTGATTGAAGCAACTTCACTTTCACCTTGAACAAAAGCTCCGCCGACTTCGGGAAGTCTCCATGAAAGATATTCCGGAATTTCATTTTGCGGAGTTATGGGATAGCCCGCAAAGAAACGGCATCCGCCTCTGACTGCTGCTTCGGCAATAGCCTCACAGCCCTTCATAAATCTCTTTTCCACTTTTATCCCCCTCCTTATCCTTTTTTGTCGGCAACTTCAATTGCCGCTTCCGGACACATGAGTGCGCAAATTGCACAGCCATTACATTTATCCGCTTCGGTATGTACAGGATAGAAATGACCTTTTTCAGATCTTTCTTTACCCATTTCAAGGATATGCTTTGGGCAGAACTTTATGCAATAACCACAGCCCTTGCACATCAATGCATTGATGGTAATCATTTTTATTAGCTCCTTTTTATTGAATTTAAACTAAAAAGCAATAGAGTAATTATATCACACTCTATTGCTTTTGTAAATGTGCAAGCTTAAACCAAATGTAACAAATTTATTGGTTCAAAAGTAACAATTATTCAACCTTACCCGTTACTCTTGCCTTTTCCGGATCGGCTTGTGTGAGCTTCATAAAGTCAATCTTCATCAGCGGAGTTTGCGGAAGCTTATCAAGGAAAACATAATCTCTGGGAACATAGAATTTTGAAAATTCCTTTTCAAGCGTTGTTGCAATTTTGCTCTTGAGTGCTTCTGTATCACAGTTTTTGTCATGAAGTGAAAGATAAAGACGAACCATTGATCTTCCGTTATCCCAGCCCTGAACAGCGGAGCATTCGTTGACTTCGGAGAATTCTCCGACAACTCTTTCGATGTCGGTGGGATATACATTATAACCTGCAATGATAATAAGTCTCTTCTTTCTTCCCGAGAAGTGGAAGAAGCCGTCCTCATCCTGATAACCGAGGTCACCTGAAAGAACCCACTTTTCACCGTTTTCGTCCTTGTAAAGTCCGTAGTCCTCTGCTTCGCCCTCTGCGTAGTAGCCCTGCATGATTGTCGGACCGGATATTGCAAATTCACCGACTGTACCGGTGGGAACCTGCTTGTGATCGTCGTCCCAAATTTGAACGGTTACGCCTCTGATAGCCTTACCGATTGAGCCACGCTTATGCTCATCTGCTGTGTTTGTTGTGCAAACCGAACCGATTTCGGTAAGTCCGTAGCCTTGAAGAAGACGACCTGTTGCGCCCCATTTTTCAAAATATGAGTTAAACTCATCAATGAAGCCGTCGGAAATATCGTCACCGCCACAGAACATAAGTCTGACATTTGCAAGGTGAGGTCCGTCAAAGTGCTTGTCCTTCATAAGCTTCTGGAACATAAGAGGAATACCGCCGAAGCCGACGACACGGTTCTTTCTCATAAGCCTTGTGAAAATCTTCTCATCAAACTGCATCATCGGAATGATACAAGCACTGTTACACATAGCCATGTGAACTGCAAGGCAAAGACCGAAGCAATGGAACAAGGGTAAAACGATAATTTCGCACTCGTTACCGGGATCATGAATTTCGTCGATGTCGGAAACACGCCATGTAAGCTCATTGATTGCCCTTGAGGTGAGCTTAATGGTCTTGCTCTTACCCGTCGTACCGCCACCGTTAAGATAAACGGCAATATCGTCTGCGTTATTCACGACAGGCTCCGGCTTATAATGCATTTTGATTGCATCCTTGTAATATGTAGACTTGGAATATTTGGGATAAATCTTTTTAATAAGTCCTTCACCGATCTTACAGCCGAATTCCTTAATGCCGTCGGAATAGTCCGAGCTGTTACAGATGAGGCACGGAAGTCCGCTTGCGTTAATTGTTTCGATGTGATCCTTAACAAGAAGGTCAAGAACCATTACGCCCTTTGAATGAACAAGCTCAAGCTGTTCCTTGAGGTAATCGGCACCCATGAGAGGGTGAACAAACGAAGCGATTACACCGATCTTATTAAGAGCGTAAAAAGCGATAATGCTCTGCATCGTTGTCGGCATGAAAACCGTGTAAACATCGCCTTTTTTAAGGCCGAGCTCCTTTTGAAAATAAGCGGCAAGTCGGTTGATATCACTGAGAATTTCGGATCTGAGATACTTAATACCGTAATGCTGCATCATAAAGACATCATCAAAACGGCTTGTACAATATTCGAGATACTCTGTGCAGTTAAGGTTATTTGGTGCAGGTAACATTTTATTTTCTCCCCTTTTTATAATGTTTTGTTTACTACAAAATACCACAAAAGCAATTAAAATTAAAAAGTATTTTGTCGACACAAAAATAATAACTTATTTCTACAATATTTTTGTTAATAATGTTAATTTTCTCGAAGAAATAAATGTAAACTTTTTTAACATTTTATTAATGTAACGTTATTTTTTTATTATATTGCGATAAGCTTTTTTTCGGCTCTGTAACAAAAAATATCACTTCATCATATCATGGTAACGACGGACAATACAGCCGTAATAACCAAAAAGGAGAGATACCGTTGAACAATTATAATCCGCCCTGTGGAAATTCAAACCTTCGCAGGAGCAATTTTGCAAGCACTAATCCATGCTCTGCAGTAAACACTGCACGGCTTGACACCGACTGTGCCTGCAAAAAGACACCATTCCCCGCCAACACCTCACTCGCAATGGCTTATGTACCGTTCCAGCAAAGCGGTGAGGTATATTCATGTGAACGCGCCATCGCAAGAGGAACTGCATTTCCATGCCTTGACTTGCCTTTTCTGATGGGGTGCTGCAAATGATAAACACAAACAACTGTCTGCACAACCTCATGGCTTTGCGTTTCATCATGTGGGATCTGCATTTATATCTTGACACCCACCCCGAAGATGAAGAAAAGCTGTGCCTTTTGAACAGCTACAAAGAAAAATACGCCGCCATGCTTCCCGAATTTGAAAGTCAATACGGCCCACTGTCAGCAGATAGCGGTGCGGGCTGTTCATGGCTGAAAACACCGTTCCCCTGGGTGAAGGGCGGTGCTTGCTGATGTTCCAATATGAAAAAATACTGCAATACCCCGTCAACATCAAAAACCCGAACCCTGCATTTGCGAAAATTATAATCACGCAATATGGAGGACCCGACATCAAAAAGTGATAAATTCCCCTCTGAGAAACCGCT
>CAZBFI010000054.1:0-11271 GCA_964491165.1 uncultured Faecalibacterium sp.
CTTAATAGCACATATATAAAGATTCTTATATTTGATTCGAAATATAAGAATAGTTATGATATTAATTATGAGAAGCTTGTTGATGATTTATTAGATAGTCATTTAATGAATTCAAATTTTGAAAATTTCTATAAAAAAATCTTCGATAAAAATTATGATGAAAATGAAGTTTCTCTCGGTGTTTGGGATTATGACTATACATTCAAAAATCCGGACGGCACAACAACAACCGTAAAAGCCGGTGACGAATGTAAGAACATTCGTGAATTCCTCATCAACACCATCCTCGGTCTTCTTTGGGGCGGTTCGATTCAGACACTTCTCTTCAAGGTTCTGAATGAGGCAGTCGGCCCTGCTGTTTACAACATGGCAGGTAAAACAGACCTTTCAATTCTCGGTAGCAGAGACTCTTGGCAGTGGCTTCCCGAGCTTCTTCACATGGGTATTCCCACAATGCCTCATGACTATGTTGAAAACTGGACTAACACTCTCACCGGTGAACAGAACAAGCAGTTCGGCAAAATTTCCGACTGGTATGTTCAGTGGTATAAATACTTCAACGGTGAAGCTTACGGCATGGGTGGAAATCCCGAAGCTAACTATGAGCAGATTCTCTATGTTCTTGACAAAGCTCCCATTGATACTCATGCAGGTACAGGCCGTGGGGCTCGTTCATATTGGAAGGGCTTCACCTATGGTGATGGTATTACCAACTCCAATAATTCAACATATAAGCCCGGCAATGTAATTACAGAGGGTAGTGGAAACGGTAATGCTCTTGACTCACGCTATTGGGCAGAGGGTAAGGACGAACAGCTTCCGTTCTGTAATGACGGTGCAAATTGTAGCAACCCGAACCACTATTTCAACAGTAAGACCTGCTGGCATGTCAACGACTGGAGCGACTTCTATCGCACAATGGCTGTTGCAACATGCGGTATTCATGTTCCTCTTGCTGAGCTTCTTACTCATAAGCACAGCACCGGTAATAATTCAAACATCTATGCTGAGGCCGATATCCTTAACCTTGACGCAACCATTCCCGTTGAAAATATCGGTGACTCACTTTATGACAGACTCTTTATTCCTCTTTACAGACTTCTCGGTATAGAAGGCTACTATTCAAACAACAACCTCGGCGGTTACCATGGCAAGCAGGATATTCTTGCCGCTTGCGGAACTTACTCAACAGAAAACAACATGGGTGTAACAGTTTCTTCAATCACCGACTCAGGTTTTACGATTTGGAACTACCTTCTTGAGCCGATTGTTTATTGGTTAGAAAACAAGTTTTTTGTTAACCCATTTCAAAGTGTTTTAAATATGCTTCCGAATGTTTCATCATTCTTTTTGGATGATGAAGCAATCTCGAGCTTGCAAAATTCTGCTGTTGATATTAACGCAATCTTAAAACCCATTGGTATTACAATTATCATTGATGTTACTGTTCTTAACCTTTCCGATATTGTGATGTCTATTTTTGAAGACTTCGGCTTGAACACCGCAGCAATGAAGACGGGTGTCAGTGGTTGGTTGGCAGCACTCTTTGGTGCTACAAGAACACAAATTAAACCATTGAATGATAGTGAATCTGTTAATTATTTATCTGTTGATATTAACGGTGAGAAGAAACTGTATAGAGATGAATTTGGATATTATTATAAATACTTGAGTCCTTTTTCAAAAAAGCTATTTAAGAATATTGGACAGTCATATTTTAATTGGTTAGCTTGGGAGGATAATATAGGTTATTTACCTGTCGATTTGCCATTGCAAGAAATGTTAAAGCTTTCTGAGTTTCCAAATATGAAGTATGATAGTTATTATACACATGTTATTGATATAATTCTAACTTGGCTTTTTAATGAAAAAAATGCAGATATAATAAAGACGGTTATAGACGAACAGATTCTTAATTTATCTGAATCGAAATTACTCACTGACAGAGAAAAAATAGAATTAGATTTTTTAAAGCTCATATCTTCACTAAGTGATTATGCAAACTTTGTCGAATATATTGATAAATTATTTATCGAAGCGGACGAGGAAAAGCATACTTGGGATGATGGTGAGGTAGTTTACGAGGCTAATTGTGTCTTGGGTGGAATTAGATGCTATACTTGTTTGGATTGTGGTAGGACAAAAAGGGTGGCAATAGAAAAACTCCCACATACAAATGTTGTCAATCGAAACATAGATGCAACTTGTACTGAAAACGGCAAAATAGAATATGTTTGTTCTGTATGTGGAGAATTAAGCTTTGAGTCAAACGGAGAAAAAGCAACAGGACATACTTATATAGCCTCTTTAATTAAGCCTACTTGTCAAGAAGTCGGTTATACAAAACATATATGTGAAAAATGTAATGACGAATATCGTGATTCTTATTTAGCTGTTATTGATCATGAATATGAAAGTGAACATTTTAATGCTACAGATGAAAAAGATGCATACACACATTATTGCTGTATTTATTGCGGAAAAAACTATGATATTATTGATCCGGCAACACCGGTTGAAAATTTTAATGCTTTACCCGGTGCTTATTCAATAACTCTTTCATGGTCAAAATCGGTTGAAGCCACGGTTACAGGGTACAATATTTACCGAAAAACAGCGGATACCGATTATGCATTGCTCAAAACTATAACATCACGCAATACACTTTCCTATGTGGATACCGGACTTACAGCAGGTGTTGAATACACTTATAAGATTATGGCTGTTAAAGATTCGATAGCAGGTATTTTTTCAGATGAGGTATCAGCTGTTGCTCAAAAAGATCTTGAAGCACCGATGATTTTATCTTTCGCCCCTGTTAATTTGTCAAAACTTAATAAGACTATAACACTGGAAGGTAATGCAACGGATAATTTGGGATATGTCAAATATCGCATAAGCTATACTACTGACGAAAGCAAAGAAAAAATTAACCTTGTCGAAACTGAATATCAAACATCAAACAGTGGATTCAGTATCAGTTATGACACTAATAATCTTGAAGATGGTACATATGTTTTCTATCTTACGGCAATTGATAAAGAAGGAAATGAATCTGCCGCAATAAAGCGTACATATCTTATAGATAATACAGGACCGATAAAGGTAACAGGTCTTTCAGCAGTTTCGGTATATGCATCAAGCGCTACAATAAGATGGAATGCAGATGAGAATCAAGAAACATTTTATTATAAACTTCAGCAGAAAAACGGAGATGTTTATACTGATGTAGCCTCGCAAATATCAACGCTGGGGTATAATCTCAATGATTTAAAGCCTTCAACAACTTATATATATCGTGTTGTAGGTGTTGATGAATTAGGAAACATAGGTGAATGGTCGGATGATTATGAACTGACTACAACAAAAGATATCACTCCTCCTGTTATAGTCTCACAGTCTCCTAAATCAGCAGATTTTTCAACTGAAATTACTTATAGTGTAACTGCAACAGATGATACCGCTTTGAAAAAAATAGTTATTCAAGTGTCACGCGACAAGAAAAATTGGGAAAATATATATTCTAAAGATGTGACATCTGTTTCAAAGCGAAGCTCAGCTTCGTATACGCTTTCTCTTAGTGAGTATGAGGAGGGTTTAATATATATAAGGGGAATAGCTTATGATACGAGTGGGCTATGTTCAATAGATCAAGCAGCTCCACATAGTGAATATAATATAGATAAAACTGCACCTGAAAAAATAAATCATATAAATGCTTTAGGTGGAAATGGTTATATCGAAGTTAAATGGGAAAATATTGCAGATGCAGCAGGTTATAATGTTTATCGTAGTACTTCTGCTGATGGTACTTATGAAAAAATAGCTACTGTGAAATCTCTTAATTACATTGATACTTCTGTTTCTGAAGGCACTGCTTATTATTATAAAGTGATTTCTTTTGATGCTGCCGGTAATGTGAGCGAGTCATCCGGTATGGTTTATGCAATTATGAATCCCGATACAGAAGCTCCGTATATTAAACAGATAAATCTTTCATCAAACAGAAACAGTCTTACTATAGTGGCTTGTGATAATCGACAGGTAAATAGTATTACTGCCGAATATAAAATCGGAGAAAACGGTACATATACTGCTCTGACAGGTTCTTACAGCGGAAGTGGTTCAACAAAAACTTTGACTGTTTCGCTTCCATATTCATCATTTGCTCATGACAGTTTAATCTATATACGTGCAAAAGCCGAAGACGGAGTAGGATTAAGCTCCGAATATAGCAAGGAATTTTCTTTCAAGGTTGATAAAGCTGCACCTACAATTGACAATCTTACTGCTACGGTAAATGAAGACAACATTTCAGTTGCTTTCACCGGAAGTGAAGATGATGATGTGTCCTTATATTATATTTCCTATTCTAAAAATGACTCGAGCTGGAATAGGTATGCTTCGGTTTCTCCAAATGAAACAAAAAGCTATTGCTATACAAAAAGCTTTAAAAAACAAGGAAATGGGTCATATAGATTTAGGGTGGAGGCTGTTGATACAACAGGAAACACAAATTACTATTTTACTCAACCGATTACATTTACAGTCGCTAACTCGAGTATAACTGATACAAATGTATTGTCAGCTAATTTCCTGGCTCCATCATATATGGAGGTCTCTGTTTCTGAATATTTTGATGGTTCATTATGTACATCTGTGAACGGAATTTCTGAGTATTTTTGGGATTTTGGAGATGGTACGACCTCTAATATTCAAAGGCCGTCTAAGGCGTTTTCTTCTGAAGGAACATATACTGTATCATTGACTGTTTTTGATAAGTATGGCAATTCATCAACTCGTAAAAACACCATTGTTGTTTCAAAAAGAGAAAAATTAGGCACTGTAAAAGTTACTGTTAAAGATGATTTAGGTAATCTAATGAGCAATATGCCGGTTTATTTTGATTTAGGTGCTGATAATCAAAGCGCTTTCTTAACGGACAGTAATGGCACTGTGACAAGAAAAATCAGTGAAGGCAATCATGTTGTAGGTGCATGCAAAGCACCTGACTATCTTCCGGTTAAGAAAAATGTTGCTGTTGTTGGAGGAAGTACGACTGAAGTTACATTGGTTACAGTAAATCAAACAATATATGATGCTGAAATCAGTGTTGACAAAATGACTTTATCGGAGATCATTGCATCGGGTGTTGATGTAGAAGACCCGGCAAATAATAATTATTATTATGCAACAATTGAGTTTAGATATGGTGAGTATATTTATAAGGGTAATTATATAAGAAATGATAATACGATTATTGATATAAAATGGCCATCTATTAAACCCATATATCCTTCCGATGATGATATCAAGCCAAATGTTACACCTCCGACGGTTGTATACATTCCAAACAATGAAGGATTAGAATTGCTTGCAATGATAAGTGTTCCTACAACTATTGGTTACTTGAAGGATTTCTATAATGTTAGCTTTACACTTATAAATAATGCTTCAAGTGATTTTACAATTATCAATAACGAGATAACTCTTCAGATACCTGCTGGATTATCGTTGCTTAGCGGTGTGAATGGCTTTGAGGATAAAGCAACTGTTACAATTGATGAGCTTTATGGAGGAACCAGCAGAACTGTCAATTGGTGCCTTAGCGGTGATTTGGCAGGATCTTATAATATTTCAGTTACAGCAAACGGAGTGTTGGATGAGTTTAATATTCCTCTTTCCGTAACAGCTGTCAATGCTGAACCTATATCTGTTCTTTCAATGGCTGATACGATAAAACTCAGAATTGAAACGCCGGATTCACTTTTTGTCCGACTAAAAGAAGATGATGAGGTTATTCTTAAAAGAAAAGATCTCGCAGGACATGTTAATTTGGGTGATTACAAGGCTACTTCTTATTTCAATGTGGGTGTTACAAATATCTCTAATGATAGCATATATATGCCAAAGATTGAGTTGGGAGATGTTATTTCGCAGTTGAAATCACATGGCATATATATTAAGGGCGAAGCCGAGCTGAAGCATGAAGCAACTTTTCTTGAAGCTCCGGATGGAACGAGAACTAAAACGAGCAATGTGTCAACTCTAGAGAGCGGATACACTCTTATAAATTATTATTCGCTTAATTTCACTAATGCTTCCGGTCTAACTGACAAAGTTTTATTGGCACCGCTTACGAGTATTGTTATTGCCGCTGCGAATGATAAAGACGTTAAGGTTGATACAAAAGTACAATCAACTTTATTTGAAGAGTATTATTATGGAAAGTTATTTAATTCGCATGTTCATACCTTTAAGGAAAGTGCAAGCGGAGATAATGTTAAATACACTTGTCCTTGTGGTTACTCTTATAGGGTTGTTGTTGCTGATGAGGAAACCTCGTTATATGATCCTGCAGGAGCTAAAATTTTGAAAGAAGTAGGGTTTGATATAGAAACTGTACTGTCAAATATTACATTTTCTGAAGGAAAAGTTATTGGCCCGTCGATCAATATATTAGGTAAAGATTTTCCTTTATTTGAATTGGATACTTCTTTCAAATTGCCACTTTTAAATTCGTCGTCAGTTAGTGTTGATCCCGAAACACAAACAATAAAAATTATTGTTGGTGCAAAAGATAACGATTCTGCAACAATTCAGCAGCCTGAAAAGGCAGATAGTTATTGGAAAGATTCTTATGGTCAACTAAAGAATATGTTTCAGAAGATTGAAGGAGATAAAGCAAGTACACAAAAGCTGTACAATGATTTCAGAAGATTAAGAAAAGGTATGAAAGGACTGGAATCAAAAGGCTTTTCAGGACAGTCTGTGGGCTTCGATTTTGACTGTAATCTCGTTGGATATATTGAATTTAGTTATAATAAAAATTCTTTTACATTTATAAACGGTGGATTAATTGCAGGCGTAAATCTTGGAGTAAGCTATACGTTTAGACCTCCTATAGTTAAATTTATTTATATTAAATTAGGCTTAACGGGTGGCTTAAATGATAATTTAGATGTTTCATATAAGAATGAAAAACTGGAAATCGCGAACACATTGACTGCTTCTTTAGGTGCAAATGCACATTTGGGTATCGGTGATTCCAATTTAATAAAAACCTATGTTGAAGGATATATCAAAGGTGAGATAAGTGCTAGCTTTACTTTGCCAGCAAAAACCTTAGAAGAATGCTTGTTGCTTAAATTCACTGCTTCCGGTGGAATTACTACTGAGGTGTTTGGACATAAAGTTGAAGCATTAAGTTCAGATGAAATTAAGTTTACTGAACAGGTTTTATATCCGAAAAAGCAAAAACAATATTCTCTTCGATCGATAAATTCTGAAACAACAGAGAAAAATTTTGAATTTGAAAATTCTCAGGTCGAAATTATGCCGAGAAGCTATTCTGTTTCTAAAGAAGCTATTATTGAGGGAGTTTCATTTAAAAAGGAGGACTTGTATCAATATCCTAATCCAACAATTGTATCCTATGGAGAGAATAAAAAGCTGCTTCTTTGGATTGATGATGATGGAAGCAAGTCTGATATTAATAGGACATCTGTTTTTGCATCTGTTTATTCTGATGGTAGCTGGAGTGAACCGATGGTTGCAGTTGAATCAGACGGTTTTTGTGAAGGAATAAAGGCTGTTTCAAATGGTGAGAATGTATATATCGTTTATTCAACAACGCCTTCGGCACTTAAGGATGACGTAACGATTGAAGAAGCTATAAAAACATCAGAGATTTATTTTGCTTGTTTTAATGGAAGTAGCTTTTCTGAACCAATTAGAATTACAGAAAACAGTTTTTATGAATTAGGATATGTTATAGGAGCTAATAAAGAAGGCAAGGTTTCTATTGCTTGGATTGAGAATGATGAAAACAATTTTGTAATGTCATCAGGTATAACTTGCATTAACACAGTAACTGTGGATGGTAATGATGTTTCTGAGCCTGTAAATATTGCTACCGGAGATGAAATAACTGCTATTGGAATGAGCGAAAATGGTGAATCCTTATATTGGGCAGATGTGACAACAGCAGATTTATATTGTTTTGTAGACAATGAAAGGAAAGTCATTTATGATGCTTCGGAAAATATCAAAAATATAAACATATCTAATGATTCTGTTTGGTTTATCGCTGATGAAAAGCTTTATTGTTATGCTGATTCAAATTGCACAGAAATATCTTCTAATGTGCCTGGAGATATTAAGATAGTATCAGATGGAATGAAAACGATCCTGCTTACAAAAGGTTCCGATGAAAAAAGAGGATATGTTTTTGCTGCTGAATTAACAGAAGATGAAGAGCCTTGTTTCGCTCCTGTATTTTCAGATGATGATTGTTTCATCAGAGAAATTTCAGCAACATATTCATCAGAAGGAAACTTGATAATTGCATTGAATGCAGTGAAAAACACAGAAAACAGTACAGGAGATAGCAGTTTGTATGTTCTCGACAGTTCTTCATATTGTGATATTTCTGTTGGAGACTTTTCTGTTGAATTTGATGACTCTAAAAACATGTGTACAGCTGAATATTGTATTATAAATAACAGTGCTAATGTTGTAAATGCTATTTCAGTTGAAATTAAAAATAGCAACGGCGATTTAGTTTTAAATTCTGAGATTCGCAAACCGATACTTCCTGGTGAAGTTCAAAAATTCTTCTCCAATTTTGAATGTAATGAAAAAATAGATAGACAACAGTTCACTATAAGCGTCACTACAAATGATACTGATGTTTATATGGATGACAATACTGCTGTTTATTCATTCGATAGAATTGATATTGGATTTGTTAACATGGAATTTAAAATAGTAGACGGTGCACCTTATATCAATGGCGAACTTGATAACTATGGTTATACTGATGCAACAAATATTGATGTTACGCTAAAAGATAAAATTACAGGAAAAGAAATCTTAAGAGAACAGTTTAATTCTGTATCAACTGAGAAAAATCAAGTGTTTAGTTTTAAACTTCCTGAAAAGTATTATTCAAGTATTGATGATATGATAAAGCTTGAATTGATAGTTGATGCTGAGGAATTCGAGTCTTCATATGAAAATAATATTATTGAACTTAGTTATAATTCATTTGAGGATATAGCCGGTAGCATAGAATGTGTTAATCATGTTTTCAATTTAGTCAGTACAACAGATTCAACTTGCATTAAAGCGGGAACAAATTTCTATGAATGTAAATATTGTGACAATGTCAAGGAAGAAAATATCCCGATAAACGAAAATAATCACGGAGAGGTTATTATAAAAAATAAGAGCGAGTCAACATGTGCTGATTTTGGCTATTCCGGTGATGGTTGTTGTAGCTTGTGTGGGAAAGTTCTTGAGTTCGGTGAACCGATAAGCAAAAAGGAGCATAGTTGGGATGATGGCATAGTTACACTTAAACCTACTTGTATTGAAAATGGTTCAATGATATTTACCTGTAAGCTCTGTGGTAATACATACTGTGATTCAATTGAGGCTATCGGTCATAATGAAATAATTGTCAGTGGCAAGCCGGCTTCTTGTTCTAATACCGGTCTTACCGAAGGCAAGAAGTGTTCGATTTGTGACGAGACACTTGTTGAACAGACTGTAATTAACAAGCTTAAACATAGCTATAAGTCAGTAGTTACAGCTCCGACTTGTACAGCAGATGGCTATACAACCTATACTTGTTCTATATGTAAAGATACATATAAGTCTAAAGAAACAGCAAAACTTGGTCACAGCATGGAATCTACTACTGTAATTGAACAGCCAAAGTGTACAGAAAACGGTCGGAAGATAGTAGAATGCTCAAGATGCAACTATTCCGAAGTGAAAGAAATTCCAGCTACTGGTCATAACTATCAAGATGGAGTTTGTATAGCTTGCGGTGATTCCATTCGTGACAATTGCTCTTGTAATTGTCATAAGTCGGGATTTATGGGGTTCATTTGGAAGGTGATCAGAGTGTTTTATAAGCTTTTCGGAACAAATGAGGTTTGCAGTTGCGGTGTTGCTCACTATTGAATTTGTTCTATAATAAATGGCGTGTGTAACAAAAGCTTACAAAAAAAGGTGAGTATTTGTTTTAAGAATAGTCACCTTGTGCGACAGCGCTTATCACTCAAATATCAGTAGCAACTAAAAAAAGACACTTATCAGTCGGATAGGTGTCTTTTTTTCTGTCTTTAAATATGAAAATTTCGCTGGTTCTCTTATTGAAGACGGATGTGTATCGTGGTAAAGTGAGAAAAAACAGGCACGCATGAGTGGTACTTGAAAGTATAATGCATCACAAAATGTAAGCTCATCAATAATGCGTTTTACTGATTGAAAATTACAAATTTATATGCTATAATTCAAGATATGATTTTGTAATTATCTTTAGACATTACTTTGTGATTTTTTGCCATCAAAGTGTGTGAAAGATATTAGAGGTGAATATATATGAGCAAAAAACCGATAGTGCCTACAAATTGTTTTTTTCAAGGCTGTTATAATCCTGCTTATGAAGAAGAAATTCGCAATGGTAAGGAAAAATGCTTTAAGTATAACCAATTATGTCCGAATGACAGACAGGCTCAAAAATTGATACTCCAAGAGCTGTTGGGTTCAATTGGCAAAGAAATATATATCACTCCACCGTTTTGGTGTGATTACGGTTATAATATAACGGTAGGCGATTACTTCTATTCTAACCATGGTTTGATAATTACCGACGGTGCAAAGGTTACTTTCGGTGATAATGTTTTCATTGGCCCCAGATGTTGCTTTACAACTGCAGAACATGCAATTGATCCTGAAATGCGCAAAGCGGGCATTGAAATCGCAATGCCCATTACCGTTGGAAATAATGTGTGGATTGGAGCAGGCTCAACGGTACTTGCCGGTGTCGAGATCGGTGACAACACGGTTATAGGTGCCGGAAGTGTTGTTACTAAATCAATACCGAGCAATGTTGTTGCAGTAGGTGTTCCGTGTAAAGTTTTAAGGGAAATTACAGAGAAAGATAGAACAACTTATCCAATGTATGTACCTGATTAAGCGAAAAATGCTTTTTGCAACGCATCTCTTACATTGCTTTGAGGCAAAAGGGGAGTCAAAAACAGTAATAACAACGCACCCGACAACTGCTGTTCAGGCGGTTCGGATGCGTTGCTTTTTTGTGATATAAAACAAAAAAAGTGAGCATTCCTTTTAAGAATACTCACCATGTGCCGACGGGTGAAATAGGAACATTTAACAAGTCACAAACAGAGTCAAATATTCATATCCGCACATTCGTCTTTTAATACGACTTGACTTATAATCAGCATATCAAAACAA
>CAZBFI010000055.1:0-10819 GCA_964491165.1 uncultured Faecalibacterium sp.
AACCCACACGACCAGCTTGGAAGGCTGGGATTCTACCATTGAACTACACCCGCATACCTATGCAACGCTGATTATTATACACAATCAAATCCTTATTGTCAAGTGTTTTTTGAAAAAAATATTATTAATTTCAGGATTTTTTTGCCTTATTTTTGCTCTGCTTTAAGATAAAATTAACTGTAAAAAACGCATTTTTAAAATAAGGAATTATAGTGCATATTCGCATTCAAATTAAACATTAATTTTTTTCGCGTTGGCTTTAAAATTTGCAAAAAAATAATAAGGCTGAGCTTTTTAACACCCGACAGCGTACAAAGGGTACGCCGTCGGGGAAAGCTTGAGTTATTAAAATAAAATGCTAAAAGCTTATTATTTCTTTGAGTTGAGATAATTTTCTCTACCGATGTCGTAAAGATTGTTACCCTCGGAGTCAATGATAACCATAAGGGGCATGTCCTCAACATAAAGCTCACGGAGTGCTTCTGCACCGAGATCTTCAAAAGCGATAAGCTTTGCACTCTTGATACATTTTGCAAGAAGAGCGCCTGCGCCACCGATTGCACCGAAATAAACACCGCCGAATTTCTTCATTGCATCAACAACCTCGGGGAGTCTTGCACCCTTACCGATCATGCCTCTTGCACCGACCGACATCATTGTGGGAGCATAAGCATCCATTCTGCCACTGGTTGTCGGGCCTGCCGAACCGATAACTGCGCCGGGCTTTGCCGGTGTAGGGCCAACATAATAAATTGTTGCATCCGTCGGGTCAAAGGGAAGCTCCTGACCTGCTGCGAGTGCTTCACACATTCTCTTGTGGCCTGCATCTCTTGAAGTGTAAATGATACCTGTGAGGTAAACTCTGTCGCCTGCTTTAAGGCTTCTTGCGACTTCCTCGGTAAGTGGTAAAGTGATGTGTTTTTCCATTTTATATTACCTCCGACTTGTGACGAGTTACATGACAGTTAATGTTTACTGCACAAGGCATACCTGCGATGTGTGTGGGAAGTGTTTCGATATTAAGACCGATTGCTGTGGTCATACCGCCAAAGCCCTGCGGTCCGATACCAAGTGCATTGATCTTTTCAAGCATTTCTTTTTCAAGGTCAGCATAGAAAGGATCGGGATTTTCCGAATCAATGGGTCTCATGAGAGCTTTCTTTGCAAGCAAAGCAGCTTTATCGAATGTTCCGCCGATGCCGACACCGACAACGATCGGAGGACAGGGGTTCGGGCCTGCTGCTTCAACAACCTCAATGATGAAGTCCTTGATTCCCTGAAGACCTGCCGACGGCTTAAACATACGGATCTGACTCATGTTTTCACTGCCGAAGCCCTTAGGGCCGATTGTGATTTTAATCTGATCTCCGGGCACGATTTCAGTGTAAATCATAGCCGGTGTGTTGTCGCCTGTGTTACCTCTTCTTACGGGATCCTTAACAACGGATTTACGAAGATAGCCGTTGGTATAGCCTCTGCGTACACCTTCATTTACTGCATCGGTAAGATCACCACCGACGATATGCACATCCTGACCGATCTCAAGGAAAACGCAAGCCATACCTGTGTCCTGACAGATGGGTACATTCTCATTGTCGGCAATTTCATAGTTTTGAATGATATCGTCAAGAATACTCTTTGCAATGTCGCCATCCTCACAAGCACGGCAATTTTTGATTGCACACTTGACATCACCGGGGAGGTGACAGTTTGCTTCAATGCAAAGCTTTTCAATGACATCTGTGATTACTTCTGTTTTAATCTCACGCATTTTATCCACTCCTTATCTTTCGTGTCTTGCATATTTGGGAAGAAGAAGAGGAGAAACCTTGCCGGTATTAAGTCCAGCTTCTTCAAGCTCTTTAGCATAAGCTTCAACATGATCAAGATTCATCGCACCGATTTCAATGCTCTTTGCTTTCTTTGCAGCAGCCTTACCTGCATTTCTGCCGAATACGATAATATCAAGAAGTGAGTTACCCATAAGTCTGTTTCTGCCGTGGATTCCGCCTACTGCCTCACCGGCAACAAGAAGGTTGTCGATTGACTTTGTAAAGCCCTCACCACCGATTTCAAGACCACCGTTCTGATAGTGAAGTGTGGGATAAACAAGAATCGGCTCTTTTCTCATGTCGATGCCGTAGTTAAGATACATACGAAGCATTGCGGGGATTCTCTTTTCGATTGTACCCTCACCGCCGATAATCTCAATCATCGGAGTGTCAAGCCAAACGCCCTTGCCCTGAGGTGTGGGAACGCCCTTATTTCTGTCGGAGCATTCACGAATAATTGAAGCTGCCGAAACATCACGGGTCTCAAGAGGATGCATGAATGCTTCACCGTCAACATTGACAAGCATTGCACCGAGTGATCTGACTTTTTCGGTTACGAGTGCACCGAAAAGCTGTGACGGGTAAGCAACACCTGTGGGGTGATACTGAATTGTATCCTGATAAAGCAAGGAAGCACCTGCTCTGTAACCGAGGATAAGACCGTCGGCTGTTGCACCGTAATGGTTTGATGTGGGGAAGTTCTGATAATGCAGTCTGCCTGCACCGCCTGTTGCGATAACAACAGTCTTTGCCTTTGCAACAAGATAGTCGCCTGTTTCCATGTTGAGAAGAACAGCACCTGCTACCTGTCCCTTGTCATCCTTAATAAGCTCAACTGCCGATGTGAACTCGATAACGGGGATTTTTCTGTTGAGAACCTCGTCACGAAGGTTACGCATGATCTCTGCACCGGAATAGTCCTTACAAGCGTGCATTCTCTTTCTTGAAGTTCCGCCGCCGTGTGTTGTAACCATTCTGCCGTCCTCGTCCTTATCGAACATAACGCCAAGCTCATTGAGCCACTTGATTGCATCGGGAGCTTCCATAACAAGACGACGAAGAAGCTCGGGTCTTGCAGCAAAGTGTCCGCCACCGAAAGCGTCAAGATAATGCTGAACGGGTGAATCGTTCTCCTTGTCGGCAGCCTGAATACCGCCCTCGGCCATCATTGTGTTTGCGTCACCGATACGAAGCTTTGTGACGATCATTACATCTGCACCGGCTTCATCTGCTTCAATCGCAGCCGAAGCACCAGCTCCGCCACCACCGATAACAAGCACATCTGTTTCATAATCGACCTTTGAAAGATCAACCTTATCCTTAAGAAGCCTTGAATTTGAATGAAGAAGCTCTGTAAGCTCCTTGGGAGCTTTCTGACCCTTATTGGGGCCGACCTTGATTTCCGAAAATCCGTCAGCTCTGTAATCGGGATGATAAGCCTTGAGAAGGGTATCCTTTTCTTCAGCCGTCATTCTTCTGGGCTCTGTTGCCATTCTTTCTTTTCTGGTTGCCTCCACCTTTTTGATGGATTCAAGCATTTCCGAAGTAAACATCTTATACCCTCCTTATTTCTCGATTTCTCTTGTGTTATAAAGCTCTTTCATCTCAGTGATGGGCTTTTGCATGATTTGCTCGATAAGCTCATCATAATTACCCTTGTTGATTTCATCAACTCTGTTTTTGAGATGCTCTGTTTCGGGAGCGATATACTTGCCGACAAGTCTTCTTGCAAGAAGTCCGACCATGGGATGAGAAATTTCAGCAGGGCATCTTACACTGCAGCAGCCGCAGGCAACACAGTCAAAGGATTCCTCTGCGCACTTTTCAAGCTCGCCTCTTTGAGCGTATGCAATGTACTGCATAACATTAAGATCCTGTGTGCAAGCCTTTGTGCAGGCGTTGCAGCCGATGCATGAATAAATTTCAGGATAAAGCTCCATCATAATCTGCTGATTCGGCTTGATTTCGTTGATATCGTAATTTCTTTTATCTGTGGGGAAGAAGGGAATTGATGCAACATACATTCCGTCTTCAACCTGCTTTTGACAAGCAAGGCATGTTTTAAGTGTGTTGTCGCCCTTGATTCTGTAAATTGTTGCACAAGCTCCGCAGAAGCCGTGACGGCATCCGCAACCTCTTGAAAGAGTGTAGCCTGCATATTCCATAGCGGTCATAACAGTCATATCTCCGGGTACTTCATACTTTTTGCCGAAGAAATAAACATTTACCATGTTGCTCATGTTCTGTAAGTCCTTTCTTTATATCGTTAAACTCAAATTAATACTCATCCGGAAGCTCGTCAACCTCGTCACAGCGGAAAACAGGGCCGTCCTTGCAGACATATTTTGAGCCGATGTTACATCTTCCGCATTTACCAACGCCACACTTCATGCGAAGCTCAAGGGTTGTATATGCCTGAGTTTTTGAAAAGCCCATTTCCGTAAGAGCGGCAAGAACAAACTTAATCATAATCGGAGGGCCGCAAACAAGCACGGTCTTATCCGTTGAAAGCTCAAGCTCTTTAAGGTAAGACGGCACAAAACCGACATGTCCGTCCCAACCGTCCTGAGGTCTGTCAATTGTGAGATATACATTTGTGTCCTTTGCCTTCATCCAGACTTCCTGAATCTCCTTGAGCTGAACAAGGTCATCTGCCGAACGGGAGCCGTAAAGGATATCAACTGTGCCGTAATCGTCACGGTTATCAAGAACATAATTGATAACGCTTCTCAACGGAGCAAGACCGATACCACCGGCAACGAAAAGAAGATTTTTTCCTTTAAGCTCAGTGTCAACGGGGAAATTATTACCGTAAGGGCCTCTTACGGTGATTTCGTCACCAACCTGAAGGTCATGAAGATAATCGGTAAGAACACCGCATTTTTTAATTGAAAATTCCTGATACTCCTTGTTTGTCGGTGATGAAGTGATTGAGAACATAGCCTCACCGACACCGGGAACGCAAAGCATTGCACACTGACCCGGCTTATGCTCGAAAAGCTTACCGCCGTCGGGAGCATTAACTCGGAAGGTTTTAACATCGGGGGTTTCCTTGCGAATATCGGTAACAACGCCGACCATCGGCACAAGAGTGTCAAGAGTATAATTCTTATGGCAACTACATTCGGACATTATTTACCCTCCTTTTTTTCAAAGGCTTTAATAACCTTAACAATATTTGTTGATGCAGGACACTTGTCAACACATCTTCCGCAACCGACGCAGGAATACATTCCGTCATTGTTTGCGGGGAAATAAACAAGCTTGTGCATAAATCTTTGACGGTAACGCTGCATTTGACTGGTTCTGTTGTTACCGTGAGCCATCATTGTGAAATCGGAATACATACATGAGTCCCAGCAACGATATTTCTGAATTCCGTTTCCGGTGTCGTAATCCTTTAAGTCATAGCACTGACAGGTCGGGCAAACAAAGGTGCAGGTTCCGCAACCGAGACAGGGCTTATAAAGCTCCTGCCAAAGCTCAGAAGAAAACTTTTCCTTTGTTGCATCGCCATGCCATGCTTCAAGTGAAAGATTTGTATAGGGAAGCTCGGCAAGAATGTTTTTGATCTTTGCCTTTTCGGCTTCAACCTCTCCCTCGTCACAGTCAGCCAAAAGTGCAGCACATTTTTCAGTCAATGCCTCGCCCTTTTCACTGTTAGCTCTCCAATAAAGGTTTTCACCGATAAGCCATGCTGTTACATCGGCAACGGGATTTGACGGGTCAACACCGAAAACCGTACAAAAACAGCTTTCCTCCGGCTCACCGCAAGCAAGCGAAACAATTGTACCATGCTCGCGTCTTGCTTTATAGAAACTGTCAACAGGATTTGAAAGAAAGACCTTGTCAAGAACCTCAATGCCCTTAACATCACAGCCTCTGACTCCGAAAGCAACAAAGCTCTCACTTTGAAGCTCCTGCTGACTGATTCTGATTTTCTTTCCCTCTTTTTTCACTGTGTAAAGAGTCTCACTTTGCGGGAAATAAATTTCCTTTGCGCTCTTTACTGTCTTGAGGGTTGTGAAGTCGAATTCAACTCCGTCTTCATATCTTGCATAGTTGGTCTGACCGCCTTTTTGTGCGGGAAGATACAACTGCTCTGTTTCCGCAATGAGTCGGAGTAATGCGGAAAGCTCCTTAACTGCAATCCTTTTCATACATTATCTCCTTTCATCAGGTTCAAGGTCTTCAAGTGTGAAATCTGTGAGAGGACCTTTTGTTTCGGAATCCTCACCGGCAATAAACTCACCGTAATATTCATTGATATCCTTGATAAACTTTCTGTTGAACAAATGAAGCGGAATGCCCTGCGGACAAACTCTGCTGCACTCACCGCAGTCCGTACATCTGCCTGCGACATGGAAAGCACGGATAATATGGAACATGCTTTCCTCAAAGGGATCAACATTAGCCTTCTGCTCTGCGTCAAACTTTGTTGAATCGAACACGCACTTACGACAGCTACAAGCCGGACAAACATTACGGCAAGCATTACATCTTATACACTTTGAAAGCTCCTTGCGGAAAAATTCAAACTTTTCTTCCGGCGGGAGATTTTCGATAATTTCAACATCGGTGAAGCGGTCGCCGTCACAGGTGTCTGCACTTTCAAGCATAAGCTCGTCGTAAATCTTATGCTCCTTGCCCTTACAAACATGGCAACGCTCAAGCATTACATCCTTGTAAGCGAGTGTCTTTTCACCGTAAACAGTATCGATTTTAAGCTCGGTGCAAGCTCCGTCAATTTCGGCACCGCTGATATTTTTGATACCCTTGATGCCCTTTTCCTTGATTTTTTCATAGCTGAGCTTACCCTTACAGCCAACACCGATAATATAAACCTTTTCACGCAGAACTCTGTGCTCTTTAAGAAGCTGATTGAAGGAATAAGTGTCACAGGGCTTGAGAAGAACAAGTGTTTTTCCCTCAAGGTTTGAGCCTTTGATCATATACTTACTGAGGTTTGCACCGCAAAAGCCGTCATATATAAACTCATCAAGCTCGTCAATGCTGTTAAAATAATACGGCTCCGGATTATAAGCGAGGTCGCCCTTTTTCCAGCCGAGTACACGCTGTACTGTACCGTCAGCCATCAGCTCTTTAATACGACTAATCAATTCTTGCATCTCAAATCCCCCAATCTGACATTTTTACCCATTGAACGGATTGTTTCAACAAAATCATTCATTGTATTTGAGAACTTAACACCCTCGGCGGCACTGACCCATTCAACACGGGTTCTGCCTCTTTCAATACCGACATAGTCAAGCATTGAGAAAAGAAGTGTCATTCTTCTTCTTGCATAGTAGTTTCCGGTGCTGTAATGACAGTCACCGGGGTGGCAACCGCAGATAATAACACCATCTGCGCCCCTTTCAAAGGCTCTGAGAATAAACATGGGGTTTACTCTGCATGAGCAGGGAACACGCACAATTTTAACATCGGCGGGATATGCCAATCTGCTGCTGCCGGCAAGGTCTGCACCGGCATAGCTACACCAGTTGCAACAAAAAGCAACTATCTTAGGTCTGAATTCCTCATTTATCGACATATAGCATCCACCTCCGCAATAATCTGTCTGTTTGAGAAGCCCTGAAGATCCATAACACCGGACGGACAGGCAACCGTACAAGCACCGCAGCCCTGACAAAGAGCGCTGTTGACAACTGCAATTCTGTGAGTCTTTCTGATGCCGTGATCGACGATAAGCTTATCCTCATAAGAAATCGCACCGTAAGGACATACATTTGCACAAGCGGAGCATCCGTTACAAAGAAGCTCGTCAGCCTTTGCAGTGCAGGGATTGGTCAGAAGCTTATCCTTGGCAAGAAGTCCGACAACCTTGATTGCGGCAGCTCCTGCCTGTGAAACAGTTTCCGGAATATCCTTAGGACCTTGGCATACACCCGAAAGGAAAACACCTGCTGTGGGTGATTCAACCGGACGGAGCTTGGGATGAGCTTCCGTGAGGAAATTGTTTGTGTCAATGCTTGCTGTGAGCATTGTTGCAATCTTTCTTACAGAGGGATTCGGTTCAATTGCAGCTGCAAGAACAACCATATCCGCTGAAATTTTAAGCTGCTTGCCGTCAAGCAGGTCAACACCGTGGACAAGCAATGAGCCGTCCGGCTCAACTGCAACCTTACCGACCTGACCCTTGACATAATTTACGCCGTATTCTTCAACGGCTCTTCTGTAAAATTCATCAAAGTTTTTACCCGGAGTTCTGACATCAATATAGAAAACAGTAACATTTACATCGGGATATTTATCTCTTATGAGCATAGCGTGCTTTGCTGTATACATGCAGCAAATTTTTGAGCAGTATGGCTTGCCCTTACTCTCATCGCAACGAGAACCGACACACTGAATGAAAACGATATTCTTGGGTGCTTTACCGTCGGAAAGACGCTCAAGATGTCCCTTTGTCGGGCCTGCCGCATTCATAATTCTTTCAAGCTCAAGTGAAGTGATGATATCCTTGCTTTGTGAGTAAGAATACTCTTCAAGATTATCAAGCTTAATAACCTCAAAGCCTGTTGCAACAACGATAGCACCGTACTTGCGTGTGACAATCTCATCCTGCTGAGTGTAATCAATCGCACCTGCCTGACAGAACTTTGAGCAGACACCGCATTTTCCTGTCTTGAGCTTAACGCACTGTGTGGGATCAATTACGGGGACATTGGGAATAGCCTGAGCAAAGGGTGTGTAAATTGCAGGACGGTTATTAAGTCCGCTGTTAAACTCACTCAAAGCCTTTTTGCTCGGACATTTTTCCATGCAAACGCCACAGCCTGTGCATTTATCCATGTCAACATATCTTGCCTTTTTTCTGATATCGACCTTAAAGTCACCGACAAAGCCCGAAACCTTTTCAACCTCACTGTAAGTGTAAAGATTGATTTTCTCATGTGCTGCCGCATCAACCATCTTAGGTGTGAGGATACAAGCGGAGCAGTCGAGAGTCGGGAAGGTTTTGTCAAGCTGTGCCATCTTTCCGCCGATTGACGGGGTCTTTTCAACAATGTCAACCTCATAACCGGCATCGGCTATATCGAGTGCAGTCTGGATACCTGCAATACCGCCGCCGATAACAAGAGCTCTTTTTGTAACCTTGCTTTCGCCGGGAAGAAGAGAGGTGTTAAGGCTTACCTTTGCAATTGCTGCTCTTGTAAGGATAACAGCCTTTTCGGTACCCTCCTCGATATTTTTATGAATCCATGAGCATTGCTCACGAATGTTTGCAATTTCAACCATGTAAGGATTGATGCCGGCTTTTTCGGCACACTTACGGAAGGTTGCTTCATGCATTCTCGGTGAGCAGGAACAAACAACGATGCCTTTAAGATTCTTTTCCTTGATAGCAGTTGCGATTTTTTCCTGACCTGCTTCGGAACACATATATTGATAATCTTCGGCATGAACAACGCCCGGTTCAAGCCTTGCCATTTCAACAACCTTTTTAACATCAACGGTTGCTGCGATGTTACTGCCGCAATGGCAGACAAATACTCCTATACCGTGCATAGCATTACCTCCTGAATTTTCTGAAAGCACTCACAAGAAGCTGTTGAGGAAGCTCCTGATCAACAAGTGCGGGAATTTCATCCGGAACAAGATAGCTGCCACCCTTTTGTCTGACAACAATCTGTCTTGCGGCATCAACAATTTTTCCGGGCTTAACATCTCTCGGGCAACGCTCAACACAAGCAAAGCATGAAAGACAAACCCAGAGTGACTCGCATTTTGCAAGAGACTCAACATCTTCATTTATAACATAGGACACAAACTGATGAGGCTTGATATCCATTTTTTCGTATGCCGGACAGGAGGCCGAGCATTTTCCGCACTTCATACATTTGAGAGGATTAGTGCCGCTGATCTCCTTGACCATTTCAGACTGTTTTTTGTTTGAAGAATCCACTTATGAGTCAACCTCCTCTTTAACGCCGAGAGCTTCGGCAAGGATTTGCGTAAAGTAAACAACGGGAACACCGTCAACGGTGTTTTTCGTCAGATTATACTGACAAAGCGGGCAAGCCGTAACCAGCATTTCTGCCTCGAAGCCCTTTGCACTGTCCATTACGGTGTTGCACATTTTCTTTGAAAGCTCATTATCTTTCAGAGAAATGTAACCGCCGCAGCATTCGTTACGGTAAGGATAAACTACCGGTTCAGCACCGAGAGCGCGAATGAGGTCTTCAATAATTTTCGGATTTTCGGGATTGTCAAAAGCAAGAATGTTGCTCGGTCTTAAAAGCAGACAGCCGTAATAAGCACCGATTTTTCTTCCTGTCAGCGGGTTTACCACTTTCTTTTTGATTTCATCGAATCCAACCTTATCACGAAGAACTTCAAGGAAATGAAGAACTTGTGTCTCACCGAGATAAGGCTCGTCGAGCTTGAGATAATTGTTTGCTCTGGTTCTGATGTCATCAACATTTTTCATGTCATCATTAACTCTTTTGATAACATGATGGCAGGCTGAACAAAGTGTAACAAGGTCTTGTCCCTTGACTTTTGCTTCATTTAAAGCACGCACAGAGGAAAGCTTAGAGCCGATTTCATCACTTGAAAGCGGATAAACTCCACCACAGCACTGCCAATCCGCAAGCTCCTCAAGCTCAAAGCCCAAAGCTTTTGCCGAAGCTCTTGCGTAATCGTCCAGCTTCTTTGCCTTTGTTCTTAATGTACAACCCGGATAATAACTGTACTTCATACATCTATGATCCTTTCATTTTTATTAGACTCTTTTTGGCAACATCCTCAAATGTCGTTCTCCGTTTTTCTCTTGCATTTCGGGTCATAAAATGCCAACATAGTCATTCGACATATGATAACATTTTTTTCAGTAAAATACAATCTAAAAATCAAACTTTTTATTGGAAAATGTTTTGTAAAATATATAAAAAATCAGTGTCGGTATATATTTTTTGATATACCCACGCATAAAAGTGCAAATGGACAAGCCCGGTATGCAC
>CAZBFI010000056.1:0-10621 GCA_964491165.1 uncultured Faecalibacterium sp.
CTGTTACAATTCCGCTGATGAAAAAGACAGGCTATAAGCCGGAATTTGCGGCTGCGGCTGAGGCTGCGGCATCAACAGGCGGACAGATCATGCCCCCCATCATGGGTGCAGCTGCCTTCCTTATGGCTGAAACAGTCGGTGTACCTTATTCAAACATTGTTGTCAAGGCAATTCTTCCTGCTGTTTTGTATTTTGCGGGCGTATTCATTGCCGTTCATCTTGAAGCAAAGAAAGAGGGCTTTAAGGGACTCACCCGTGATGAGCTTCCTGCAATCAAGCCTCTTCTCAAGCAGAGCTATCTGCTTTTGCCGTTGCTTCTTTTGATTTATCTTGTCGGAACAAGCAAGCGTTCAATCGCTTATGCCGCTGCCATTGCAATTGTTGCGGCAATCGTTGTCAGCCTGTTCAACAAGGAGCATCGCATCACACCGAAGCGCTTTTTTGAGGCTCTTGCAGCAGGTGGTCAGGGTATGATTACTGTTGCGGCTGCTTGCGGTGTTGCAGGCATTATCGCCGGACTTATCGGTGTAACGGGACTTGCTTACACTTTATTCAACGGCATTGTTGCTCTTGCAGGCAATCATGTTATAATTGCACTTTTCCTTACGATGCTCTGCTGTATCGTTTTGGGCATGGGTGTGCCGACCACGGCAAATTATTGCATCATGGCTGCAACCTGCGCACCGATTCTTGTAAAGATGGGTGTTCCGATGATAGCAGCACACTTCTTTGTTTTCTATTTCGGTATTGTTGCCGACCTTACACCACCGGTTGCTCTTGCAGCCTATGCCGGTGCTGCGATTGCTCAGGCAAACCCGATGAAAACAGCTTTCACCTCAACAAAGCTTGCAATCGGAGCTTTCATTGTACCTTATGTCTTTGCGCTTAATCCCGCAATGCTTTTCATCGACACGAACGCTTGGGAGGTAGTGCTGATTTGCGTCACCTCATTCATCGGTATATTCGGAGTGTCGGCAGCACTTGAGGGCTATTTCATCGGCACAATGTCATGGTATGAACGAGTGCTTAGTGTAGCCGGTGGACTTTTGCTGATTTATCCGGGCATTGTAACAGATGCGATTGGAATTGCACTTGTCGGCGTTGTTGTTTTGATTCAGGTGTTAAAGAAAAAGAGCAAGCATGTTGAAGCAATAGGCAATGTGTAAGTAGCCGAAGTAAGAAGTAATAGGTAATAGTGAATAAGTAAGATAAGGCAGAAAAGCGTCGCTTTTCTGCCTTTTGATTTTATCATCGTGCGGTTGCACGATGGGGAGTAAAGGGGAAGTTATCGGTTTTGAATGTGCGAAGATGAGGGCGTGAGGACTGTTACACGCAGGTGTTCACACTATTTTTTGCCGTTTTTTGAAATAATCCGAGGCTTTAAATAATAGAATTGTATTATGATAGCTAAGGAGGTATTATTTTGGATTATGATAATCTTGACCAAATCATCAAAAAATACAGCGAAATACTCTTGAAGATGGGACAGACTTATTCCGGTGAAGCACCGGCAGATGTGCAGGGTATAACCGAATCTGTCTCTGAAACCGATTTTGAAGCCGTTTTGCAGCATTCGACAAATGACTCGACCGATGAGGAAAAAGCCGTCCAAGAGCTGAAAAATGACAAAAAACAAACGGAAGAAGCTGAGTCTGAACAACAACAGGAAATTGTGAACACTCAGCCGTCGGTCAAGGAGGCAACTCAAGAGCCCTTGCAAAGTGAGGTGACATCGTCGGCAAGCTTCTTCGCCAGAGTTTTCACCGGTGAGGAAGCTTATCCGGTAAGCGGTGCAAGGGTCGTGGTCTATCGTGGCGACGACATCTATGCCTTTTTGGAAACAGACAGCAACGGTGAAACAAAAAGGGTGAGCTTGCCTGCCTTTGAAAAGGAAAACTCACTTGAGTCGGATAATGATTTTCAGTCCATCGCTTATTCAGCCGATGTTTTTGCAAGCGGATTTTTGGCTCAAAAGGGCTTGCTTGTCAGTGCTGTCGGCACAAGTGAAATTGTGCTTGATGTGCTTCTTGTGCCGGAAGAAGAAAGGCTGAGCTGATATGGCAACTCCGATTATTCCCACAAGCATCAAGGTGCATCTCGGTTCACCACGGTCAAATGCGGAAAATGTCACGGTGTCCTTTTCCGATTACATTAAAAATGTGGCTTCATCGGAAATATATTCAACATGGCCGGAGGAATCTATCCGTGCAAATGTTTTGGCTCAGGTGTCCTTTGCACTTAACCGTATTTATACCGAATGGTATCGTTCAATGGGCTATGATTTTGACATAACCAATGACACAAATTATGATCAGAAATTCATTCGCGGAAGAAATATTTACGAAAACATTAGCCGTATCGTCGATGAGCTTTTCAATGATTACATTCGTAAGCAGGAAACGGTGAACCCCTTTTTTGCACAGTATTGTAACGGAACAACAGTGACCTGCGACGGACTTTCACAGTGGGGGACAGTACCTCTTGCACAGCAGGGACAGTCTGCGTTTGAGATTTTACAGTATTATTACGGCAATGACATCGAGCTTGTCGTAAATGCTCCGCTTCAGGATAATTTGCCGTCTTATCCCGAAACACCGCTTTCCCGTGGCAGTCTTGACGAAAATGTCAGAAGGATTCAGCTTTATCTGAACAGAATTTCCGCAAACTATCCGTCAATTCCGAAAATCAGTGTCGTCAACGGCTTGTTTGATGAGAACACGGAAAACGCTGTAAGAGCATTTCAAAGGATATTTAATCTGACCGTTGACGGTGTTGTCGGCAAAGCTACATGGTACAGAATCGTTTATATTTATTCTGCGGTCACACGGCTTGCAGAGCTGACGAGCGAGGGAGTCGGCTATGAAAATTTGCCAAGGCAGTTTCAAGGTGACTTGAGCGTCGGTGACAGTGGCGGTCAGGTCGTAACCTTGCAGTATTTTCTTGCAATACTCGCTTTTTTCAACTCAGCCGTTTCTCAGCCGGATATCGACGGCGTTTACGGGCAGGGAACGAGAAGCTCAGTCCTAAGCTTTCAGCGCTTTGCCGGACTTGAGCAGACGGGGAGCGTTGACAGGGTGACATGGGATAATATCTACGGTGCGTATAAGGGGACAGTGGATTATCTTGAGGCTCAGCAGTTGATTGAAAGCGTCAGCACGCAGGCTTTTCCCGGTGTGACCCTAAGGCGTGGAGATGTTGGCAATTCCGTGCTTGTTTTCAAAACCTATCTTAATTATATTTCCGGATATTTTTATGACTTGATGAGCCTGCCGTTAACAGCCGTTTTTGACACACGCACGCAAAATGCAGTCAGACAGTTTCAGCGAATTTTTTCCTTGCCACAGACCGGTCAGGTGAATGAGGCGACATGGAACACGATTGCCGAGGTTTACCGTGTCTTAAGGGAAGGTCAGCAAAGGCTTGAGGGTCAGTATCCGGGATATGAAATTTCTTAATGGGGTGTGAGTGTGACAGAAAAAGAGAAAGTTATTTTTGAAATTCAGCAGTATCTTCGTAACATTGCAAAGTCACAAAGCGATGCTCCTGCAATTATCCCAGACGGGATTTTTTCCGAGGAGACACGACAGCAGGTGAAAAAATTTCAAGAAAGTGTAGGCTTAAAGGTGACGGGTACGGTTGATTACGCAACCTTTTCGGCGCTTGTCAAGGAAAATGAAAGAGTAAGCTTTCAATTCAGTGAGCCGGTTCAGGTGACGGCAATCGGAAATGAGGATCTCCCTCTTAGCTACGGTGACGAAAACAGGTTTGTCGAGGTTCTTAAAACCATGCTTAATTTTGTCGCACAAAGCTATGGAAATTTTAACGCACTCGAAAGAAATGCGATTTTTGACAGAGACACCGAACGGGAGGTTAAAAGATGGCAGTCGGTGATTTTTGTTGAGGAAAACGGGAGGGTCGATAAGCTCACGTGGAACACTCTTGCTGATTTTTACCTGATAAGATAAGCCTGCGGAAAGCTTAATCGAATTGTGCTTGACCTTTATCGTCAGCTTAAAAAAACAAAAAAACCGCTTATTACAAAAAATGTAACAAACGGCTTTTAGCTAATATTTAATTGAAATAAAGAGTTGATATAGCTTTGCAAAACGCTTTTTGCGTATTGCTTTGTTGACTCATCTTTATTCAGCTGATGTCCCGATTTTTCAAAAACAATGAAGTCATGTGCAACAGAGCTTTCCACTAACAGCTCACTCAAATTTTCACTGCCCTTAAACGGTGCGACCTTATCCTTTTTGCCGTGAGAAATCACTGTCGGAACACAGTCGGAGGTGACATAGTCTGTCGGTGAAAGCTCTTGGAGAAGCTTCTTGTGGGCGATCCTTGTCTCTTTGGTGAATTTCAATCCGCAAGCCTTAGACATAAGCTCGCACATATATTTTTCATCTCCGAGGGGATTGTTTTTGTAAAACTCATCAATGGAAAGATCACAAGCGGGAGAGCTTGCAAAAACACCGACGATTTCGATCGGTGAAACTTGCTTGTATCTGTAAGCGTAAAGTAAGGAGAGATGTCCGCCGGCGGAATAACCGTTGAGAATCACCTTGTTGATGTTCACGGAATATCCTGCCGCAATCTCTTTGATACGAGATAACGCAGCTGTTATGTCGTCGATGATATCATATATATCGGTTTTGTCAAGCTCTGCCAAACGGTAATTGATTGATGCCGTTGCATAATTCTTGTTGGCAAGCTGAGTGCCAAAGTCGTTGACAATCTTTGACTTGTCGCCACCGACCCAGCCTCCTCCGTGAATGTAAAGAATCAAGCCTGTTTGCTCACGGTTATCAATCGGTAAAGACAGGTCAAGGGTCTGATTTTCATCACTTCCGTATGAAATGTCCTTAAAAGAGCAAATGACGGTTTCAACGGGTGCTGAGGGCTTGACAGTTGTGGCTTCACTGCCGGAAGCATTTTCACTTTCGACAACACCGACAAGATATATCGAAGAAAAGAAAAGTAACACACAAAGAAAAATTGAAACTATTCTTGAACGCATTGTGCTGCTCCTCAATTTTTTATATCTTTCATTTTAAACGATTATTTGGTTAAAAGAGGCTGTAAAAAACTTGTTTTTTACAGCCTCTTTTTTTAGAGTCATGAAAAAAAGGCAGATTAACTTTATTTTTTAGCTACACGATGGAATAACCGATATTCCGAGGGTGAGGGTTAGTTAGGATCTGCACTTTTTACGGTTCTCTTTTTTTGTTGAGAGAGTTTATCAATCGCTTGTGTATGCCATGAGTGCAACCTGACGAGCACGCTTGATTGCAGTTGTAAGCTCACGCTGATGACGAGCACAAGTACCTGTTACTCTGCGGGGAAGGATCTTTGCTCTGTCAGATGTGAACTTACGGAGCTTTTGAACATCCTTGTAGTCGATTTCTTCAACCTTATCTACACAGAAAGCGCAAACCTTTTTGCGTGATTTTCTGTTAGGACGGTTGGAACCTTTTTCATATGCCATGATACGTATTCCTCCTGTTGATATTTTTTAGAAAGGTAAATCTTCGTCGTCTGTAATTTCTTCAAAATCGTTTGCGGAAGCAGTCTGATATGACGGGGGAACGGCAGGAGCCACATTTGCGGCAGGTGTAACCGATGTTCCCGTTTCAGCCTTTGAACCGCAGAAGCTCACTTCACTTGCGAGAACCTCGAAAGCTGTTCTCTTATTGCCATTGTTATCCTCGTAATTTCTTGTTTGAATACGACCCTGAATGGCAATCATTGAGCCTTTTTGGAAATATCTGCAAACAAAATTTGCAGTGTTTTCCCATGCGACGATTGTGATAAAGTCCGCTTGTCTCTGTTCACCTTGTCTGACAAAGGAACGGTCAACGGCAATGCGGAAGGTTGCGACGGATTTTCCGTTTGTGGTGGTGCGAAGCTCGGGGTCTGCAACGAGGCGACCCATAAGTGTTACGCAGTTAAGCATTTTCGCTCCTCCTTACTTTCTGATGGTGAGAACGCGAAGAACGCCGTCAGTGATGCCTGCGATACGCTCAAGCTCAGCCGGAAGTGAAGCAGCAGCTTCATAGTTCATAAGAACATAAGCGCCCTGTGTTTCATCGTCGATTTCGTAAGCAAGGTTACGAACACCGTTCATGCCGCCGAAAGGCTCTGCGGAAACAAGGGTTCCGTTAGCGCTGATGAGAGCCTGAAACTTTTCACTTAAAGCAGTTACAGCTTCTTCACCCTTTGCAACTGAGAATACGAACATTGTCTCATACTTGTTCATGTTTTTTTACCTCCTTATGGTCTCTGGCCCTAAAGTTTTTTTAGAGCAAGGAAAAACTATCGCAATTTACACTGCGACAATTACGAATTATACCAATAAAACAACAATAAGTCAAGAACAAAAATCGAAAATGACGAAGAAATAATAAATTCGGCATTTTGACTTTGTTTATCGGGAAAATGCGAAACAAAGGTATGAAATATGAACAAAAATACAACAGGCGGGAGCCGAGGTAATAAGTGATATGTAAGGAATAATAAGTGCGGTAGGGCAAAAAACGCAGTTTTCTGCCCTACCATACTTCTTCCCTGTTACCTATTACTTATTACTTATTCCCTCAACTGCTGCCTATTACTTCAACAAAAAAGATTCTTTAAGCTTTCACACTTAAAGAATCTTTTGCAGTCTTATTCTTCTGTTTCTGCTTCGTCGTCCTCTTCAATCTCAAACTCGAGAACTGCTCCGCAGCAGGGGCATTCAACTTCGCCCGACTCATCAATTTCATCTAAACCGATGCAAACCGATTCCTCGCAAGCGGGGCAAACAACCTCAACGCAGTCGTCGTCGCAGCAGCAGTCACAGTCGTCGTCGAGACAATCGCAGTCGCAATCATCGTCAAAGCATTCGTAAACAAATTCTTCAACATCTCCGAGATCCTCGTCAAGCTCTTCAACATAATCCTCGAGATCCTCAAGGTCCTCATCAATGTCACTAAGGTCAGATGCGATCTCATCGAGTGCGTCGATGATTGCTGCGAACATCTTACCCTCTTTCTTTTCTTCGTCGATGTCAAGACCTTCCATAAGGCCTCTTAAATATGCTACTTTTTCTGAAACTGACATAATAGTTAATTCCTTTCCTGAAAAAATTGATTATTCGCCCTTTGCACGGCCGAGATATTCACCTGTTCTTGTGTCGATCTGGATCATTTCGCCCTCGTCGATGAAAAGGGGAACCTTAACCTCTGCACCTGTTTCGAGAGTTGCGGGTTTTGTTGTGTTTGTTGCAGTGTCACCCTTGAAGCCGGGATCTGTCTTTGTAACCATGAGGTCAACAAAGTTGGGAGGCTCAACACCGAATACCTTGCCCTTGTAGGAAAGGATACGGCAAACCATGTTTTCCTTGACGAACTTGAAGTTATCGGAAAGCTCGCTCTCGTTGATGGGGATAAGCTCATAGCTTTCGGGATCCATGAAGTAGTAAAGATCGCCGTCGTTGTAAGAATATTCCATTTCCTTTCTTTCAACAAAAGCTGTGGGGAACTTTTCACTGGGGTTGAAAGTTCTTTCAATAACCGAGCCTGTGATAACATTCTTTACCTTTGCACGAACAAAGGCAGCACCCTTACCGGGCTTAACATGCTGAAATTCGATAATCTGAAGAACGTTTCCATCCATTTCGAATGTAACGCCGTTTCTGAAATCGCCTGCTGATACCATTTTATATTCCTCCGAATAATAAAGATTATTTGTACTTCAACATTTTATACTAAAACAGTAAAATTTTCAAGTCTTTTTTGAAATTAGACTTGCTTTTGGTGTATATATTGTTTAATTTCTTACAAATTTTATAAAAAACAAACCAAAGTATTGGGTTTTTAGTGTTTTTATGATATTATGAGAACAGAAAAATAAAGGAAGTGAAAAAAATGAAGAAGCTTTTACCTCTGTTGCTTATAATAGTATGTCTTGTTTCTTTTGCTTCATGCGGAAAAAAAGAAGATGAAACAACAACCACTTCACCGCAGTCAAGCTTACCCTTGACGGTGACGGTGACCTTTCCCGAGGGCTACACTCTCGTTCAGGTTGCAGAGCTTTTAATGCAGGAGCAGGTTTGCGATGCGACTGAATTTATCGAGCTTTCCAATGATGTGTCTTATTTGAAGAGCCTTGATTACAGCTTTATTAAAAACATCAAAAATTATAAGCATCGTCCGTTTATTCTTGAAGGTTATATTTTTCCGGACACTTACGAGTTTTATACAAATGAGGGAGCAGTGGCGGCACTGACCCGTTTTCTTGACAATACCGAGCAAAAGCTGACACAGGCTTATAAGGCACAGGCACAGGCTACCGGCTACACTATTGATGAAATTCTGACTATTGCCTCGATTATTCAAGAGGAGGCAAGTGAGCATCAGCACATGGCGAATGTTTCATCGGTGCTTCACAATCGCCTTGAAAGTGACGATTACGGAAGGCTGCAGTGCGATGTCACGATTAACTATATAAACGACTGCGTCAAGTCCTCACCTTATATTAACAGAGATGTTGACAAGGTGAGTGAATATTATAACACCTATAAATGTGACGGACTTCCCATAGGGCCGATATGCAATCCCGGTATTCATGCGATTGAAGCGGCACTATATCCTGCAAAAACGAATTATTTTTTCTTTGTCACTGATGAAGACTGGAATTATTATTATGCCGAAACCTATGAGGAGCATCAGGTGAACTGCGAGAATGTCGGCATTGACGGATAAAGTGAATTGTTAAACTCTGAAGCGATGCTTTATGGTTTCGCCTTTCTTTGCATAAGGACTGAACGCTGTTATTTTAACGGTGTACAGTCCTTTTTTGAGCTTTCCCAAGCTGACAGTCTTTTCAAAATCAGTTGCACGAATATAATCGGAAAGCACGGTTTTATAAAGCTTATTTCTCCGTGAGCTTATGAGGGCGAGCTTGTAATTTTCCGCACGGTAATATCCGCAAGCTTCGGGAAATTCAAGGCTGATATTCCCGTTCGTGTTTTCGCTGACGCTGATAAGCGAAAAATTTGGAAAAACAGGGGCAGTGTCAAAGTCCTTCATGCACCTCCATGTGTAAGCACGCTTGCTTTTGTCGCAAAGGTCTGTCAGATAATAATCAATGTCGCTGAAAAAGCAGTCACTTACGATGTCATAAAGCCTCAGACGGACATTGCCGTTTTTGTCAGCCTCGCAAAGCCAGAAAGCTCCGCTTTCGCCGTCACCGTATTCATCACCGGATATATAACCGAGGTTTCCCATGGAGCCGGTTACCGCACCGCAGCCGACGGCAGTGAAAGAGCCTTGATGAATTGAACGGGGATCGTTTGCCGCATAGTGCGAATGGCCGGAAAAGTCAACGACCTGCGGATATTTTTTCAGTATTCTTTTAAGCTCACGGTTTCCCCAGTTTATGCTTCCGTAAACGGTGAGAGCCGGATGAGGATGCTGAAAAACGAAAATCGGCTTGTTGCCCGTGTCCGATACTGCTGCGTCAAGCTGTTCGGTGAGCCAACCGAGCTTTTCAAAAAAATGCTCCTTGCCGTTACTGTCATAGGAAAGTCCGATGAAATGATAACCTGCAATTTTCTTATGGGTGTCTGCTTTTCCGTTGACATGTTTTTCAAAAAGCTCCACGGCTTTTTGCGGCTTATTCATGTCACGGCATTCGATATAATCATGATTGCCCATGCAAGTCAAAGCCTGAGTTTCCGTTTTGATGTGGGAATTTATTATCTCGGAGTAAATTTCAAATTCCCGTGCCTTACCGCTTTCGGTTATATCACCTGCGACGATGAGGGCATCCAAGGTGTTATGCTCAACGCTTTTTTCGGAAAATTCATAAGCTGTCACAATTGCATTTTTGAATTTTTCGGCATTTGCCATTCCTTTTTTATCGTCAGATAAATGAAGATCACTGCACAGAGCAAAGCGAAGAATCGGCTGAAAATTTTCGGGTAGCCTTCGGGGGACTTCCTTTACCTTGTGAATAAGCGAGTAAGCACCGAAAAAGCCCGTAAATGCGTCGGTCAACAGCTTGCTTAATGCTTGATGAATGTATATATTTTTCATCGGCTTCTCCTTTTTTATGTTATACTTTTTGAAAACAAAAACTGAGCTTCACTGATAATTTTAAGACGGTTGAAAGGCGAGAAAGTGAAGCTTAAATATTTCTGATGTTAAAAAAAGGATTCTTCAGCTTTTGTGTGCCAAAGAATCCCTTGATTATTGTTTTATCGGTATGTAATTTTTTTGCTCTTTATTACCAACCGAAGATTTTTGCAAAGTATTCAAAAATGAGGTTGATTCTTTCAAAGATTGATTCGATCAAATTCCAAAGTGACTGATACTCAGAAATGTCCTCCTCGGTGAATTCTGCGGTGTAAGTAATCTGAGCGACAGAACCATCGGGATTGGGAATTGTTGACTTGTAATAAAGATTGCCGTCCTGACTTGATCTCCAGCCCTTGAAGGTGTAGCGGATTGTTTCGGTGTCCTGCTTTTCCGGATTATCGGGTGTAACGGGAGCAAGAGTATCACCGGGCTGAATCTTAACATCTGCTACGGTGACTCCGTCAACGACAAAGATGATGTTGACAAGTCCTTCTTCTGCGTCA
>CAZBFI010000057.1:0-10521 GCA_964491165.1 uncultured Faecalibacterium sp.
GATAACATCACTCTTTGTGAAGTCAAAGTCACCTTCATAATGGAACTGACGGGTGTTATCAAGCTTGAGAGCAGCCTCTTTCATTCTCAGGAAGTTGCTGCCGTCTCCTGCCTCATTGCCTAAGCTCCACATGAAAACGCAAGCGTGGTTTCTGTCACGCAAAACCATTCTTTCCATGCGGTCAACGACTGCCTTAGTCCACATCGGATTATCACCGGGAACATTCTTTCTTCTGACACCGTGTGTTTCAAGGTCGCACTCGTCCATGACATAAAATCCGTATTCGTCGCAAAGGTCATAAAAACGCGGATCATTCGGATAATGGCTTGTGCGTATGGAGTTGATGTTGTTACGCTTCATGATGTTGAGATCCTGAATGTATCTCTCGTCGGGGACTGCCCAGCCGTTATCGGGATCGTAATCGTGACGGTTGACACCTCTGATAAGAAGCGGCTTTCCGTTGACAAGGATTTTTTCGCCCTTGATTTCGATCTGCTTGAAGCCGATTCTTATTGCCTTGTAGGTTACCTGACCGTCGCAGGAAATTTCAAGCAAAAGTGTGTAAAGTCTGGGGTTTTCACTCGACCAAAGCTCAGGCTTTTCAATGCGTTGTCTGAAAGAAAGCTTTGCATCAGTGCCGTTGAGCTTAACCTCGTTCTGACCGAGAACAAGAGCCTGCTCCGGCATGAGAAGTGAGGCAGTTACCGTTGCGGTTTTTTCTTCATCGGTGTAATTTTTAACGAAAACATCGACATCAAGGTCGGCGTCTGTATAGTCATTCACAAGAGCAGTTCTTGCAAAGAAGTCGCGAATACAAACCTTAGGCTCACTGTAAAGATAAACCTCACGGTAAATACCGGAAAGGAACCACATGTCCTGATCCTCAAGATATGTTCCGTCGGTATATCTGTAAACCTCGGCGGCAATCACATTGACACCGGCTTGAACAAAATCGGTCACATTGAACTCATGCGGTGTGTTTGAGCCTTGTGAGTAGCCGACATACTTGCCGTTGACATAAAGGCTGAGACCTGCCTTGACTGCACCGAAATGAAGGAAAATTTCTCTTCCACTCCAATTTTCGGGAAGGACAAATGAGGTTCTGTGCATTGCAATCTCTTGACCGCTGATGTCGATTGAGGGAATCTTGCTTTTTTCTGTGCCTATGCAATTCGGGAAAGAGTTTGCATAATACCAAGGCTTTGAATAGTCCTTCTGAAACTGCCAGACTCCCGGAATGTTGATATCCTCCCAGCTGCTGTCATCAAAATCGAGCTTTCTGTATTTTGCCGGAAGCTCGCCTACGCCCTTGTACCAAAAGAATTTCCACTTTCCGTTAAGGGAAAGCTTGTAAGGCGACTTGACTCTGTCTGCTGCATTTTCCGCTTTATCATAGCAAAGAGCAAGCACATGACCGTCTTCTTTGTTTTCCTTGATAATTTCGGGATTTTCCCAAATATATTTCATATCTTCTCTTCCTCCTTTTAATTTTATACCTTTCATTTTACTAAACATTGACAATTATGTCAAGAGCTGCAGATTCTCCGTTAAGGCTTTAATTTTAAGAGTGCATTTAAGTTAAGTTTGCTTTTTATTTATCAGCTGTTATCAATAAAATAGAGAAAAAGTATTGACCTTATTGCTTTACTTTGTTAAAATTATGTGGTAATAAAACGAGAATGTTAAAAAGGAGCAAAGCCGAAATGGAAAAAATCAAAATGAACAAGATCGTCGAAATGGACGGCGACGAAATGACAAGAATTATATGGAAGATGATTAAAGATGAATTGCTTTCACCCTATGTTGAGCTGAACACCGAATATTATGATTTGGGCTTGCCTCACCGTGACGAGACAGACGATCAGGTGAGCATTGACGCAGGCGAGGCAATCAAAAAATACCGCATCGGTGTCAAGTGTGCAACCATCACTCCGAATGCACAGCGTGTTGAAGAATATAAGCTCAAGGAAATGTGGAAAAGTCCTAACGGCACAATCCGTGCAATTCTTGACGGAACTGTTTTCAGAACTCCGATTCTTGTCAGCGGTATCAAGCCGACTGTAAGAACCTGGGAAAAGCCGATAACAATCGCCCGTCACGCATACGGTGATGTTTATAAGGCAACGGAGTTCAGAACAACGAAGCCCGGTAAGGCAGAGCTTGTTTTCACAAGTGAGGACGGCGAAGAGGAAAGAGCAACAATTTATGATTTTGAGTGTGGCGGTGTTGTTCAGGGTATGTACAACAAGGACAGCTCAATTGAATCCTTTGCACATTCTTGCTTCCAATATGCTCTTGATACAAAGCAGGATCTTTGGTTCTCCTCAAAGGATACAATCTCCAAAAAGTATGACCAGACCTTTAAGCTCATTTTTGAGGATATCTTCAACAGATGCTATAAGGAAAAGTTCGATAAGGCAGGTATCGAGTATTTTTATACGCTTATCGACGATGCCGTTGCAAGAGTTATTCGCTCAAAGGGCGGTTATATCTGGGCTTGCAAGAACTATGACGGTGATGTTATGAGCGACATGATTTCAACAGCGTTCGGTTCTCTTGCAATGATGACAAGCGTTCTTGTTTCACCCGACGGAAATTATGAATATGAAGCTGCACACGGCACTGTAACAAGGCATTATTATCGTTATCTTGACGGTGAACAGACCTCGACAAACCCGATTGCAACAATTTTTGCATGGACGGGTGCTTTGGGCAAGAGAGGCGAGCTTGACGGAAATAAGGAGCTGACTGATTTTGCACAAAAGCTTGAAAAGGCTTGCATCAACACCATTGAAAGCGGAAAAATGACAAAGGACCTCGTCGGACTTTGGGAAGGCTCAGAAGCAACAGCCCTGACCACAGAGGAGTTCATTCTCGCAATCAAGCAGGAGCTTGAAAAGCTTCTTTGATTTCAAAGCTTTAAAGCACATTCCCAAAGGCGTGGGAAAAAATAAACAATAACAAGTGGCTGTAAAAACTTTCGTTTTTTTGTAAAAAAGATGCAGAATGAATCAACTGAGCCAAAATAAAGCGTCAGCTTTGTTTTTGGAAACCCGACGGCGTAATAGGTACGCCGAGTGGCGAGGTTGGTTTATAGGATAAAATACAAAACGTAAGTTTTGTCCTATTACTCATATATAATAAAAGGCTTTCCGTCAGATTTCTCTGACGGAAAGCTTTTTATTTATTTATCTCGTTTTATCCGGTCTGCGCTTTTTTACAGCCACGATTTTATTTTTATATGTTGAATTTTTGCGGTATACCGCCTTGCTCTCTTGAAGCATCGGCAAGGTAAACACCGAGATGACCTGCAACGCTGTCAAAAATTGAAGTGCAGGCAAGTGACGGCTTTTCACCTCTGATGAACTTGACAAAATCCTCAGAGAGTCTTTCATCTCCGCCACCGTGACCTCCGTAAGCTCCGACCATGTCTCCCGTCACATTCAGGTCAACAACCTCAACATCACACTCCTCATTGTGTGCATCGGGGGAGGGGTTGATTTTGAGAACAGTGAATTTTGAATCCTCAAAGTTTCCGAAAATTTCACCCTTTGTGCCGATGATGTGAATGTTTCTTCTCGGCTCTGCCGAACCGCCGACCATGTTGTGAGTGCCGGTTGCTCCGCTTTTGAAGTTGACAAGCACACTTTGATGGTCAACAACATTGTTGTCACATTTATATATGCAGCGTGCATAAGGTGAATCAGATTTCATGAGTGCTATTTTGTCCTCAATCGTCGGGTTTTCGATATGCTCGAGAGCGTCCCAGACATAAAAGCTCCATCTGTCCGGATGATCAATATAAAGGCGCTTGGTTGAATATACACAAGAGTCAACATGAGGGCAGTCTCTCATGCAGACCGTTCCGGCATTGGCAGGGGCATTTTCGGGCTTGAACTGATATTTTCCACCGAAGGAGCTGATTTGTGTCGGCTCTGTTTCGCTCATCATCCACATCATTATGTCAATGTCATGGCAACACTTTGCAAGGAGCATTGAGGTGTGACATTTGTCGCTGTTTGCCCACTTGCCTCTGACATAGGAGGTGGAAAGGTGATGATAAGAAACATGCTCGCAGGTTTGAATGTTGATGATGTCACCGATTTCACCCTTGACGATTCTTTCCTTGATGCCGTAGTAGAACGGAGTATATCTCAGAACATGGCAGATCATAATTTTTGAGTTGTTCTTTTTTGCAACATCAACAAGATAACGCATTTCCTTTTCGTTGACTGCAAAGGGCTTTTCAAGAAGCATATCATAGCCCCTTTCAAGCAGCGGTACTGCCGTGTTTATATGCTCCTCGTCCATTGTTCCGTTGATTATGGTGTCTGCAAGCTTGCCTTTTTTTGCAAGCTCCTGTGCATTTTCAAAGCACATATCCTCACCGAAGCCGAAATATTCCATTGCCTTTTTTCTGCGTACCGGATTGGGATCTGCAACGCCGACAATTTTAAGAAGCTCCGGCTTTGTCTTTGCAAGCTCGCTGTAAACAAAAGCTCTGTGTCCTGCACCGACGATTATTGCTGTGATTGGTTTGCTGTTCATAATACCGTACCTTTCAGAATATAAGTATGAAAAACGCTAAAAGCCGATTTTTACATCTTAGGCTTAAAGCAGGGCATAAGCTCAAGCTTAAACTTATTGGCGTTGTGCCTTTTGTCGATAAGCTCTTTTTTTGCTTTGTCCTCGATTTTCCCTGTGCGAATATAAGTGTCAAGCTCTGCGTAAGTGAAGCCGAGATTTTCCTCATCGGTTTTTCCGCAAAGCCCGTCAATCGGAGTTTTGTCAACAAGCTCCTTTGGAATGTTCAAAAGGTAGCCAATCTGCTTAACCTCCGTGACGGTAAGGCTTGAAAGAGGGGAGAAGTCGCCCACCGAATCACCGTATCTCGTTGAGTAGCCGACCCAATCCTCTGAAAGATTGCAGGTGTTGACAACTCTGCCGTTTGTGCTTTGAGAAATGGCATAAAGCGTTGTCATTCTCACTCTTGAGGGAATGTTCTGGAGAGTCTGAGCAGTTATCTGAAGCTCATCGGGTAAATTTTTAACGATGGAATCGACTGTGTCCTTGATGTTTACGACATAGTGGCGTATTCCGAGTGAGTTTACAAGAAGATGAGCCATGTCAATGTCATGCTGTTCTCCCTGCGGCATCAGAACTCCGATTACCCTTTCCTTTCCAAGAGCCTCAACGCAAAGTGCGGCGGCGATTGAACTGTCCTTACCGCCGGAAATTCCGATAACGGCATTACAGCCCTTGCCGTTTTTTTCAAAAAATTCTCTTATCCATTCTATACACTCGTCTTTAATCTTTTTTGCATCAAACATATTACAGTACCTCTCTTATCAGCCGATGATGTCAATCTGACACATCTGCATTGTCTTTAAAGCGGCTTGGTGACTTTCAACAGTGACACCTGCACAGCAGTTTTTGTCAACCTTAATGGTTGCATCAGGGAACAAGGCTTTGATTATCAGCGCATTGGACACAACGCAGATATCTGTGCAAAGCCCGATAAGCTCAACCTCTTCAAGCTTTTCCTTGTCCCAGTGAGGCCAGCCGAAGCTTGGCTTGTCTATAATTTTACAGCCTTGAGCATAAAGACCGTCGGCAATTTCCCAGCCCCTTGTACCCTTGATGCAGTGAGGAACGGGGAGCTTTTTGCCCTCCGGAGTTTCAAGGTAGTTTTCGGAGTGGGTGTCTCTTGTGAAGATGATTTCATCGCCGTTTTTTAAGTATTCTTCTATTTTTGCCTTTACCGACGGAATAATGGCAACGGCCTCCTTTGTGCCTAATGCCATGTCGATAAAGTCGTTTTGCATGTCAACAACAATGAGTGTTTTTTTCATGCCGCTATCCTCCTGAATTAAAATGAAATATGTTTACTCTTTGTCTGCTTTTTCGATTTCAGCGAGCATTTTGTCGAGCATTATCAGGCATCTCGGAACATGGAACGGGCCTTTAAAGGTTGAACCAATGCAAGCCGGAAGTGTCGGCTTGCCGTCACGGCGCAGATAACCATACCATTCCGAGCAGGGAGCAGAGGCAAAGTGCTTTTTTGTGTAATCGAGTACACTTTCAAAAATATCGAGATATTTTTTGTTTCCCGTGTTTCTGTAAATCATCAGCGATGCAATGAGGGCTTCGTTATGAGGCCACCAAAGCTTCATGTCATGCTCATAAGCCTCCGGAGGCTTACCGAGGCAGTCGATGAAATAAAGCAGACCGCCGTATTCCTTGTCCCAGCCCTTTTCAAAAGCCATGTCAAAGATTTCGATCGCTTTTTTATGAAGCTCTTGATCACCGGTCAAATCGGCTCTTTCCATGAGAAACCAGCTGCACTCTATATCGTGACCGGGATTGACGACTCTGCCTTGAGAAATGTCAAGCCGAGGTGTTCCGTCAAGGGCAACGGATTCAAGTGTGCAGTTAAGCTCGGGCTTAACATGATATTTCAAAATGTCTGTGACACATTCATTTGCTCTGCTGTTATAAAGCTCTGCATTTTCAGGGTCAACACGCAGAAGAACGGAGGTCACATTAAGCAAAATCATCGGTATTCCCAAGGCTCTGTCCGTTCTTGTTTCGACCTCGGTTTTTGCGGCGTAGCCTGTCGGGTCGGGCATACCGTGATTCAAATTCCAATAAATGTCAAAAGCACGCCTTGCTCTTTCAAGATGCTCCTTTTCACCTGTTACTCCGTAATATTCGGCATTTGCCATGCAATAAAATGCCTCACTGTAACAGTATCTTCTTTGGCGAAGGGGCTTTCCGTCGGCTGTTACGGTGAAGTAAAGTCTGCCCTTTGCCTTAGTGTTAATGCAATGCTTTTCAAGAAAATCCAGACAGCTTTTGCTTGCACTCAGCCATTCGTCTTTTATGCCGTAGGTGTGGCACAAATAAGCGTAAATCCAAGCGCAACGGCCCTGCATCCACACACTTTTATCGGTTGAAAAGACATTGCCGTCTTTGTCAAGGCAGGTGAAAATACCGCCGTTCTCTTTATCCATTCCGTTTTTAAGCCAAAAATCCGCAACGGCATTAAGCTCATCTGAAACCCATTTTCTTTCTTGCATAAGGTTCATAAAATCACCTCAGGATAAGTATTTCAGTGAAAATTGTATCACAGAAAACCGAAAGTGTAAAGCGTAAAGAACTAATTATAATTGCAGTGAGTGAAAATTAAGCACTTAAAGAGTCTGAGAATGTCTTGATGAGTGGATAGATATTGACAAAAGGGAAAAACAGGTATATAATCATTATTGAACGATTGTTAAGCAATATATAAGTTTAACTATGGGCAGGTGATATTTTAGATATTGAGAATCAAAAAGCTATGAGGAAAAATATTATTTAAGCATGGAGGAATCAAGATGAAAAAACGAGTTTTCAGTGTTATTATAGCCTTATGTTTGATGCTTGGCGTGATGCCCTTTACAGTGTTTGCAGAGGACATAACGCTTTCAGGGAACGGTACAGTCAATGACCCTTACCTTATATCAAGCGAAGCCGAGTTTCAAAAATTTATCGATATTGTTAACGGAACTAATGGAATGGTGCAAAATACAGCTGCCTGCGGCAAGGTTATTGAAAGCTTCAGATTATACGGTACTTACACTCCTATCGGAAGCTTGTCTTCACCGTATACAGGAACCTTTGTTTCCGAAAAGGGCAAATGTATTATTGGACTGGTAAGCAAAAATAAAGGATTTTGTCAGTTGGGATTGTTTGGCTGTATTGAAAATGCTGTAATTGAAAATGTAACTGTGACCGAGAGCAATTACCGTGGAATAAAGGATATCGGCATTATAGCGGGATATGCCAAAAACAGTGTTATAAAAAATTGCAGTGTAAGCACCAATTATTATGGCGTAGCCGGTGAAGAATCTGTCGGAGGTATTGTCGGAAGAAGTGAAGACAGCAAGATAATTAACTGCACTTCTTCGGCTAAGGTACAACTGCTTGTGACAGAAAATAGTGCTAAGCATAAGGTCGGAGGCATTGTCGGAGTGGCAACGCTTTCGGAAAATGTCAAGTCAGCAGACGATGCGATTTTGATTGAAGACTGTGCAAATAGCGGATTGGTTGCATGTATAAGTGAGGACGATTTCGAATGTACCGGAGGTATCGTCGGAAGACTTGTCAGCTACAATGAAAATTATCGTGCAACAGTGAAGAACTGTACAAATTATGCTTCGGGTTCTGTTATGAGCATTGAAGCCGGCACGGGCGGAATCGTCGGTTATGCGAGAAATGCAAAAATAACAGGCTGCAACAATCATGCCGAGGTTAAAGGTACTTATGCTGTCGGTGGTATTGCCGGTTATGCATTATACGGCAGTGAGATTATCAACTGCAACAACTACGGAAATGTTACAGGCGAGGATTATAAAAGCAGAACCGGTGACAAGGTTGTATATTCACAGTATGTGGGCGGTATTGTAGGTTCACTTTATAATCCAAGAGGCACAACCCTGAGAGACGAATGTGGTTACGAGGAAATTGAACCGATACACAAGGACTCTTTGATTTCAAACTGCGACAATGAGGGTAATGTAACCTGCAACACCGAAGCTGTATATGAAGCTCAGCAAATGGTATATAATCCTATTGACAATTCACCTTATGCATTGAGCATTTCCGGTGCATACACAGGCGGCATTATCGGTTCTGCTGTTGACAGCGCTTATTTCTCGGAGGAGGGCAACAAGATAGTCATTAAGGATTGCACAAATATCGGCACAGTCAAAGGCCCTGACGATGAAAACGCAGCGATAGGCGGTTTAGCAGGTGTGCTGAAAAATGTTACTCTTTCAAACTGCACTAACACGGGTAATGTTTTATACGCAGCTGACAATGAAAACGACAGCATAAGAGATGACATCGGTATATGTTGTTACACTGTTGTTTTCAACGCTGACGGCATTGACGGTTATCCTACGGTTAATGTTGCGCTGAACGGAAAATTAAATTCAACTCCGACACCCGTAAAGGACAACTGTGATTTTAAGGGTTGGTTTGACAATAAAGTCGGCGGAGTGAAGGTTACAGATGAAACTGTATTCACCGAAAGGACGGAGCTTTATGCTCAGTGGCTTGGAGAAGAAAATGGAAATGTAAACGGGGACAGCTCATGGGAAGTTATGCTTGAGCTTATTATTGATTTGCTCGTTCTTGTTGGAAAACTTATTCGTTTTGTTTGTAACGGGTAAGGAAGAAATGGTGAAATAAATGTGGGCTGTTGCACGAAGGTGTGACAGCCTTTTTTGTGGTTGGCAGGGTTGAGGTGTGTAATCAAAAATAACTGCTTAACTTTTCCGATGAATACAATCAAAGGCAGAAAAACAGCGTTTTTGCCCATACCTCTTACATATTACTTTTTACTTGGCTACTGCCTATTACTTCAACTGAATCATTGCTGCCTTTCAAGGTGTTGTCAAACTGTCAATGAAATAAAAAAATCGGTGCTGAAAAACATCGTTTTTACAGCACCGATTCTTATGCATTGCTGTCGGAAAAGTCCGAAGCAATTATTTTAATTTATTTGTTTGCGATAGCTGCCTGAGCTGCTGCAAGACGAGCGATGGGTACACGGAAGGGTGAGCATGAAACATAGTCGAGGCCGATCTTGTGGCAGAATTCAACTGATGTTGGATCACCGCCGTGCTCACCGCAAATACCGCAGTGGAGCTTGCTGTTTACGGGCTTACCAAGCTTGATGGACATTTCCATGAGCTTACCAACGCCTGTCTGGTCGAGCTTTGCAAACGGATCGTTTTCAAAGATCTTTGTGTCATAGTAAGCATCAAGGAACTTACCTGCGTCATCACGGCTGAAGCCGAATGTCATCTGAGTGAGATCGTTTGTGCCGAAGCAGAAGAAGTCAGCTTCCTTAGCAATTTCATCAGCAGTGAGAGCTGCTCTGGGAATTTCGATCATTGTGCCGACTTCATACTTGAGATCTGCACCTGCTGCTGCGATTTCAGCGTCAGCTGTTGCAACAACAACACTCTTAACGAACTTAAGCTCCTTAACATCGCCAACCAGGGGAATCATGATTTCGGGAACGATGTTCCAATCCGGATGAGCCTTCTTAACATTGATAGCTGCACGGATAACAGCTGCTGTCTGCATCTTTGCAATTTCAGGATATGTAACTGCAAGACGGCAACCTCTGTGACCCATCATGGGGTTGAACTCATGGAGTGAAGCGATGATGTTCTTGATTGTTTCAACGCTCTTGCCCTGAGCATTTGCAAGTGCTTCGATGTCAGCTTCTTCAGTGGGAACGAACTCATGAAGAGGAGGATCAAGGAAACGGATTGTAACAGGGTTACCTTCAAGTGCTTCATAAAGAGCCTCGAAGTCGCTCTGCTGCATGGGAAGAATCTTAGCAAGTGCTGCTTCTCTTTCTTCAACTGTATCTGAGCAGATCATCTCACGGAATGCTGCAATTCTGTCAGCTTCAAAGAACATATGCTCTGTACGGCAAAGACCGATACCTTCTGCACCAAGCTC
>CAZBFI010000058.1:0-10349 GCA_964491165.1 uncultured Faecalibacterium sp.
AGCTTAACTACTGACAAAATTTAAAAAATAAAAACAATGTTGAAAATACGGCACATATTTGTTATAATTTCAAAGAGGTGAATACACAATGGAAAATAAAAGAAAAGCCGGAGAAAATCTGGCAAAAACAATAATAAAAAATCTTGAAAAAAGAAACATGACAGCCTACTACTGTGAAAGCAAGGAGGCTTGCAGACAAAAGGTTCTGGAGATCATCGGCAACAACAAAAGCGTAAGCTGGGGCGGAACGATGAGCATGAGAGACTGCGGCATTGCAGAGGCCTTGCAGGAAAATCCGACCTGCACGATTCTTGACAGAACAAAATATCCTGCCGACAAGATGAAGGAATTTTACAAGGAGGTTTTCGGCTGCGATTATTTCATCATGGGAACAAACGCCATCACCATTGACGGCGAGCTTGTCAACATTGACGGAAACGGCAACCGCCTTGCAAGTCTGCTTTTCGGCCCTGAGCATGTCATCGTCCTTGCCGGAATGAACAAGGTTGCAAACGATATCCCCGAAGCACTTCACCGCATCGGCAACGTTGCTTCCCCTGCAAACACCGTAAGGCTCAACAAAAATACCCCCTGCGCCATTGACGGAAGATGCCACAGCTGTCTCAGTGCAGACTGCATTTGCAATCAGGTTGTTGTCACACGCAGAAGCAGAGAAAAAGAAAGAATTATCGTTCTTCTTGTCAACGACAACATCGGATACTGATTTTTGAGGTGACGGAATGAAAGCACCATTAGCAGACAGAATCAGACCGAGCACGATAGATGATATGATCGGTCAGCGACATCTTCTTGCAAAGGGAAAAGCGCTGAGGAATATCATCGAATCGGGCGAGCTTCCGAATCTGATATTTTACGGCCCGCCCGGAATCGGAAAAACGACGCTCGCTTCAATCATAGCAAAACAGACAAACAGAAAATTTCACAAGCTTAACGGAACAAGTGCCGGAACGGCAGACATCAGGTCAATCGTCAACGAGCTTGACACCCTTGCCGCACCCAATGGAATCCTGCTTTACCTTGATGAGATTCAATATTTCAACAAAAAGCAGCAGCAAACCCTGCTTGATTACATCGAACGTGGAGAGATAACCTTAATCGCCTCAACAACGGAAAATCCGTACTTTTATATTCACGGAGCGATTTTAAGCCGAAGCACTGTTTTTGAATTTAAGAGTGTCACCCCTCAAGACATTGTTCCGGCAATAAAAAGAGCCTTCCGTTTTCTCGAAAACGAAAGAAACGCAAAAATCCTTGCCGACGATGAAACAATCATGCATATTGCCCGTTCATGTGCCGGAGATGTCAGAAAAGCAATGAACAGTGCCGAGCTTTGCGTTTTAAGCACCTTGCCGAACGAAAACGGTGAAATTGTCATCAGCTATGAAACAGCAGACGAGCTGACACAAAAAAGTGCAATGAAATATGACCGTGAGGGTGACGAGCATTATGACATTCTTTCTGCATTTCAAAAGAGCATGAGAGGTTCTGATCCCAATGCGGCACTTCATTATCTTGCACGGCTGCTTGAGGCAGGCGATCTGCCGTCGGCAACAAGGCGACTTCTTGTGTGTGCAAACGAGGATGTGGGGCTTGCCTTTCCCTCGATTATCCCAATTGTTAAGGCGGCTGTTGACACTGCGCTGATGGTTGGACTGCCCGAGGCGAGAATACCTCTTGCAAATGCCGTTGTTCTTGTTTGCAACAGTCCCAAATCAAACTCGGCTTATCTTGCTTATGATGCTGCTGCGGCAGACCTTAAAGCAGGCTTTTCCGGCCCGATACCCCGTCAGCTTCAAAACATGCATTTTGACGGTGAGGACAATCAGAACAAGGGTCAATTTTATAAGTATCCTCATGAGTTTCCGAATCACTGGACAAAGCAGCAATATCTTCCCGACAAGATCAAGGACAGGGTATATTATGTTTACGGTGAAAACAAAAATGAGCAGGCTGCAAAGGAATATTGGAGCAAGATCAAGATGAAGTAATAAGTATGGTAAGGCAGAAAAGCGTCGCTTTTCTGCCTTTTGATTATATTAGCGTGCGGTTGCACGCTAATATAATCAAAATGGTGTGGTGTGAAAAACGGAAGTTTTTTACACCACACCTGTTTTATACAATTGTATTACTGATAATAAAACATATTTTCCTCGCCTGTCATGCCGTTGTCCGTCTGCTGTGCGAACTTGACCTTGGCAGTGAACAGGTCACCGTTGATGATGATTTCCAAGGCTCCGTTCTGAATTTCGCAAAGGCTTTGTGCAATCGACAGTCCAAGACCGTTACCCTCGCTCGAACGAGATTCATCGCCTCTGACAAAACGCTCCTTGAGTTGCTCTGCGCTTATATTGAGCTGCTGTTCGGAAATGTTCTTGAATGTCACCGTTCCGTGTTCGCCCTCTTTTTTCACCGTCACATAAACTCTTGTTCCGTAAAGCGAATACTTTTCAACATTGACTATCAGGTTTTCCATAACCCTGTAAAGAAGCTTGCTGTCAGCTCTTACTATAACATCGCTTTCGGGGATGTCGGTGATAAGCTTGAGCTTTTTCGCTTCAAGAACATCGGAATGCTCACCCAAAAGCTGATTTACCATTTCATTAAGGCTGACGCCCACAAAATCGACATTGATATTTCCCGTTGAAGCCTTTGAAGCTTCAACAAGATCCTCAATAAGCTTTTTGAGTCTGTCACTCTTTTCACCGAGAATATTAAGATATTCCTCTGCGTTCTCGTCTGAAATATTGCACTTTTTAAGAAGCTCAACATAGTTTATTATGCTCGTCAAAGGTGTTTTCAGGTCATGTGAAACATTCGTGATAAGCTCCGTTTTTGTCTGCTCCTGCTTAACGGCTTCGTCAATTGCATTTTTAAAGCCGTCACCGATATTTATAACCTCCGTTGCACCCTCACGCAGATTCTCCGGCAACGCATTAAGATTCATCCGAACATCATATTTTCCACTCTTGATGCTCTTGATTACGCTAAAAATCTTATCAAGTCCTCCGAGATATCTTAATGCCCAAACGAATATAACGCCGTTGTAAACAGCAACCAACAGTAAACTTATCAAGTTTCTAAGCTCAATGCCCAACAGCACAAGCAAGAAATTAACCGCAACGGCAAGTGCCATTTTGATTACAGTGCCTTTTTTAAGCTCCTTGGAATAAAGCAGCCTTTCTTTCATGAACGGCTTGATTTTTCCTCTGTAAAGCTTTAAGAACTTAATAAGCGCCCAGCCGATAAACGATCTTTTCAAAAGAGTCCTGTTTTTTATGTGCTTTGTGATGAAAAGCAATGCATCAATGAGTATGCCGGCAATAAGTGTTGCACAAACACTTACAGTGATTGTCAGCAGTGATTTCGACTCATAATTAAAGTTATCTGCCACCCATATTGCCAAAGTGCCTATTATGGAAATCAGCAAACCGTCAAGAATAATTCTCCACTCGGTGAACATAAGGTCTGTTTTCAAAAGGTGAAGCTCGTCATCACTCTTACCTCTTCTGCCGGATTTAACGATGAGATAAATCAAGCAGGCGATGAATACTATTGCACCGATTCCGTAAATCATAGCCGCACGTTTAAGAAAGCTTCGTGTGTCTTCAATCTGCGATGTAACTGACTGGAAAAGGTCCTTTCCGCTTTCATTCTTTGCAAAAAGGTCAACACCTATAAAGCCGATGTACTCATCATTGTTCCTTGCAAGAAAGCCGTCTGATGTAGTCCCCTTCGCTGTTGTCGGCTCCGGCGCAGATTCAACATTGGTGGTAACCACGGTTGTGCCGTCTGATTCGAACGCCTCGGTGACGCTTATCGAAGCAACGGAATTGTTTTGAAACTTTGTTGTGGGCTGTGATGCTTCATGCATTATTGTAGTTAATACGGTTGTTCCGTCATAAGGCATCGTGACATCGGTAAAATCATCGTAATAATTATACTCGACTGCAAAATACATCCTGCCGTCTTTTAAGGTAAAGTCGCCGTGGCCGTTGTCCCTGCAATAAAATCCAAGCTTTTCAAATTCAGCTTCAATCTGCTTATCGGTGCTTTTTTCCGTCAATGACTCAATGTTTGTATAAACCTTTCCGGAGCTGTTCTTAAAGAAGTATCTGCCCGAGGCATAGCTTTCATTGATATAAGCCAAACGGGAATTATAGCTGTCTTTAAAATCGGAATAATTATCAAAGCGGCTCTTATCAAACGGATTGACCCTTTGGAGCATATTTTCGAATGCTTTGTCATTTATTTTAAATGCATAATAGCCGGAAGGATAATATTCATCAACAACATCATACGACTCATTGTAACTGATAACATTGTAATCATAGCTAAGCTTGAAAACTCCGTCTGCATTAACTGCATTTTCATTTGCAAGTATATTCTCGGGAATGTCAGCCAGACCTGAATCATATTGATAATAATTGTCTGGTATGAGATCATAAAAATAATTTTCCGGATCCGAGGATTCATCACAAAGGTCAATGCTACAGTTGCCGTAACTATCCATAGAATCAATCAATACCAAACGCTCAATAACACCGCAGGCTACCATTTCCATAGTAAATTGAAAATCATCATAAATAATTTTCTCAACAAGTCTTTGCCTTGTTTTTTCTCTTATGGCTTTATTTTTTGTCTCAATCCGGCTTTCATAAAGCTCATAGGCTTGCTGACTTCCGTCACTGAAACTATCAATCAGCTCGCACAGGTTTTCGGCATAGCTTTTTGCATGAAGCTCAAAGGTTTCCGTTTGATGAATGTTACTGCTGTCTATTTTTTTGCCTGCGTATGTTATGGCATCCTTAACGCAAAAATCATTAAGGTTTATATTCTTGAAAAGAATGTCATTTGTCAGCTGATAAAAACAGCCTGCAACACACACAAGGCATAAAATCAAAGCGACAAGCTTTTTAAATGTCATAAGATTAAATTTTTTCAATTTTGTATCCAATTCCCCACACCACCTTTATATATTTCGGATTCTTCGTGTCAAACTCAATTTTTTCTCTTATTCTTCTGATATGAACCGTTACGGTCTTTTCGGTTGAAAAGGCTTTTTCATTCCACACATTTTCATAAATCTGATTTGACGATAATGTGCGTCCCATGTTCACCATGAGGTATTCCATGATTTTATACTCCGTAGCTGTAAGCCTGACCTCTTCACCGTCAAGGGTGAGACTTCTTGCATTAGTGTCAAGACAAAGACCTCCGGTTGTTATGACGTCGCTTTTTTCAACCATCGAACCGAGAGAAACATACCGTCTTATCTGACTTTTCACCCTCGCACAAAGCTCAAGCGGATTAAACGGCTTTGTAACATAATCGTCTCCTCCGAATGTCAGTCCCGCAATCTTATCCGTGTCCTCACTTTTTGCCGAAAGGAAAATCAAAGGGACATTACTATTTTCACGAATTTTCAATGTTGCGGAAATCCCGTCCATCTTAGGCATCATGATATCCATTATTATGCAGTGGATATTTTCCTTTTGGATATACTCCAACGCTTCGATTCCGTTGTACGCACAAAAGACATTGTACGAATCGGCTTTGAGGTATATCTCAATGGAACGGACTATTGCCTTGTCATCGTCGCAGACAAGCACATTGTACACTGCAACCGCCTCCTTTCCTGTTACAATTTCATTATAGAGGTTAAAAATTAAAAGTGGTGTTTATAATTATAACATATTTATTACAATTCTCAACCTTAAAAAATAAGGGCTTTCCAACACACATAAGCCAAATATTCCCTTTCTTGAATTTTAAGGCGTGTTCGAAATAGCTTAAGCTGCTTTTTGTGAGAAGCCCTGTGCCGAAATTATGGCAGGGTGCTTCACTTCAACAGTGAAATTGCCGGCAAAGATAAAGTGAACTTTGTCGGCAAACAGAGATTAAATTGAAAAAAGCACCTGCAAAAATGCAAGTGCTTTTTCTATGGTGACCCGGACGAGAATCGAACTCGTGTTACCGCCGTGAAAGGGCGGTGTCTTAACCGCTTGACCACCGGGCCTTATATATGAAAGAGGAGGACACGTTATCCTGACTCTTTATTTTAAAATGGTAGCGGCAGTGGGATTCGAACCTACGACACTCCGGGTATGAACCGAATGCTCTAGCCAACTGAGCTATGCCGCCATATCAACGCCGCATTCACAACGCTTGCCTATTATATTACACAATCTTTTATTTGTCAATACCTTTTTTTATTTTTTTTACATTTTTTTACACGAGATTTTATCTTAAAGCCGAGAAGAAGTCACTTATCACTTTAACGCACTCATTTTCCATGAAACCGCCGATAAGCTGAGGTCTGTTCATAAGTCCGCAATCGCAAAGATTACACACACTGCCCATTGCACCCTCTTTTTCATTGAAAGCTCCAAAAACGACCCTCTCAGCCCTTGAAGCAATGATAGCACCGGCGCACATCGGGCAAGGCTCAAGTGTCACATATATCTCACAGCCGTCAAGCCTCCAAGTGCCGAGAGCCTCACACGCAGCCTCGATTGCCTCAATCTCCGCATGAGAAACAACGCTTTGCTTTTCCTCTCTCCTGTTATATCCCTGTGCGATTATCTCACCGTTTTTGACAACAACGGCTCCGACGGGAATCTCTCCGCTTTTTGCCGCTTTTTTTGAAAGCTCGATTGCTTGCTGCATGAACTCCCCTTTAATCATTAGCTTGCCCTCCAAAAAGCATAATATTCCCCTTTTATATCTTTGTGATGCTTAAAATCGAAATTATAATGAAATAAGCAATGGAGATAATCATCGGCACACTCGAAAAATAAGCCTTGGTTTTTTCCGAGGAGTCAAGTATGCTGTTTCCATTTGAAAGAGGAATATCTCTTGTTTTGCTGTTGAAATAAATCAAGCTGACAATGCCCAAGCCGATGAAGCCGTAGATGATCAGAAGCTGAAGCCAGAGACTCGACTGCTCACCGATGAGGTCTGTCAGATAATAAAGAGACACGGAAATGGCATTGTTGATTATGTGAATAATAACACCCGTCCACATTGTACCGGTCTTGACGGAAAAATATCCGAGACCGAAAGCGGAAATAAGTGCAAAGGGAATTTGGGTGAAATTTCCGTGAATGACGGCAAAAACGATTGATGACATGATGATGGCGAACTTATCGCCGTAAAATCTGAGGTTTCCGAGGGTATAGCCTCGCATTGCAATTTCCTCGACCAAGCCTGCAATGATTGCCATACGAAACATACTCAGCACAAAGCCGCCTGCTCCGTCGGGCAGGTTAAAATCCAGATCCGACGGCTCATAGCCGAAGTTATTGAAAATCACCGAGATATAGTTTGTCACGATGTTTGCACCCATGCAGCAGCCGACACCGGCAACAACTGCCGGAAGCATCAGTGAATTTCTGTAAGGCCCGCCAAGGTAAAAAACTCTTTCAACCGACGAATACTCATTCATTTTCCTGCCGACGAGCATAAAGGGCAAAAGAAGCGAAACAACAGTGAAAATAATATCGAGTCCGGTTGAAAAAACACCGTCGTTAAGATACTTGTCGGTAAGGTTAAATGCCTGAAGAAAAACCAGCATAGCATTCTGTGCGAGAATGTTGCCGAGAATTGCCACACCGGTATAAAATCCGACCTTTTTCAAATCGGATTTTTCTTTTTCCTTTCTCATGAATATCTCCGGTGGAATTTCACCGAAAAAGCGGTTTGAATTAAATGAATTGTTAAAGCTCTGCATGTAATTACCTCTGTTCAATTACTTTTCATCGCTCACTCTTTTTGCAGTGGTCTGTGTTGCATCGACGCCCTGTGTGCTTGTTGGCACAAAGAGAATTTTGAAGGTCATGAGCATCAGCCTCAAGTCCTCCAGCAAGGATTGATTCGCAATGTACATCAAGTCCATTTGAACCTTATCATAGGGCGGTGTGTTATATTTTCCGTAAACCTGAGCATAGCCCGTAAGTCCTGCTTTAACCTGAAGTCTGAGTGCAAATTCCGGCATATCCTTTTCATATTGCTCTGCAATTTCCGGTCTTTCCGGTCTCGGTCCGACAAATGACATATCGCCCTTGAGAATGTTGAAAAGCTGAGGAAGCTCATCGAGTCGCAGCTTTCTTATGATTTTGCCGACGGGAGTGATTCTGCTGTCACCCTCCGACGCAAGTCTGGCAACACCGTCTTTTTCGGCGTCCTGAACCATGCTTCTGAATTTAAGCACCTCGAATTTTTTTCCGTTTGTCGTAAGGCGAACCTGCTTATAAAGTATGCTGCCGCCGTCATAAGCCTTAATTGCAATCGCAGTAACAGCAAGAAAAGGTGAAGAAATGACAATCGCAACAAGTGAAAGCACGATATCCGCAGCCCTTTTGATGAAAAGATAAATGAGACTCGAATCACTTCTCTTGCAGCGGTAAACCGGCACATTTAAAAGCTGAATGGTTCTTCCGCCACGAATGATAGTGTCGGAAATTTTCGGCTTAACATAAGCTACCTTACTGTTGGCAATGCAATATTTCACAACCTCGTTTCTGTAATCCGACGGCACACCGCAAAGGAAAACAGCATCGACTGTGCTGATTTGTTCAAAAAGCTCTTTAAGGCTCGTTTTGTCGCAGTTGAAAGTTTTCAACACCGTAAAGCGCTTGTCCATGCTTCTGATTCCCTTGAGGGAAAGATAAGAATCCACATTGCCGAAAACAACGACTGTTTTCTTCGGCTTGTGTATTTTGAAATAGAAATAGTCGGCAACCACGCACCAGAGCGCAGCCACGACAGAGAACAAAACGAACATCACCGCAAACGGCAAAACCGAAACGAGCTTATAGCTCAAAAGTGAAAAGATGACATAACAGAACGCAAGCAAAAAGCCGACGGCTATTATCTGCGAATAAATCAAATCCCACACCGGAGATGTTCCGACGAAAAAGCCGCCGTAAACCTTGACAAAGGAAACATAAATTGCCACAAAAAGCGTTCCCATCAAATAGTTACCCAAGCGATAAAAGGGGGTGGGAATGTTCGGGTTATAGTATAACAGCCAGCAGGCATAAAGTCCGCCGGAAAAGAGCAATATTATGAAAAGTTTCATCACATAAAGCACTGCTTTTTCTTTTTGAGAGGTTGTCATTTTTTTATTTTTCATCATCAACATCCTTCTGTTTTGAATGTATATATATTATTAGCACTGTTTATCTTAATTTGAATTAAAAATATATATAGAATCATATTATCACAAAAAAAGCTATCTGTAAAGTGCAAAAAACAGAGCTGCAAAAAAACTTCCGTTTTTTTACAGCTCTGACTATTTCAATCATGCTTTGAACAATGCGGTTGTTTTCACTTATCAATAAGTAAATTCCCAAACCTCATTAAGTGAGCCTTCAAATTCAGCTCTGCCCTCAACATCTGTAACAACAACTCTTGCCTTTGCTGTTCCGTCACCTGTCATGGGCATCTTGTTGACAAGCTTAACAACCTGACCGGCACCGTTAACGGTAACCTCAACGGTTGAGCCTGTGTACTGCATGTTTGAGTCAACAATAGTAACCATGCTCGGAAGATCGAGTCCCATAAGATTAAGGTAACCGATAGCCTTTGCGTTGTGAGTCGGAATCGGTGAAGCACCTGTTGTGGTTTCGGGGACAAGGTTAAGTGTATAGACAGTGTTGTCGCCCTGCTTTGTTGCAGTTGCACTCTGAACACCGTCAGCAGTAAGTGTGAAGTCCTTAGTCACATCGTTTGAGGGAGGAATTGCTTCCTTGATGGGCTTTGTTGAGCCGTCGGGATAAGTTGCTGTTCCGTTGACAACGGTGATAATCTCATCGGTGGGATCACCGACAACGCTTGAAATGACGCTGTTGACAATACTTCTGAGAGATTCAACCGAAAGTGCGGTAAGGTTAACGGTGATAGTCTCCGTTTTGTGAGCTGTCATGTTCTGCTCGCTTTTAACCTTATTGACTGCCTCTGCTGCCTTTGCGACGATCTGCTCTTTTGTGAGAGTTGAAACATCAACATTTTCTGCCGGAGCTGTTGTTGATGAAGCCGGAGCTGAGGACGGCTGAGTTGTTGTGGTGGTTGTTGTTTCTCCGCCGGGAACTGCATCACCGTTCGGCACGATGGGATTTGCCGGCTGTGTGGTTGTGAGTGTGGAGCTTTGAGTTGTGGTTGTGTTCATTTCAGTTGCGCTTGCAATCTTCTTTTTTTCTCTAATTGAACCGATTTCAATACCCATAAGCAAAATCCATACTGCTAAGACTACTGCAATTATTGCCTTGACTTCTTTTTTCATTTGGCATATCTCCTTTTATAAAAAACATAAAACTATATATATTTAC
>CAZBFI010000059.1:0-10292 GCA_964491165.1 uncultured Faecalibacterium sp.
AACCGGGGAAAAGCTTACGCTCAACCTCACGAACCTTATCATCCTTGATTTCCGTGACAATTTCCGTTGGAATTCTCACCTCAAAGATCTGATCCTGCATTTTACGGTTTTCGACAACCGTGGCAATGTTTGAAGCTACTTTGTTTTCGTAGCCTGAGTAGGTGTGTACTACAAACCATTTGGCGTCTGCCATTGTTACACCTCCTGTGAATGCTGATTATTCTGCCTGTTCGGCTGTTGTTTCGTCTTCTTCAGCGTTTGACGATGTTTCATCCTCCGAAGCGGAGCTTGTTTCCTGCTGAGCGTCATCATGATCGTGGTCATGATCATGCTCGTCCTCGTCAACATCACCGTCGGTAATATTACCACCGGTTACATTGCCGGATGTTGCAACCTCACCGCTTGCAAGGTTCTTGAGCTGTTCGATGCCCTCTTTAAGACCGAAGTCGAGAGCGAAAACAAACACTGAAACGATAGCGACCACAAGGAGAACCACACCGGTACTCTTGAGAATGGTCTGAGCATTCGGCCATTCGATCTTCTTGCACTCACCCTTGAAGTCCTTGAAAAATCTTTTGGCACTTTTGCTTGAACGGACGAAAAAGTTTGGCTTGTTGGACTTGCTGCCTTTTGCAGCCTTAGCAACCTTTTCAGCTGCTTTGCTTTCCTCAGTTGTGGCCTTGTCAACCTTGGACTCCTTAGCAACTTTCTTTTCTTTGTCAGCCATCACTCAAACCTCCGTCTTATTTGGTTTCTTTGTGGAGAGTGTGCTTCTTGCAGAATCTGCAATACTTGTTCATCTCCAACCTATCGGGATTGTTCTTCTTGTTTTTCATAGTGTTGTAATTGCGCTGTTTGCACTCTGTGCAGGATAAAGTAATCTTTACTCTCATGAACGGCACCTCCATTATAGGAATTTTTAGCTTCTAAGAGCAACACGTCCCTTTTCAGCTTTGTAAGGCCTCCCTCTTTTTTTAGACACAAAAATAAAGCCCTCAATCAGAGGTACTGTTATTTTAACATATAACGCACCGTCCGTCAAGGGCTTTTTTGCAACTTTTTTGCATTTTTTAGCAAAAAGAAACGCTTATAATTATTTTTCAACAGTCATTGTTTTGATAACAACAGGCTCCATGGGAGATGCCATTTCACCACTCATGCTGAAGGTTCTCGGAACAAGGCAAAGAGCGTCAACAGCTTCCATTCCTTCGATGACCTTTCCGAAAGCGGCATAATCGCCGTCAAGGAAGGAGCAGTCATCATAGCAGATGAAAAATTGGCTTGATGCGGAATTTTTGTCCTGACTTCTTGCCATTGAAATTACGCCTCTTTCATGCTTCAAGGTGTTTGCCGTCCAGCCGTTTGAAGCAAATTCGCCGTAAATCTTATCCTTGCTTCCGCCCATTCCGTTGCCTTCGGGATCTCCGCCCTGGCACATGAATCCGGGGATAATTCTGTGGAAGGTCAAGCCGTTATAAAATCCGGACTCAACAAGCTTCACAAAATTCTCAACCGTCTTTGGCGCAAATTCGGGGTAAAGCTCAATTCTGTATTGCGTGCCGTTTTCCATAACAACCTTAACAATTTTATTTTCCATTATATTTAACCTCGCTTTTTTAATATCTTTCCGTTTGAATTATTTGTTTTCGTCGATAAACGAAAGAATGGTATCTTTTTCGTTGTAACCGATGAGTCTGCCCTTTTCCTCGCCACCGACGAAAAGCACCAGACAGGGAATCGTCATAACCCCCATATTCATAATGAAATCCGAATTTTCATCGCAGTCCATTTTGCAAACCTTAACCATTCCGTCAAGCTCATCTGCAAGCTCCTCGATAACGGGAGAAAGCATTTGACACGGGCCGCACCATTCTGCCCAAAAATCAACAAGGACAGGACAGCTTTTTTCGTTCAGAACTTCATCTTCAAAGGTTTCCTTTGAAAGCTCAATGTATGACATAATTACCTCCGTCACAAAAGTATTTTTAAGAAGTTTCTAATCATCGCCAACAAATTTTTAATCATCTCAACAAGGCTGAACATTGAATTTTCCGTTCCGGTTTCACCGCTGGGAGTGGCAGGCTTAACAGGTGAAAGCGTATCGGTGTCATAATCGAATGTCATGTATCTCGGATACTCCTCAAAGGTGTTGACGGTTGACTGCTTTTTCCTGTGAAGAATTTCCATGAACATCGTGTTGATGCTCGGCGGAAATGTTCCATGTCTGATATCTCTTACAAACCAAGTGTATTCGGGGAAAAGGCAGGTTGAAGCATCGACAACAAGGTCATCAGAAACATAATCAATCGTTCCGCTTTTCTTTGCCGCATTCAGATAATCGACGCTCAAAGCCTTGTCAATATCGGCACCGACCGCACCGAAGGAAATGTCCCTGAGCGAAATTTTTCCGTCGCCCTGAACCTGACTACCTTCAAGATAAGGCGGGAAAGGTGTTGCGTATTTTGCAAGGACAACAATCTTCATGCCGCTTTTGTTGAAGGTTTTAAGGTTATTTTCAAGGCGGAGCATGACATTTTCGTGATATCTGTCAATCTTTTTGATGAGAGTGGCATATTCGCCCTCACAGTCGCCAAAGACAAAATTCTTTGCCTGCTCGTAATAATCCTCGTTAACCATTGCCCAATAAGCCGGCATATTTGCATAAGTCAAACGCAAAAGACGGGGGAAAACCTCAACTGCAAGCTGTTCGTAAATGTCTCCGACCATGTTTGTACCCTCGCCTAAAAGGTTCAATGTGTAAGTAACATTAACAACAGCGGCAAGAAGCTCTGAAACTTCATCGTCACCCATGTAAGTATTTGCGTAATTTTTCAAGGTATCAGCCTCAAAGTTGATCTTTCCGGCAAACAGCTCACCGCAAACAAGAGAGCCTCTTGCGGCAGATGCATAATAAATGCAGGTGTCAACCTTTTGACTTCCGTATCTGCAAAGGTAAGCTGAAACATAACAGCTACCCATACAACGACCGACAAGCTGAACCTTTTTCTTACCGGTTGCGGCAAGAACGGCATCTATATAATCCGAAAGAGACTTAGCAGTCTCCCACGGATCAAGTCTCGGATCGTATTTGAATATATAATCACCGAGCTGATAATCGGCAGTTTTCTTTTTGGGAGCAGAACTATGCTTAATGTCGGTTCCGTTTTTCGGATTGCCGTTTTGATCGAGTACGCCTGCGTTAAAATACTTGTCAAGTGCTTTTGCAAGTGCGTTTCCGTAATGTGACCAATCCGATGTTAAAACGCTTGTGCTTAATGCGAGTGCAAGCTCGGAGCTGCTGTCCATAAGAATACTCGTAAGGCTCTTTGTCATCGGCCAAACCTGATTGCCGTTTTTATCATATACCTTTTCGGTAGCACCTCTTAAATAAACAACAGGCAAATCGTTTTCATGAACTGCCGATGCCGGCAAGGCAAAAATACCGACCGAAAATATGAGAGCAAGAAATAAGGCCACTGACTTACTGAATAAAGTCTTCATTATATTACCTCCATTTCGGGAAAATATACACCATCCCATATTAATTACTTTCCGTAATATAATATCACACAATATGTAATCATTCAAGGGAAAGTAGGAAATTTTATGTAAATTTTGCATTGGTCTTAAAAATAAAACCGAAAAAATAACGGCTTTATTTTTTTCTGAAAAGAAAAAACATTTCATGCAAGCCCACTATCGAAAAAGCTTTTTATATAATTGAAGCGAAAAACTTAAAGGGCTTTCCTGAGCCTTACACTCGAAGAAAACCCTTGTTGTATTATCGATGAGTCTGCTATTCGGAGGTGGTGGTTTCGGCTTCACTCAACGCCGTTGCCTCCTGCTCTGTCATAACCGTAACATAAGCCTGATAGTCACCGTAAACCCAGCAGTCGTTGATTTCATTGTTTCCGACGGTGATGTTTGCGTCAAGCAGTTGACTGTTTGCCCTGCTGACATTCAAAGCCGAAACATTGATTTCGATTCTGACATCGTCACTTGTGAGCTTTGAAACGGACTTGCTCGGTCCGATTACGGTTATCGTGTCAAGGCTTCCTCCCGTTCCGAGAGAATACACCATATCCTCCTGCTTATTAAGGAACATCACATTTGCAACCGAATAAGACAAGGTCGTCTTGGTATATCCGGACAAATCAACAGAAACATCAAAGCTTGTCAGATCCTTGTCCGTTAATCTCACGGCAAGCTTTTCCTGATCAATGTCAACAGTGAAATCATTCACTGCATTGTCAAGCTTTTTAAAATCAATCGTTCCGATGTTAAGCTCGCTGTATTTTTCCTCATCCTTGGGATTATAAACTATCTCCGTCATTGCCGGATGAACAGTATATTCCGGTGTCTCCATACCCTCCGGCTTATTGATGAATTTGACCGTCACCGGAACGCTCTTTGTCGCATAAACAGGCAGTGTAACCGTTGCCGGATTTGTTTGACTGTCAATGCTGTTGCAGACAAGATACTTGCTTTCGGTGGCTCTTTGCAGCGGATAAGAAATCTCCGCCGGAAGCTCAACTGAGGCTGTCAGCGGAAGCTGATTGCCCGGAATGGTTACATCAAAATATACATTTTTAAGCTCAGAAAGAATCGTCGCCGGCCCTGTCACCTCAACCGTATTGAGCGATGCAACAGCCTTTCCGAGCATATAGCCGTCTTTGACAATATTGCCCTCGTTGTTGATTCTCGCGATGACATTAAAGGTGTCCGTCATTTTCCTGTCATAATAAACAGTCAGCGTTGACGGTGTAATTTTTGTGATTTCAAAATCACTTGCCGCCGTTTCGGATACCCTTGCGGAAAGTGAAACTATCCTGTAGCCTGCGGAATCAACAAAGCTGCTCGCTGCCTCGACGATGATATCATCCTTGGAAAGAGCGTGAGCGTTAATGTTATATGCCTTACCCGTAACCTCAACATCAACAAAAAGGTCATCATCTTCAATGAATGCCGTAAAATCAAGCTCCTGCCCCGAGGAAGCAAGATTAACCTTGACGTCACTCACCGTTCTGACTGTGTCAGCACTGTAATTTATCTTCACGGTTGCCCAAAGAACAACCGCCAGCAATGTGCAGAAAATCTTGAGAAATTTGTTGTTGTAAAAAAGGCTTTGAAGATGACTTTTGTTAGTATACTCTTTATCCATCACTTTTTCCTCCGTGAAAAGCCGAACACCTTAGGCTTATCTTCCTCATCAATAACAAGATAATCCGTAAGAGCCAAGGTAAGCTCGCCGAGCTTGAGGTCTCTTTCAAGAATGCCATTGTGAGTGACCGAAACAGTTCCCGTTTCCTCCGAAACGACAACGACAAGAGCATCGCTGTTTTCACTCATTCCCAAAGCGGCTCTGTGCCTTGTGCCAAGCTCAAGACTGACCTCATTTTGCGTAAGCGGCAAAATACAGCCTGCCGAATGAATACGGTTGTCTCTGATAACAACTGCTCCGTCGTGCAATGGTGCTTTTGGGAAAAAGATGTTTTCGAGAATCGGTGTCGAAATGACGGCATCGACCCTTGAGCCTGTTGAAACAATTTCACCCAACGGAGTTTTTCCCTCGATTACAATCAGCGCACCGATTTTCTTTTCACTCATATTGATTGCCGCTTTGGCAATGCTTGAAGCGGATTTTTTCAGCTCTTCATTGTAATAATCCGAGGCTCTTGAGGTGAAAAAGTTCGGCTTTTTAAAATCTCCTCTGCCAAACGACTCAATCGCATGACGGATTTCCGGCTGAAAAAGCAAAATCATCACAAGCACGATATCACCGAAAAGACTGCTGAAAATGAAGCTGCTTGCCGACATATTAGTAGCCGAAACAATGAGGTAAATTATACCGACAAAGACCACACCCTTGATAAGATTAAAGGCTCTTGTCTGTCTGAGAAGCTTTATACAATAATAAAGAAGGAACGCAACAAAAATTATATCGGCAATATCATACCACTGCACCGACAGAATCAATTTCACAATAACATCAAAGAAATTTTTGATAACACTCATCATGCTTTCCTTTTTCCTTTCTGTTTTTAATCTATTTTAATCTTTTTCAAAGCGATAATTTGTAAAGATAATATATTTTAACACAATTTTTCAGCCTTTGCAATTTTATTTAACGAAAATGCCAAATTTTTTATATCTTTTTTTGTGTTGAAGATTCCACTGCTCACTCTCACCGTACCCTTTTCGGTTGTTGCGTATGTTTTATGAGCAAGGTAAGAGCAATGATAACCGGCTCTGACGCAAAAGCCCATTGAATCGAGCTTGGAGGCAACCATTTCACTGTGAAGCGAACCGACATTGAACGAAACAACATTCGTTTTCTTGCCTGCGTGCATTTCCGAGTAAACCTCCACCGATGGTATCACGGACAGATCCTCTTTTAAAATTTCAATAAGCTCGCTTTCCTTTCTCAGCACCTCCTTTTCACCACCGAAGGCTTTAATAAATCTGATACCCTCCGAAAGTCCCGCTATTCCCGGCATATTTACAGTTCCGCTTTCGAGCTTGTCGGGATAAATATCCGGCTGATTTTTTGAAAGAGAAAAGCTACCCGTGCCTCCGCTTGTAAGCTCCTTCGGTCTGATTCCCTCCTTAAACAGCAACGCTCCCGTACCCATAGGCCCTAAAAGTCCCTTATGACCCGGCAGACAGAGAATGTCAACTGAGTCTTTTTCCATGTCAATCTTATGGCTTCCGGCACTCTGAGCTGCGTCGAGAATCAGCAGTATTCCCCTTTCGGCACAAAGATCGGCAATCTTGTTTAACGGCAGCACTGTTCCGAAAACATTTGAAACATGACTCATGATGATTGCCCTCGTATTCTCATTGATGTGATAAATGAAGTTTTGCAAGGTCTGATTGTCGTCAAGGGGATTGACCTTTGCAACCGAATAAGTTATAACACCGTTTTCACAGAGCTTATGAACAGGTCGAAGAACGGAATTATGCTCAAGCGAGGAAATGATGACATGGTCTCCTTTTTTCAGAACGCCGTTAATTGCTGTGTTCAATGCCGTTGTGCAGTTATTCGTAAAAGCTATGTTTTCACTTTTACATGAAAACATTTTTCCAAGCTCCTCACGGCATTTATACACTGCTTCTCCTGCCTTAATAGAGAGCCGATGCCCTCCTCTTCCGGGATTTGCTCCGAAAAATGCCTGTGAATTATACATGGCACATAAAACACTTTTCGGCTTCGGGAATGTCGTTGCCGCATTGTCAAGATAAATCATATAAGCTCACGAAAGCTTTCCACGCCGAGATTTTTGATACCGTTTTTTGAAAGTATATCAAAGGCATTATATACATCTCCGTTCACGAAAAGTGCAAAATTGCACCCTTCCTTTCTGTTAGGATTGGGATTTCTTTTAAGCTTAGAGCCGATTCCAAAGGAAGAAAGAAGCTGTCTGGCTTTTTCTCCGCCTGTCTGGCTTTCAAATTTTATATATGTGTAAGTCATACAAACCCTCCTGAAAAAATTATTCTATACCATTATATGCACCGAAAAAGCGACTGTTACCCGTAATGTGTTAAGCATAAACTTCAGCTTACCACTTGACCGTCAATGAATAAAAATGTATACTAATAAAAATTGAGGTTGAGTTTAAAAAAAAGGAGACTGATATGGAAAACTTAAAATTCAAAGACGGAAAGTTTAAAATCATGCAAATTGCCGATGTTCAGGAGGACTGTCCGATAAATCCCGACACTGTCAAGCTCATTGAGCTTGCCGTTGAAAAGGAAAAGCCCGACCTTGTCATTTTCACCGGTGATCAGATTCAGGGCTACAGCGCTTGCTATAAAACCGATACACAAAAAAAGGTTGAAAAGGTTATTTCCGATTTTCTTGCTCCCATCACTGCAAGAAACATCCCCTTTACCTTCACCTTCGGAAATCATGATGACGACTGTGATGTTGAAAAGAAAGCTCAGAATGAAATTTATTCCGGCTTTAAAAGCTGTGTATTGGGTCAGATTCACTCAAACGACGACCTCGGAACAAGATATCTTAAAATCAAGGATTCAAAAAACGAAAAGGATATTTTTGCCATTTACCTTATCGACTCAAACAAAAAGGAAGCCGACGGCTCATATTCTCCCGTCAAAAAAGAACAGCTCGTCTGGCTTGAAAAAGCAAGAGAAGAAAACGGCTATCTGCCTGCGCTCGCCTTTCAGCATATACCCGTGCCTGAATTTTACGATGTGCTGAAAAAAGTCCCGTTTTATAAAAAGGGTGCTGTTGAGGCATATAAAAGCAGAAAAAATACCTTTTGGCTTCTTCCCGATGATGAGGGCTTCATGGGTGAAACTCCGGCAGTGCCAGAAATCAACAACGGCGAATTTGATGTGCTGAAAAAGCACGGTGACATCATGGGACTTTTTGTCGGTCACGATCACAACAACTCATTTGTCAGAAAGCTTGACGGCTTTGACCTCGGCTACACTCAAGGTGCCGGCTTCAACACTTACGGCCCCGGTGACAAAAGAGGGGTCAGGGTTTTCGTTCTTGATGAAAATGATATAAAAGGCTATGAAACCTATACCCTTACCATCGGAGAGCTTTGCGATTACAAGCCGTCAAAGCCTCTGCAAGAATTTGTTTTTCGCAACGGCCCGACCTGTATTGATCAGTTTCTCACGGATTTGAAGCGTTCGGCTGTCGCTTCGGTTTCCGCCGCACTGATAATCACGGCAATCAAAAAACTCAAAAGGTAAGCCCTTTAAGTGCTTTGATTTGACCTTATTGCATTTACCTTAAAAACAAAAAATTCCTCCTGCGGTTTAAAATCAATCACCACAGGAGGATTTTTTTATCCGTTTTTATTTTGTATCAGTGCTTTTTGAAGTGCTTTTAAACACACCTTGTTTTGCAAGAATGAGAATCGGCACAAGCACGAAAACAGCAACCACTGCCGAGAAGAAGAACATACTTGTTGACGGAACAAGCTTTTCAACTCCGTATTCGACAATCGTAAGATTTGATGTTCTGCAAGCAATATCTCCGATTGCAGGGCCTACGACCATGGGAATCAAAACCACGAAAATCATTCTGATTCCCTGAAACAGTCCGACCTTATCCTCGGGAATAAAGTCACGAATGGAGGCATTAAGCTGAATTTGAAGAACGATATAACCGATAAGAGTCGGTGCAATGCCGATAAGCACAACGGTAATACTCGTTGAAGTTGAAAGTATTGCAAGTCCGGCAACGAAAAGAAGAATTGTCGGAATGTAAGCTTTGAGCTTGTTTTTGTTTGCAGCCTTCAAAAGAACCACGGTAACGGCAACAAGAAACGCAACCGATATAACCGCAACGATAATCGTCTTTACATCAAAGACGGCATCGGGCAAGATGACCTTTTCCAGATAAACAAAAAGATACGGGAAGAACACCTGAACCGCAACATTGTAAATGCAAACTGCCAAAAGCACAAGATAAAGCTTTGAGTTTTCCTTGATGACCGACGGTCTGAAGCCGTAAAAAAGATCGCTCCAATAGTTTGAAGTGTTCTTTTCGCCCTTTATTGCAGGCTCTTCAAGTGTGAAAAGGCCCAACACACCGCACAGTGTAACAATCAAGCCGAGTCCGAGGAAAAATGCCTTATAGGAAATGACACCGCCTTGTGCAAGGCTACCGACACCCATGACGGCAATCATTGCAAAAAATCCGAGGAACATAAGCACGGTTTCAACACGGGGACGCACAACGGGGTTTGTGACATCTGTTACCCATGCATTGAACGCAGAGTCATTACTCGTTGAACCCATGAAGGTCATAACCATATCCATGATGATAACAGTCCAAACGGAAACGGCAAGGATTTTCACTTCATCATGCAAGCCGAAAATTGCCGCAATGTTTTCCTTTGAAATGAAAGCGAAAGAAGCCGTAATCGCACCCCAAATTATGTAACCGACAGAGATGAAAACCTTACGCTTTTTCATTTTTTCACTGAGTGTACCCATTATAAAGGTTGTCACAACCGCAGTGATGGCAGAAAAAGCAACCATTCGGCTTATTGCCGTTGTCGGTGCCATTACACCTGCAAGAGCCTCTGCCGAAACGCCCTCATAAATCGAGCCGTAAAGGAAGGTGTTGAAATACATATTTTCAAGATTCCATGCAACACCGCCCATGAGACTGAACAAGATGATATTCAGCCAAGTTTTTTTGCTAAGTTTGTTTTCCATGATTTTCTCCTTTTTTATGTTTTTAAAAAGTAACTGCTCCGTTTATTATAACAGAGCAGTTCTGATTTTTAAATACTAATTTATAT
>CAZBFI010000060.1:0-7838 GCA_964491165.1 uncultured Faecalibacterium sp.
GAGGTAATATCATGGACGCATTACAGAAAGTTTTTGAAACAATCTTGGGAGTTCTCGACATCATCAAGAATTTCTTCAATCAGCTTTTCCCGAAGCAGGATGAGGATACCGATGCTTCAGAGAACGCATAAGTCAGTTTAAAGCAAAACACATACGTGGGCTGTAAAACTTCTGTTTTACAGCCCATTATGCTTTTTCAGGAATTGACCTTGCTCATTGCAGCGTCAATTTCTCCGTTTACCATATATTCAACCGCCGTTGCAGCTTTTTGTGCAGCGGCTTTTATGTTTTCAGCCTCATCCTTTGAAAAGCGTGACAGCACCCAATCCGCAAGGTCATATTCGGGATTCGGCTTTGAACCGACACCGACCTTGATTCTCGGTATCATGTCGCTTTTCATGTGATAGATGATGTTTTTCATTCCGTTATGTCCGCCGTCAGAGCCTTTTCTGCGTATTCTTACCTTTCCCGGCTCAAGACTGATGTCATCGAAAATGACTATAATATTTTCGGGCTTGATTTTATAAAACTCGGCTGCCTCACGAACAGCTTCACCGCTTAAATTCATAAAGGTCTGCGGCTTAACAAAAAGACAGCGATGTCCGTTGATTGAACACTCCCCTGTCAGCGACTTGAATTTCAGTCGGTCGATTTTGAATCCGTACTTCTCACTTATATAATCAAGACAAATAAAGCCGGCGTTATGTCTTGTGCTTTCATATTGCTTTCCGGGATTGCCCAAGCCCGCAATAAGATATTCATAAGTGCTTGTGCCTTCGTATTTCTTTTTAAATATCAACTTAAAAACTCCTCGTTTATTTTTAACAGTTCATATATTATATTAAATTTCAGGCAAAACTTCAAGATATGTACCTCTCTTTTTTCCAAAATATATTCCTTAAAATTTAATTTATTCAATGCCTTTTTGAAAGAGCATATTATTCTAAATTAGAAATTATTTTTATTATCAGCATGCTATAATTATCTGTAAATTAAATTGAGTTATTGTGTCTTTTTTTACAAAAAGAATCTCGGAGGAACACAAATGGAAAAAAGAAATTTCACAAAGGGTAATGCCCTTGATAATACAGCCGAAAAGGAAGACAAGAAAAACGACCTCATTATCGGAAGAAACGCTGTAAGCGAGGCACTGAAAAATGACCGTCCCATCGACACCGTCCTTGTTTTGAAGGGCGAAAGAAACGGCTCTATCGGACGGATTCTCGCCGAATGCCGTGAAAAGAAAATCGTCATCAAAGAGGTTGACAAAAAGAAGCTCGATTTCCTTTGCGGTCAGGGTAATCACCAGGGAATTGCCGCTTGGGCTGCCGTGCATGAATATTCCACGGTTGAGGCTATGCTGGAGCTTGCAAAAGAAAGGCAGGAAGATCCCTTCATCATAATCTGTGATGAGCTTGAAGACCCTCACAATCTCGGCGCGATTATCCGAACAGCAGAAACAACAGGCGCTCACGGTGTTATCATACCAAAAAGAAGAAACGCCTCTCTCACCTGGGCAGTCGGCAAAGCCTCGGCAGGTGCAGTTGAATATGTTCCCGTGGCAAGAGTTTCAAACCTTGTTTCAACAATCGACGAATTGAAAAAGCAGGGCTTTTGGATTTACACAGCTGACATGAACGGAAGCAACTGGTGTCAGACCGATTTTTCCGGTGCAGTGGCACTTGTCATCGGCTCTGAAGGAAAGGGTGTCGGCAGACTCATCAAGGAAAAGAGTGATTTTGTTGTATCACTTCCCATGAGAGGAAAAATCACCTCACTTAATGCCTCTGTTGCCGCAAGCGTGCTTATGTATGAGGTTGCAAGACAGAGACTCAACATCAAAGCCAAATAAAATTCATGAGCATTCCCTATTTTATTTTGAAAGGACTTGACACTCATGTCGGAAAATAAAAAAGACAGGAATCTACCCGGAAAGGATTATTATCACAATCAAAAGCAAGGTGGAAAAAACAGCAAACGCAAAAAGCTGAATGTAAGTGATGAGGAAAGGCTGGAGTTTGCCGCAGCATTCGGTGACGAAGAAGAAAGCCCAACGGTTAATATCCCTCCTGTTACGGAAAAAGAAAAGGCAGAAAATATTGCCTCTGACAAGAAAAGCGAAAATGAGGATTTATATTCGGTTCCGGAGTTTGACAGCGACAAGTTTTTTGAAACTCTCGGCTTCAATCTTAACGGCAAGGATAATTCCGCTACCTTGAAGCAAGATAAGATTTCCGAAACAAAGCATATAAAAATGCAGGAACACAAAACGAATGCCGAAAGGAAAGCTCCCGAGGACACACTGAGCAGCACAAAGCATTTCAATCTTCGCTCAAAAACAAGAAAGATTCAGCTTGATAAAAACAAAAAAAGCTTCATGCAAAACTTCCGTGTTCTTTCAAGGGACAAGGAGGACAGAGCAATCATCGAGGCAGCACCCGTCGGCAAGGGAGGAAAAGCCTTTGCCGATTCAATCAAGCCGAAAAAAGGCGAGGACATTTTTGAGGCTGTTGAAAAGGCATATCTGAACAAGGACGATGTGACTCAAATCAAAATCGAAAACACCGCTTTGAGAAAAGAAAGAAACATGAAGGGTGCAGAAAAAGCGGCACAGATGAAAAAAGATGCTTTAAAGCAGATTGAAAGAGAAAAATCAAAGCTTTTGATTTACGGTGTTATTTTTGCCGTTGTCTTTATTCTGACCGTATTTTTTAACGAAAAAAGCTTTTATCCCCCCTGCTGTCTTATTGCCTCGGCGATAATCTTTCTGATGAGCTTTTCGTCATTCAAAAGCAGCTTCAAGGCTCTTAAATCTCTTTCCGCTGTGCCGGAAACAGCCCTTGCTTTGATGAATTTCTTTGTTTTCATTCATAATATTACAATGTACTCTCTCGAGCAAGCCGGCAGCATTTATACAATCTGTGCCGTTTTAGCCTGCTTTATGAGCAGCTTTGCAAGCTATTATAAGCTCAAGAGCAGAGTTAGACTTATCAACATGGCAACAAAAAGCAAGGAGCTTTCGATTCTTCAAAGAATTGCCGTTAAAAATGATGTCGCCTATTTTGCTTCAAATGTTGAGGGTACAGATGAGCCTGATATTTTTTACTGTGCAAAGGCTTTTCTCGATGTCGGCATTGAAGAGCCTGAGGGCGACAAGGAAAAAGAAAACAAACGCTATGTCTTTTCAATGAGCCTTGTGCTTTTAGCCTCGCTGATAGTCGGACTTTTATGCTTTTCCACTCAGCTTACGGGCATCAGCTTCATCTCTGCACTCACAGCTACGGTTTGTCTGCTCCTGCCGGTTCTGTACGATCCGATAAGCAGATACGAATTTTACCGCAGAGGAAGAAGCATGCTCAAGCAAGGAGCTTGCATCAGCGGAAGAGAGGCTCTCAGTCACATCAGCTCCTCCGATGGCTTTGTGCTTGACGCAAGAGATGTTTTTGCCGCAGACATTTCACGCTTCAGAAAATCCGCAGTTTCCAAAATCGCTCAAAATGACAGTGCCGTTTTCGCAGCAGCACTGCTGAACGAGGCAGGCTCGGTGCTTGCCCCCTGCTTTGACAGCTTCATCAAGCAAATGAACATTGAACTGCCTGAGGTTGAAAACTTCCAATATGAAGAAAGGCTCGGCTATTCGGCTTGGGTTGTTGACAGGAAAATTCTGGTTGGAAACAGACAAATGCTTCTCAACCACTCAATCACCGTTCCGTCAAAGGAGCATGAAAAGGCTTACGGCAAAAACAAATTCGTGATGTATGTCGTTGTTGACGGTGAAATTTCCGCAACCTTCCTTGTAAGCTACAAGGTGCTTTCATCACTCAGAAAATATTCGCAGGACTTCAACAAAACCGGTCTTGTGCTTATGCTCTCTTCAAAAGAAGCTTTCCTTAATGAAGAAATTGTCTCTGCAAAGCTTTCTCTTGACATTTCATCTGTAAAGGTGCTTTCATCAAAGGCGACTGCCATCATGGACAGGTTTAACAGCAGCATTGAACAACAAGCTCCGACCGGCTTGCTCTGCTCGGCAAAAAAGAGAAGCATCATGCATCTGATCATGGAATGCTACAGCCTTACCTCCTCGGACAAGCTTATTCGTTACATGATAGTTTTAGGTCAGGTTCTGGGATTCATTTTGTTGGTGCTTTCTCCGATATTGAAGATTCCCGCCCTGATCAGCCCCATTACCATTGTCATTCTCAGACTTATTTGGTTGGGAATTATTGATTTTATTATTGAACGCAGGAAATAAAAGAAGGTGTATTTCTATGGAAAATATTATCAAGGTTGAAGCTTTGAAAAAGGCATACGGAAGCAAGGTTGTTATCGACGGAATTACCTTTGAGCTTAAAAAGGGGGAAATTGTCGGTCTGCTCGGCCCTAACGGTTCGGGTAAAACTACGCTCATAAAAATACTGACTGGTCTTATCAAGGACCATGAGGGCTTAGTGGAGCTTGACGGAAAAAAGCCGGGCGTATACACAAAAAGCATCGTTGCCTTTCTGCCCGACAAATCATACCTGCCCGAATGGATGAAGCCGAAGGACGCAATCAACTATTTTGCGGATTTCTTCAAGGATTTTGACAAGTCTAAGGCAGAAAAGATGATGGAGCGCTTCGGAATTGATCTTAACCAAAGGCTCAAAACCATGTCAAAGGGACAACAGGAAAAGGTCAATCTTATCCTCGTCTTTTGCAGAAAGGCTCGTATATATATTCTCGATGAGCCTTTAGGCGGTCTTGACCCTGCGGCAAGAGGTGCTATTCTCGACTTCATTCTTGAAAACAGAAGTGAGGACTCGACTATACTCCTTTCAACACATCTGGTCAACGATATTGAAAAGATTTTCACAAGAGTGCTTATGATAAATTCCGGAAAGCTTATCGTTAATTCTCAGACAGAAGAAATCAGAAAAACCGGAAAGAGTCTTGAAGATGTTTTTAAGGAGGTTTTCGCTCATGTTTGGTAAGGTTTTTAAAAACGAGCTTCGCCACAGTGCAAGATACAATCTTTCAATTTATTTGGTTGCGATTGCAATGGGGATTCTTATGACATCGTCACTTGTCACCGGCTCTGTCGGAATGGGTGTTTTGAGCTGTATTTCCCTTTATTTTGTCGGAATAATAACCGTTGTTGTCACTTTGGTTTCGGTTATCAAAAATTTTTATGACACTCTTTTTGCCCGCCAGGGCTATCTCACCCTCTCTCTGCCCGTAAAGGGCAGCACATTGCTCATTTCAAAGGTTTTGGCATCTGCAATCTGGATAATCGTCGGTCTTGCGATTATGGCTTGCTCATGGCTTCTGATATTCCTTTATGTCAAAGAGCAAACGGCAGCGGAAATTGATGTTGTCAAAAGCTTAATAAGTGAGCTGGGCTTTCTCAATCTCATCCCCTCCACCTCGGTAATAATCGAGGTTCTTATCGTCATCGCCGTGCTTGGCATTTCAAAGATTCTCACTTATGTCGGTTACATATATTTTTCCGTAACAGTCGCAAACACAAAAACACTTCAGAATCACCCCAAGCTTTTCGGCTTTTTGACATTCTTCGTGATTGCAAGCGTAACATCTAACATTTCCGATGTTCTGACACAGAAAATACCTCTCACATTTTTCGTCACAACCGAAAAAGCATATTTTGCCTTCAAGGCAGCAGAGGAGACTCAGCAGGTGCTTGTTTCTTACGGCGTCGGCGGAACACTTTTTGCAGCCGTTGTGGCTGTCGGCCTTCTTTTTGCAACAGGCTATATAATCGAAAACAAAGTAAACCTCAAATAAATATTCAGGAGAACAGCTTATGGACTTTATGATTGACGGATATAACGAATGGCAAAACGATCCACGAATCACGGGGATCAACCGCCTGCCCTCACGAGCAACCTTCATGCCCTTTGACAGTCTCGATCAGGCAAAAAAGGGTGACGGAAAATTGAGCAACTCATATTTTGACCTTTGCGGTAAATGGAAGTTCAAGCTTTTTAACAGCTATAAGGAAAAGCTCGTTTCCTTTGCCGATACGGATTTTGAAAGTAAAGACTGGGACAATATAGATGTTCCGTCATCATGGCAAATGCAAGGCTATGATTATCCAATCTACTCGAACGTTCAGTATCCGTGGGAAAGAATACAGGAGCCTGACCCTCCAAAGGCTCCGACTGCGTATAATCCCGTCGGCTGCTACATTAAAAAGTTCACCTTAAAAAAAGGCTTTCTCAAAGACAGAGCAGTTCTTGTCTTTGAGGGCGTGGAGTCGGCATTTTACCTTTATGTCAACGGTGTTCGCTGTGGCTACGGTGAGGGAAGCTTCAGAAGAAGTGAATTTGACATCACCGACCTGCTCACTCAAGGGGAAAACACCATTGCAGTTGAGGTATACCGTTGGTGTACGGGAAGCTGGCTTGAGGATCAGGACTTTTTCAGACTTTCCGGCATTTTCAGAGATGTTTATATTTACACAACCACCGCACAGTATGTCAAGGATTTCACCTTAAAGGCTCTCCCCGACACAAAAAATTACAAAACCGGTGACATTGTCCTTGATGTTCTGCTTGGAAAAAGCGACACCTACACCGAAGCGGAAATGCTCGTTTACGATGCAGACGACATCATCGTTGCAAGAGATTCCGAGGTTATTGAAGCCGGTGAAAGCATAACACTCTCTGCCACTGTTCCTTTCATTGAGCTGTGGAGTGCTGAAAAGCCTTATCTTTATAATGTTGTTCTCTTTTTGAGAGACAAAAACGGCAATGAGCTTGAGTTTGTCAACTGTAAAACAGGCTTCAGGCACATTGAAATTAAAAACGGAGTCCTGTATTACAACGGAAAAAGAATAATTTTAAAGGGTACGAACCGCCACGAATTTTCATGCGACACCGGCAGAGTGATTTCAAAGCAGCAGATGATTGATGACATCATCATCATGAAAAAGCACAACATCAACGCTGTCAGAACCTCTCATTATCCGAATCAGCCGTTATGGTATCAGCTTTGCGATGAATACGGACTTTATGTTATTGACGAAAACAATCTCGAAAGTCACGGAACACGCTTCATGGGTGAAAAAACGCCCTTGATGCCGGATGGAATGGATATGTGGACAAACTCCTGCATGGACAGAATCGAGTCACTTTATCAGCGTGACAAGAACCACCCGTCAATCATCATTTGGTCCTTGGGAAATGAATGCAGTGCCGGTGGAAACTTCAAAAAAATGCATGATTACTTGAATGAAATTGATCCCTCCCGACCGGTGCATTATGAGTCAATCTGGGGCGAAAAGGACAGGTTTGACGAATACAAGCTCGTTACGGATATTTACTCTCAGATGTATCCTAAGCCCTGGGAGCTTGAACGCAGTATGCAAGCACACCCGGAAAAGCCCTGGATGCTTTGCGAATACTCGCACGCAATGGGTAATTCCGTTGGCGGAAACCGTAAATATATTGACCTTTTTGATAAATATCAAGGATTTTTCGGTGTCTTTGTCTGGGACTTTGTCGATCAGGGCATCAGAAAAACCACTCACGACGGCACAAGCTACATTGCCTACGGTGGTGAAAACGGAGAATTTACCCACGACGGCACCTTCTGTGCAAACGGACTCGTTTTTGCAGACAGAGAGCTTTCCCCTGCCATCAAGGAAATCAAGCGTCTTTATCAATCCGTCAGATTCAATGCAGTTGATCTGTTAAACGGTATATTTGAAATACAAAACGATTATCTTTTCACCAATCTCAATGAATTTAATTTCCATTGGCAGATAATCAGCGAAAACAAGGTTGTTGACAGCGGTGATCTCATTACGGATATTCCCGCAGGAAAGAAAGCAAGAATTA
>CAZBFI010000060.1:7848-10286 GCA_964491165.1 uncultured Faecalibacterium sp.
GACATCACAAGCATTCCGAACGGCGAATGGTATTTTAATTTGATTTATGAGCTTAAAGAAAACAGACCGTGGGCAAAAACAGGACATATTGTTGCAAAAAAGCAGTTTGTTGTCAACGAATACCAAAACAAAAAAACTTCTCTTTACGGCAAGGAAATGTCCGTCAAAACAAATTACGGCTCGGTCATTGTTTCGTCGGGTGATTTTTCCGTCAGCTTTTCAAGAAGAAACGGCGCTCTGTATTCAATCAAAAAGGGTGAACAGGAGCTTCTTAAGGGAGACATGACACTCAACTTCTGGAGAGCCTTGACCGACAACGACAGAGGCAACAAGCAAGAGGTTCGCTGCGGAACATGGAGAAAAGCAGGGCAATATTCGTGGATGGGAATCCAAAAGGTTGAAAATCTCACAAGCTCTGTCAGGATAACTGTTGACTTTAAGGTGCCGACCTCACCCGAATGCACGGGTAAGCTGATTTACACGGTCACAAGTGTCGGCATACATATTGATTACACGGCAGACATTCCCAAGGAGCTTCCCGAGGTGCCTGAAATTTCATTGATTCTGCCGCTTAAAAGGTCGGCTTACACCGAGCTTGAATATTTGGGCAGAGGCCCTCATGAAAACTACATTGACAGAAACGAAGGTGCTGATCTCGGTCTTTACAAGGCAAAAATCGACGCTCTTTATGTCAATTATCAAAAGCCTCAGGAATACGGTGAGAGAACGGGAGTCAGAAAAGCCGTTCTCAAGGGTGAAAATTCGGTAAAAATCGAAGCAGATACGGAAATTGAGCTTAACGTCTCACCTTACACTGCCGAAATGCTCGAAGTAGCCGCACACAAGCATAATTTACCCGAGGGTGACACTCTTTTCGTCAGACTTATTGCACGGCAGATGGGTGTCGGCGGGTACGACAGCTGGGGTGCTCATACTCTTGAAGAGTATAAAAATCTCAGCGGAAAAGAATATAAATTCGGCTTTAGCATCATTCCGCAATAAAACATGAAAGAAAGGTAAGTGTTGACAATGAAGAAAAATGCAGGAGAACCGATAGCAGCCGTTTGTGCTGTTGTGACAATGATCGGCTTAAGATTTGCAATAAAGCGTATGGTAAAAAGATATTCGGGTGTTAAACTGTAAAATCGGAAAGAAGCATTATGTCAAAAACAAATAAAGCATACAAAACAAAAATAGAAAATCAAAAAAGCAAGCCCTTGCCACCGAAAAAGGTCGGCAAGGGTAACGGCTGTGCATTTTTCAAAAAATGCGGCGGCTGCCAGCTTCAGAACATGACCTACGAACAGCAATTAAGCTTCAAGCAGGTAAAGGCTATCAAGGCTCTTGGAGGCTTTTGTCATGTTGAGGAAATAATCGGCATGGAAAATCCCATGCACTATCGCAATAAGGTGCAATCGGCATTCGGTTACAGGCACGGACGCATTATTTCAGGAGTATATCAGTCATCGACGCACAACATCATTCCGGTTGATGAATGTCTGCTTGAGGACAAGCTTGCCGACAGCATCATCGTCACGATAAGAAAAATGCTCCCAAAGTACAAGCTGACCTCATATAATGAAGATGTCGGCAAGGGCTTTTTGCGTCATGTTCTTGTCAAAAGGAGCTTTTCAACAGGTCAAACGATGGTTGTGCTTGTTTCGGGAACACCTCTTTTCCCAAAAAAAGACGAATTTGTCAGAGAACTTATATCACATCACAAGGAAATCACAACTGTAATACACAACATCAATGGTGCAAAGACAAGCCTCGTTCTCGGTGAGCGTGAAAACATACTTTACGGCTGTGGCTACATTGAAGATATCCTTTGCGGAAAGGTTTTTCGCATTTCGGCAAAGTCATTTTATCAAATCAACCCCACACAAACGCAGGTTCTTTATGACACCGCCATCAGCTTTGCAAGTCTTACCGGAAAAGAAAAAGTCCTTGACGCTTACTGCGGAACAGGCACTATCGGTATTGTCGCCTCGGACAAAGCCAAGCAGGTAATCGGCGTTGAGCTTAATGAGCAGGCAGTTCGTGATGCAAGGGTGAACGCAAGGCTCAACGATGTTGAAAACATCAGCTTCTTTTGTGCCGATGCCGGCAAATTCATGGTTGAGGCTGCGAAGGCAAACGAAAGCTTTGACCTTGTTTTTATGGATCCACCGAGAGCCGGAAGCGACTTGAATTTTCTCAAAAGCCTTGTCACACTCAGCCCGAAAAAAATTGTTTATGTTTCCTGCAATGTTGAAACTCAAGCCCGTGACTTGAGATTTCTTTGCAAAAACGGATATACGGTCAAAAAAATCCAACCGGTAGATATGTTCCCACATACTAATCATGTCGAGACGGTGTGTTTGCTGTCAAGGAAAGAAAAATAAATAGGCTGAAAAGTACTGAAATAAAGGGATTTTGAATTTTATCAAAAAATTTAG
>CAZBFI010000061.1:0-10230 GCA_964491165.1 uncultured Faecalibacterium sp.
ATAAGCTTTCCGTCAGAGTGATTTGACGGAAAGCTTTGTGTTATATATGAGGAATTGGACAAAACTTGCGTTTTCTGTTTTATCCGGTCTGCACTTTTTTAAAGCCACTGACAGCAGATTGTAAAAACGCAAGCTTTATTTGCAGCCTCACGGTTATATAATTGCTGTTTTATTCTGCCTTTGCTTTTGTTGTGTCGGTGGTTGCGGTGACACTTTCCTTTGTCGATGAAGCACTGTCTGTCTTGTCGCTTGTCAAGTCATCGAAAAGTCCCGTTGAGCTGTTGTCCTTTGTGATGTTTCCGTTTTCGGTCATGTCGCCTGCCATGTCGCTTACATCGGAGCTGACACCGTTTATAATCGAGGAAGCATCTTCTTTTAAGGTTGTCATCTCATCTTTTATGTCGTCCTTCACCTTGTTTCCACCGCAGGCGGCAAAGGTGAATATGAGTGCAATAAGTGCAAGAATCAGAATAATTGAAGAGAATTTTTTCATGATAGAAAACTCCTTTGATGTTTTTTTACTTTGTGATTATTCTGTGCCGATTAAAATGAAAATATTCAGAAAAATAAAATTGCGTTAAATAAAGGTAAAAATAATCCGTTTTCATTGACTAAATTAACACTTAATGGTAGAATAAAATGAATATATTTATTCACTTTGCATTATTGCACTGCGAATGAAAAAAGGAGAAAAGAAAAAATGAAACCTAACAAAAATCCTCTTTGGCAAACGAACCCCACGGAGAGAAAGAGCTATTACTCTTATTTCTTTGGTCAGAACATGATCTATAATATGATCGCCGCCTACCTTACAACTTTTTTGCTGCTTGTCGGTATCAATCCCGTTAAGTCGGCATCGGTTATGCTTATCGTTAAGGTGTGGGATGCCGTTAACGATGCAATCTTCGGCGTTATCTTCGATAAGGTTAAGTTCAAAAGCGGAAAGAAGTACATACCTTGGCTTAAAATCGCCTGCATTTTCACTCCGATAACGACAGTTGCGATTTTCATTATCCCCAACACACCTTCAACAAGTGAAACCTTTAAGCTTATTTGGTTTGCAATTGCATATATCCTCTGGGATACAGCCTACACTCTTTGTGATGTTCCCGCATTCGGAATCATCACAGCAATGACAAGTGACATTGAAGAAAGAAACACTGTTCTTTCTCTCAAGGGTATCACCGGCGGAATCGGCTCAGCATTGACAACAGTGCTTGCAACCGTTCTTATAAGCGAATATGTCGGCTTGGGCTACGGCTGGATTTCAATCATCATTGCAGTTGTTGCCGCTGCGACAATGTTGCCCGTATGCTATAAATGTGAGGAAAGAAACAAGACGATTGCCGACGAGGAATTTACTGTTTCAAAAATGCTCAGATACATTGTCAAAAACAAGTATCTTCTGATTTATTACCTCGGTTATATTTTCTATTCGGGCGCTCAGACCTATACGGCACTTCATCTTGTAATGGCATATTACATCTTCAACAACACTCTTGCCTCTCTTGTCACCGGAACAGTTGCAGCTCTTCCTCAGCTTGTTATGTCACTGCTTGTTCCCAAAATCATCAGAAAGATGGACAAAACAAAGCTCTTCAAAATTTCGGTTGTTGCCGCAATCGTATTCTCCTTGTTGCTTGTTCCCGATTTTTCAAGAAACAGCTTTGTAATTTTCACAATCGTGTTCATGCTTCGTGCAATCCCCTTGGGTGTTATCGGCGTTCTCGCTTTCACTTTCACACCCGACTGTGCCGAATACGGTCAGTATACAACAGGAACGGAAGCAAAGGGTATCACCTTTGCCATTCAGACCTTTGCAGTTAAGCTTTCTGCCGCAATTTCCGGATCACTCGGTCTTGCTCTTCTCGGCTTGTTTAATTTCAAAACCTTTGAGGGTGCAAACGATTTTGCCGCACTCGATGCAATCGGTGCAAGAGCTCAGCAGTCCGCAGAGGCTATTGACGGACTCTGGTTCACTTATAATGTTGTTCCCATCATCGGACTTGTTATCGCACTTGTAATCTGGCACTTCTATAAGCTCAACGACAAGGATGTTCAGGTTATGGCAGATTACAATGTCGGAAAAATTTCAAAGGATGAAGCCGAAAAGCTTCTTTCAAGAAAATATTGAGCTTTTAAGGTCAATAATATATAAAGGTATTTACACAAAAAGGAGTACAATCTATGGAACCAATCAAAGTTGATTTTACCGGTAACGGTTCGGGAAACAGCGGTAAGGGCAAGAATGCTTACCTTGTGCCTGAAAAGTCGGGCTTGAAGCTTGTCATCAGCCTTATCGGAACACTCATCGGCGCAGTTGTGGCATATTATTTCATGCTTCCGCCCCTCAATTTCAAAAGCACGGACACTTATGTGTTCCTTGGAACAGTAATTGTTATTTTCATCGCCCTGTTTTTCGTCACAAGCTCGGCTCATGTCAGACCCGAATATGTCGCTTATGTTAAGAAAAGATCGATTGTGCCGGCTGTTCTTATCGGTGTGCTTGTTGCGGTTGTCGCTGTCGGATATCTGTTTTCAACTCATATATTCAGAGCAAAAACTTACAGCAATATCATCAGCGTCGATGAAAGTAAATCCTTTGCAAGCGATATTGCCGAGGCGGATTTTTCCAGCGTTCCCGTTCTCGATAATGCGTCGGCAAAAGCTCTGGCAAACCGTACACTCGGTGATCTGGCTTCAATCGGTAAGGTTTCACAGTTTGAAATTTCAAGCGCCTTCACTCAGATAAACTACAAAAACAATCCGGTTAAACTGACAACCCTCGCTTACGGCGATGTTTTCAAGTGGCTCAAAAACACCGGCACGGGACTTCCCGGCTATGTTGTTGTCAACATGGTTACTCAAAAGGCAGAGCTTGTGACTCTCCCGGAGGGTGAATATATCCGCTATGCAACAACGGAGCATTTCGGAAAATATCTTATGCGTCATGTCAGATTCAACTATCCGACTTACATTTTCGACACGCCGAGATTTGAAATTGACGAAAGCGGTCGTCCGTTCTGGCTTTGCACGGTTCTTGACAAAACGATCGGACTTTTCGGCGGAACAGATGTCAAGGGTGTTGTCATTGTCGATGCAATAAGCGGTGAGATGAAGGAATACAGCATTGATGAGGTCAAAAGCAGCAAGGAGCTTCAATGGATTGACGGCATTTATTCCGATTCACTTCTTGTTGAACAGTTCAATTATTACGGTCAGTACAAAAACGGCTTCATCAACTCCATCATCGGTCAGGAGGGCGTTAAGGTTGCCACGGAAGGCACAAACTATATCGCAAAGGACGATGATGTTTACGCTTACACGGGCGTTACCTCTGCCGGTAACGATCAGGCTATTATCGGCTTTGTTCTGATGAACATGAGAACAAAGGAAGCTAATTTTTATGAGGTTTCGGGTGCTAAGGAAACATCTGCAATGTCATCTGCACAAGGTGAGGTTCAGGACTATAAATACACCGCAACCTTCCCCATTCTTCTCAATATCAGCGGTGAGCCGACTTACTTCATGTCCCTCAAGGACAGCGACAGCCTCGTAAAGCGTTATGCAATGGTTAATGTGCAGAACTATCAGGTTGTTTCGACAGGCGTTACGATTGCGGAATGCACAAAGGATTATGTTGATTCACTCAAGATGAATAATATAACAATTGATGTTGACATTGATGAAATCGAAAATGCTACAAATAATAACGGAGAAAGCGTTGACACTCCCGATGTCGAGCTTGTTAAGCAGACAGGTGTTGTTGACGATATACGCACAGCAGTTATCAACGGTGACAGCGTTTATTACATCAGCCTTGCCGACGATGAGGGCTATTTCTCAATCAAGGCAAGTGATGAAGAGGGTGTTATCATTCTTAATGTCGGTGACACTGTTGAGATTACTTTCTCGGAAAAATCCGAAAGCGGTATAGCTTCGGCTTCTTCAATCAAAAAAGCTGTTGCACAGTGATGTTCATAAAGGAAAAAAAGAAAGGGTGAAAATTCATGGCAGCAAACAAGGTTAAGCTTACAATTATGGGTTCGGAGTATTCTATCATTGCAGAGGACGAGCCAAAATATGTTCAGGCTCTGGGTAAGGAGCTTGACTCAAAAATGACGGATATTATCAAGGCAAACGGTCATCTTTCGGTGACACAGGCGGCAGTGCTTGCTGCTTTGGATTATGCCGATGAAAGCAAAAAGTCCACCTTGACTGCAGACAGACTCCGTGAGCAAATCAAGGATTATCTTGACGATGCCTCGGCTGCCAAGAGTAAGGCAGACATTGCAAGGCACGACACGGAAAAGCTTAAAAAAGAGGTCGAGGGACTCAAAAGCGAAAACGACAGATTGAGAAAAGAGCTTTCTGCCGTTCTCGACAGAATCGGTAATGAATAATGAAAAAACAAATTGAAATTCTTGCTCCCGCAGGGTCGTTTGAATCGGTGATTGCCGCAGTTCGCTGTAAGGCGGATGCGGTATACATGGGAGCGAAAAGCTTTAATGCGAGAATTAAAGCGGATAACTTTGAAAAAGATGTTTTAAAGGATGCCGTTGAGCTTTGTCACAGCCACGGCATGAAGGTTCATGTTACAATGAACACGCTCATAAGCGACGGTGAAATATCCGCCGCTTTAGCTGTTTTGGGGGAGGTTTGCAGTGCCGGTGCAGATGCTGTAATTCTTCAGGATATCGGCTTTTCTTATCTTGTCGGGCTTTCCTCGGACATTGCAAGGCACGCTTCAACGCAGATGTCGGTGCAGACGGCTGACGGTGTTGAGCTTCTTAAACAGATGGGCTTTGAGCGTGTTGTTCTCCCAAGGGAAATGACAAGGGAGGAAATCAAAGGCATAAAAGACAGCACCGATGTGGAAATTGAAATTTTCGTTCACGGAGCGCATTGTATGTCGGTTTCCGGTCAGTGCTACATGAGCAGTATGTTCGGCGGAAGAAGTGGAAACAGGGGACTTTGCGCCCAGCCGTGCAGACTGCCGTTCAAGGTGCAGGGTGGCACGGGCTTTGATTTGAGCTTAAAGGATTTGTCTCTTGCAGGAAAAATTTCTCAGCTTGAACAGATAGGTGTTGACTCTGTTAAGATTGAGGGAAGAATGAAACGGCCCGAATATGTCGCAGCCGCCGTAACTGCTGTCAGAAAGAACCGTGACGGAGAAAACGACAGTGATATTCTTCAAAAGCTCAGAGCAGTTTTTTCAAGGTCGGGTTTTACAGACGGATATTTTGAAAACAGGCGTGGCATTGAAATGTTCGGCACAAGACAAAAGGATGATGTCGTAGCAGCCGGCAATGAGCTTCTAAAGGAGCTTTCAAGGCTCTATGAAAAGGAACAGCCGAGATTTGCCGTTGACTTTTTCATTACCGTTGTTGAAAATGAAAGGGTCAGTCTCAGTGCAAGCTGTGAGGGGAAAAGCGTTTTTGTCAGTCAGGATGTTTTTCCCGAAAAGGCTATTAACAAGCCTTTGACGGCTGAAGGTTTAAAGGAACGGCTTTCAAAATGCGGAGGCACACAGTTTTATGTCAAAAGCGTTGAAGCTCAGCTTGATGACGGACTTATTGTGCCGGCAAGTGTCATCAATAATTTGAGAAGAACGGCACTTGAGGAGCTTGAAAATAAGCTTAAAACTGTAAAGCATCATGCCTTTACAGAACCTACGGTGTCGGAGTCGCTTGAGAGGATAAGCATCGGTGAAAACACCTTGAGCTTTTCCGAAAGAAAGAGCGAAAAGAGGGCAAAATTCAACCTCAGAGTCAGCTCTGTGAGTCAAATACCCGACAATCTTGAAAATGTGGAAAACTTATATATCCCGTTGACAACTGCGGAAAACTCGGTGGAAAAAGTTAAGAAGCTGCCGATTTGTGTCGGTGTTGAGCTTCCAAGAGGAATTTTCGGTGCAACGGAGCTTGTGGAAAAAAGGCTGCAAATGTTCAAAAATCTCGGAATCAAGGTTGCATACTGTTCCACGCTCGATGCCGTTGCGATTGCAAGAAGGCTCGGCTTTGAAATTCACACAGGCTTTTCAATGAATGTTTTCAACAGCGTTTCGGTCAAGGTTTTGGAACAGCTTGGTGTAAAGGAGATAACCTTGTCACCGGAATTGACCCTCGACAAAATCGAGAAAATCCGTTCTGATGCAAAATGCGGAATAATAGCTTACGGCAGACTGCCTCTTATGCTCACAAGGAATTGCCCGATAAGGAATGCAAAAAGCTGTGAGGAGTGCAAGGGCAAGAGCAGTCTGACAGACAGAATGAACAAAAAATTCCCCGTTGTCTGCTCGTTTGGTTGCAGCGAGGTTCTCAACAGTCAGCCGATATATATGGCGGACAGGCTCAACGAAATCAAAAATGTGGATTTTGTCACGCTTTATTTCACAAAGGAAAAGAAGGAGCTTGTTGAGGCTGTTGTTGATGCTTATCGCAAGCAAAAGGGTGTCAAGGGCGAGTATACGAGGGGACTTTATTACCGTGGTGCAGAATAATAAAAATCATTGAATTGATAAAGGAGCGATAAAAATGGCAAAAAGACAGGACTACTTATCTTGGGACGAATATTTCATGGGAATTGCGATTCTCTCATCTTACAGAAGCAAGGACCCGAACACGCAGGTTGGTGCTTGCATCGTCAACGAGAAAAACAGAATCATGTCAATGGGCTATAACGGTCTTCCGGCAGGCTGTGACGATGATGAGTTCCCTTGGGAAAGAGAGGGTGACGAGTTTGACACTAAGTACCCGTATGTCTGTCATGCAGAGCTTAATGCGATCTTGAACAACCGTGGAGCGAATCTTGAAAACTGCCGGATATATGTTGCTCTTTTTCCGTGCAATGAATGTGCAAAGGCTATCATTCAAAGCGGTATAAAAGAGGTGGTTTACCTTTCGGACAAGTATGCAGAATCGACAAATGTCCGTGCTTCAAAGAGAATGTTTACCGCCGCAGGAGTGAAAATGACAAAGCTTGAGCCTAAGCGTGACAGCATCACCTTGAGCTTTGATTCAACTAAGGTATAATAAAAACGCTGAAAATTTTCCGTTGTTGACTGTAAGCGTAGGGAAAAGCCGAAAACTGCATTATCGGTTAAAGCTTGATTTTCAAAAAATTGTCTTTGATTAACATCTGTGCTGTTACATAAGCTAATAGAGGGTGAGAAAATGAAAGATAAGAATCAAAAAGACCCGTACAACTTTGAAGAAATCGACGAATATATAAAAAACAGAAAAGAAACAATCGGAGAGAAAAAGCAGGTTTACGGGAAAATTTACCGAAAGTCGAAGCTGTCGGAAAATAATCAGCAGAGCAAAACGAACAGCTTATAAAAAAAGAGCTTCTTGTGAGAATAATCTCGCAGGAAGCTCTTTTTTATGTTTTTGATTAAAGCTGTAACAGTCTGACACAAAAACGGTCACTTGTTATTATTTATTCTGATTTGCACCGGGTCTGCCGCAGCATTTTTTATATTTCTTACCGCTTCCGCAGGGGCATGGATCATTAACACCAACCTTTTTGCTGTCATTTCTGACTGGGCGTGCCTTTTCACTTCCATCTCCCGACGATGATGTGCTTGTAACCTTTGCCACTGCTTCACGCTTGATTTCCTCATCTGTCTTGAAACGAACGGCAAGCACTGTCTTGACTGTATCGTCACGAATGGAGGTGGTCATTTCGTCGAACATATCATAGCTCATTTCTCTGAAAGCGACAACGGGGTCTTTTTGTCCGTAGGCGAGAAGACCGACACTGCGTTTAAGCTCATCCATGGCGTCGATGTAATCCATCCACTTCATGTCAACATTTCTCAAAAGCATTTCTCTTTCGATGTTACGCATCATTTCCGAGCCGTAGAGAGCTTCTCTTTCCTCGTGAAGCTTATGAGCGCGGTCGGTGAGAATTTCATATATTTCCTCTGCCTTGTATTTCTTGCCGTCGGCAAAATCATCTTCTGTCGTAAGCCAACCGAGGTATTTCTCTTTCAGTGAGGGGAGGTGCCAATCGTCGAAGGGAATGTTTGCCGGACAGAAAAATTCAACGGTGTCTCCGATTGATTCGTCGATCATTTTTGTGATGACGGGCTTCATATCCTCGCCCTTGAGAACCTGATCACGCTGAGTGTAAATAATTTCTCTTTGACGGTTCATGACATCGTCAAATGAGAGAACATGACGGCGAGCTGCAAAGTTGTTGCCCTCAACCTTTCTTTGTGCGGCCTCAACCTGCTTTGAAAGCACACCGACTTCAATGGGAGTGTCCTTGTCAATAGGCATACTGTTCATTATGGCGATCATTCTGTCGCCACCGAAAAGTCGCAGCAGGTCATCTTGCATTGAAAGGAAGAAACGGCTTTCACCCGGATCGCCCTGACGACCGCTTCGACCTCTGAGCTGATTGTCGATTCGTCTTGAATCGTGGCGCTCTGTGCCGATGATATAAAGACCGCCTGCCTGACGAACCTTTTCAGCTTCATCGGCAATCTCTTGCTTGTATTGCTTTTCGAGTCGCTTAAAGGTTTCTCTTGCTTCAATAATGTCCTCGTTATCGGTGTCGCCGAAGGCTGTTGCCTCACTGATAAGCTCTTCGGGATATTCCATTTTTCTCATCTGGCTTTTTGCAAGGTATTCGGCATTACCGCCAAGCATAATATCCGTACCGCGTCCTGCCATGTTGGTTGCAATCGTAACAGCGCCCAGCTTACCTGCCTGAGCGACGATTTCAGCCTCTTTATCATGATGCTTTGCATTAAGGACATTGTGCTTTATGCCACGCTTTTTGAGTGCGGCTGAAAGCTTTTCACTTTTTTCAATGGAAATTGTGCCGACAAGAACGGGCTGACCCTTTTCGTGACATCTGAGAATTTCCTCGATAATCGCATTGAATTTAAATTGCTCTGTCTGATAGATAACATCGTTGTTATCCTTTCTGAGAAGAGGCTTATTCGTTGGAATTTCAACGGCATCGAGGGAATAAATCTCTCTGAATTCGTTGACCTCCGTCATTGCCGTACCGGTCATACCGGAAAGCTTTGAATAAAGGCGGAAGTAGTTCTGGAAGGTTATCGTTGCGAGTGTTTTATTTTCACGGGCAACCTTAACATTTTCTTTGGCCTCAATAGCTTGATGCAAGCCGTCATTGTAGCGTCTGCCGAGCATGATACGGCCGGTGAACTCATCGACGATAAGAACCTGACCGTCTTTTACAACATAGTCGATGTCTCTTGTCATAACACCGTGAGCCTTAATGGCGATGTTGAGGTGGTGAGAAAGAGTTAAGTTTTCCGGATCGGAGAGATTTTCAATGTTGAAAAAGCGTTCGGCTTTTTGAATACCGCTTTTGGTAAGGTTACAACTTCTTGCTTTTTCGTCAACGATGTAATCAGCACCGCTTTCTTTTGCAAGGTCTTCAAGGTTGACCTTTGAATCGGTTTCGGCAATCTTGAGACATTTGAGAGTGTTGACAAAGCTGTTGGCGACGGAATAAAGCTCGGAGGATTTTCCGCCCATACCGGAGATGATAAGGGGAGTTCTGGCTTCATCGATAAGTATGGAGTCAACCTCATCGACGATAGCGTAGTTATGACCACGCTGAACCTTTTGGTCAAGGTACAAGACCATATTGTCACGCAGGTAATCAAAGCCCATTTCATTGTTCGTGCCGTAGGTTATGTCTGCGGCATAGGCTTTACGGCGCTCGTCGTTTTCAAGTCCGTTTACGATAAGTCCGACGGAAAGACCGAGGAAGCGATAAACCTTACCCATCCATTCGCTGTCACGGCGTGCAAGATAATCGTTGACGGTGACGATATGAACACCTTTTCCTGAAAGTGCGTTAAGATATGCAGGAAGTGTTGCGACAAGAGTTTTACCTTCACCGGTTTTCATTTCTGCGATTCTGCCCTGATGGAGAATAATGCCACCCATAATCTGAACGGGGAAGTGCTTCATACCAAGCACACGCCATGATGCCTCACGACAGGTTGCAAATGCTTCCGGAAGGATATCGTCAAGGGTTTCACCTTGCTCAAGTCTGTTTTTCAATTCGACTGTTTTGTTTTTAAGCTGAGCGTCACTGAGCTTGCCATATTCTTCTTCAAGGGCAAGAACCTTGTTGACGGTCGGAGTTATTCTTTTAATTTCTTTTGAAGAATAGTCACCGAAAAGCTTTTTTAATAAGCTCATGTTATATTTCACCTCATTTATAGTTTTGGGATTATAT
>CAZBFI010000062.1:0-10224 GCA_964491165.1 uncultured Faecalibacterium sp.
GGTATGATTTATTTGTAAAATTAAAACAAATTAAATAAAACTTAAAATAAATTATTTCAGGAGGTTATATGGAGAGCTTTGTAAATTACATTGAAGCGTCACTGAAAGACATAAAATTCAGTGCAGACCTTCATAAGTTTAAGAGGAAAACACTTGATGAAATGAAAGTCAGGGCAAGTGAGGTGAGAAACAGAGGAATCAACGATGAAAAGGTCATCGAGGAGCTCATCATCAGTGAGTATAATAATTTGCCCGATGACTATGTGCTGTTTGCAAAGAACGAAAAGCAAAAAAGGACAACAAAAAGGCGTGTTGTCACAAATACAGTCGGCTCGATAATATATATTCTCACGCTTTTGACAGTTTACCTTTACATCAGCTTTTCAACGCAAAATTGGGAAAAGACTTGGGTTTTGATGGTTGGCGGAGTTTTGCTTTGGACAGTGTATCTTTTGATGCTTTTCATCGTTCGCATAACAAAAATGAGACAGATATTCCATCTTGCCGCAAGAGTTATGCTTGCCGGAAGTGTCATGATTCTTTCAACCGTGGTTTTCATTTGCAGTCTAGAATTTTTTAGGTTCGACGGCTATTGGTCGATATTCATTATCGGTGTTGCTGTCTGGCTTGCGGTTGATGCGATTTATTCAACAATCACGAAAAAGAGGCTTGTTATGCTGTCATATTTGCTGTATATTCCGATCGAGGGCGCTATGCTTTATGTCATTCTCGGAGCGTTGAATGTTGTTTCCTGGGACAGCGGTTGGCTTATAATAATCTTATCGGTCATTGTTGATGCGGCAATTATATTGGCTTCATTTCTTAAAAATTCGATTGAAAAATGGGAGGTTGTCAACACATGGAAAGAAGATTAAATGCTGAGCTTTGGGATAAGATGCATTATCTTTTCCGTGATTTCAACGACCGTATGGTTCATGTTGAGCTTCATTATGACTTCCGAATCAATATAGAGGCACTTAAAACTGTTTTGGTTTGCTTTTTGGAAAAAGCTCCCGTTCTTCACTCAAGCTTTGTGGACAACAAGGTGCATCCTTATTGGTTGGTTTCGGATTACAGGATAGATGATGTGCTGACCGTGAAAGAGGTTACAAAGCAGGAGCTTGATGAGGAAATCAACAGCTTTCTGATTCAATATATTCCTCCTGAAAGTCACATTCAGCTTAAAGCGGCAGTCTTTAACTGCGGTGAGTCATCGGTGCTTTGCATTGTGGAAAATCACATGTGTATGGACGGGGGAGACCTCAAATATTTTGTCAAAGAGCTTTGTGCGGAATATAACGGATATGTCATGAACAAAAAAAGTCCCATTGAGCTTAGAACGGGAACAAGGTCTTATGAATCCGTCTATGAGGATTTTTCGCAGACTGAACGAAGAATGGCAAAAAACTTATATCGTAATGTAAACTCAAGAGACAATCACAGCTTTCCGCTGACGAAGGACAATATTCGTGACTCCTCGTTTATAGCAAGACGGAAGCTTCCGGCAGAGCTTTTTTCAAAGATAAGGGCAGTCGGAAAAGAGCATGGGGGAACTGTAAACGATGTTCTGCTTGCTGCTTATTTTGTCAGCCTTTATGAGCTTGCAGGCTTTCGTGACAGTGAGAGCGTTTCGATTTCCTGTGCGATTGATTTACGCCGCCACATTAAAGATAACAGCGATCAGGGCGTCACGAATCATACAGCGTGGATGCAGTGTCGCATACCCGATAAGGGCAGGGACATTTTCCAAACGCTCGATTACTGTGTTGCCTCCTCCAATCAGTTTAAAAAGGATCACTTCATGGGCTTACATGGCTTACCGCTTTTGAATTTCGGCTATCGTATTTTGCCTCATGCAGCTTCCGAGGAGATAATTAAAATCGGTTATGCCAATCCGCATCTTGCCATGAGCAACATTGGTATACTCGAAGAAGATAAGCTCGCTCTCGAAGGACATGAGCCAACCGATGGATTTATGAGTGGTGCGGTGAAATATAAGCCGTATGTTCTGCTCTCGGTCACCTCGCTCAGAAAAGAGCTTACGCTTTCGATGTGCGTCAGAGGTAACGATGAAGACAAAAAAATTGTTGAACACTTTTTCGATTTAATCGAAAAGAACATAAAAGAATTGACTGCCGGAAAATAACATTCGGCAAAGCATTAAAAAAGACGATGTAAAAACAAGCTTTTACATCGTCTTTTGTTATATAAGAGATCTTTTTTATTTCTTACTCTTCTTCCTGAACAACCTCTTCCGCGGGAGTGATTTCAACTCTTACCTTGCCGATTCTTCTTTCTTCAACATTGAGAATGGTAAATTTGAGGTTTTCATAGTTTACAACATTCATGTCTCCGTCTTTTGGCAGGAAACCGAGCTGACTTATCAGGAAACCGCCGAGTGTGTCATAATCGCCGTCGGGAATAATCTCACCGACAAGCTCGTTGACTTCTTCAATATATGCCGTGCCGTCAACGGTGAAAACATTTTCACTTTCTTCAACAATCTCTTCTTCATCATCGTCATATTCGTCACGGATATTACCCATGATTTCCTCAACGAGATCTTCCATGGTGACAATACCTGCTGTTCCGCCGTATTCATCAACAACAACTGCCATCTGAACTCTTTTCTCACTCATTTCGCTGAAAAGCTTTCCGCAGTTTTTGCTGAACGGAACATAATAAGCTGACCTCATAACATCGGTGGGCTTTTTGTTCTTCGGCATGACCTTAGAGACATATTGGAGAAGATCCTTAATGTAAATGACACCGATGATATTGTCCTGATCCTCATGGAAAACGGGGATTCTCGAATAACCATGCTCGATTGAGAGGTTGACAACATCTTCAAGAGTATCTGTGTCCTCAACGGCAATCATATCCGTTCTGTGAGTCATAACATTGGAAACATCTATATCGTCAAACTCAAAAATATTATTGATCATTTCCTTTTGGAGATTTTCAATAACACCCTTTTCCTCACCGACATCAACCATCATTCTGATTTCTTCCTCTGTGACAACTTCTTCATCGGCATTAGGGTCAAAGCCGAAAAGCCTTACAACCGTGTTGGTCGAAAATGAGAGAACCTTAACAAACGGGGAGCAGACCTTTTTAACAACAAGTAAGATGTCCACAACCTTAAAGGCGATTTTTTCGGGCTTCTGCATTGCCATACGCTTGGGAGCAAGCTCACCGAGAACGAGTGAAAAATATGACATGATGATGGTGATGATGATAACGGAAGCACCGCTGATGATACCGCTGAATTTTTCAAGTGCGGGATTGAGTGACAAAATAGCATTCGTTAAGCCGGTGGCAAATGTGGTTGAAGCACTTGCAGAGGTCAAGAAGCCGGCAAGAGTAACACCGATTTGAATTGTGGAAAGGAAGTTACTCGGATTTTCCGTAAGCTTTTTGACTTTTTGAGCTTTTTTGTTTCCATCCTCCGCTTGCTTGTCAATCATGTTGTCATTAAGCGAGATGATTGCAATTTCACTCATTGCGAAAAATGCATTGACTAAAATAAGTACGAATAGTAAAACAATGTTAAAAATTAGACTGCCGGGGTCATCCATTTTGGATTGATCTCCTTTCATTTTTTTAATAGTATATATCTTTTTTTGCGCAAAAGAAAAATCCGAACGGAGCTTAATTTCAACGCTTTTGATATATCAATTTGTTATTATACTATATTCTTTGTAAAAGGTCAAGTGCTTAGCCTTATTGCAAGAATTTTTTGCGTCATTTGAGCGTGATAATCGTTACACCTGCTTCACCCTCACCGTAAACTCCGAGACGGAAGGACTTGACAAAACGGTTTTTTCTGAGATGCTCGTGAATGCCTTTTCTTAAAGCACCCGTGCCTTTGCCGTGAATGACGGTGATTTCGCCAAGCCCCAATCTTAAAGCCTGATCAATGTAACGCTCAAGCTCAATAATGCCCTCTTCGATATTCATTCCTCTCAGGTCACAGCGGGTTTGAGCCTCCGAACCCGGAGAAAAGACTCTTTCGGTTTTGTTCGGGACATTTCTCGGCTTATTGTTGTTCTTGTGCTTGTCGGACTTTTCGATGAGTCGGAGGTTGCTTTCATCGGTTCTCATTTTCATGATTCCCGCCATGACCTCAACCTTGCCTTTTCTGTCCTTGAGTGCAGTTACGGTTGCGGTTTTACCCATATCGGCAACAAGAACCTCGTCACCGATTTTAAGCTCTCTCGGAAGCACATAGCTTTCATCATTGATAACAGCGGCAACAACCGGATTCGTAATATCATCAAAATCGGCAAAGCCCTTTTTCATCATCTGCTTTGCACGCTTGAGCATTTCGGCTTTGTTTGCGTTTTGGTCGCTTTCTTTTTTTAGCTTTTCAAGCTCTGCTGTCAAAGCCATTGCACTGCGTTTTGCCTGCTCAACGATTCTTAATGCCTGACCCTGAGCCTTTTCAAGCTCTTGGTTTCTGAGCTGTTCAATTTCATCTTTCAGCTTTTTTGCTTCGGCTTTTTCTCTTTCTGCTTCGGCTTTGACGGAATCGGTGAATTCCTTTTGCTTTTCAAGCTCCTGACGGCTTGCTTCAAGGCTTACAAGCACATTTTCAAATTGAGCATTTTCTTTTGAAACGAGCTGCTTTGCCCTCTCGATAACCTCACCGTTCATGCCGAGCCTGAGTGAAATTGCAAAGGCGTTCGAGCGTCCCGGTGTGCCGATTAAGAGTCGGTAAGTCGGCTTGAGAGATTCAACATCAAATTCACAGCTTCCGTTTTCAATTCCGGGTGTTTCCAACGCATAGGCTTTCAGCTCAGCATAGTGCGTTGTTGCGGCAATTTTCGCTCCCTTTTCATGAAGCTTTTCGAGAATTGAAATTGCAAGTGCCGCACCCTCAACGGGATCCGTTCCTGCACCCAGCTCATCAATAAGCACAAGACTTTTGTCGTCTGCTTTTTCCATGATGTCAATGATGTTGACCATGTGAGAGGAGAAGGTGGAAAGGCTTTGCTCGATGCTCTGTTCGTCGCCTATATCGGCAAGGATGTTGTCGAAAACGGAAATTTCACTTTGATCCTTCACCGGAAGCATCAAACCGCACATAGCCATTAAGCTTAATAAGCCGACGGTCTTGATTGAAACGGTTTTTCCGCCTGTGTTAGGGCCGGTGATAATGAGAGTATCAAAGTTTTTTCCCAGAGATATATCCGTTGCAACAACCTTTTTCGGATCAATCAGCGGATGCCTTGCGCTTTTAAGGTTAATGATTCCCTTGTCATTCAATATCGGCATCGTGGCTTTCATTTCATAAGCGAGCTTTGCCCTTGCAAAAATAAGATTCAGCTCAACAGCACATTCGTAAGAGCTTTTTATGCCTTGATAAAAAGAACCGGCTTCAACGGAAAGCTCAAAGAGAATCCTTTCGATTTCTTCTCTTTCCTTGCCTTGCAGAACTTTGATTTCGTTGTTTGCCTCAACAACACCGGCAGGCTCGATGAAAACCGTTGCACCGCTTGAAGAGGTGTCGTGAACAAGACCGCTGATTTCATTGCGATGCTCGATTTTGACCGGCACAACATATCTGCCGTTACGCATGGTTACGATAGAGTCACGCAGGAATTTTTGAAAATGAGTTGAACGGGTCATTTTGTCGAGTCTGTCACGAACCTTTGAGGAGGCAACACGGATTTTTCTTCTTATATCACTCAAGGCAGGGGAGGCATTGTCGCTGATTTCGTCCTCGCTGATTATAGCCGAGGTGATTTTGTCCTCGAGGTACTTATTAGGCGAAAGTGAGTAAAAATATGTATCTATTTTTGTGGCAATACCGCTGTTTCTGCTTTTCCATTCGCTCAATGAACGGATCACTCTCAGAACCTCGGCAACATCGAGCAGCTCACGCATGTTAAGCACGCCTCCGGCGTTTGCACGGCTTAATGAGTTGTTGATGTTCTTTAAGCCGCCGAATGAGGGCGCACCGAATTTTGCCATGAGCATATAAGCATCGTCGGTTTGTTCAAGAAGCAGTTGAGCTAAGGCAAGGTTTGACTGAGGCTGAAGATTTTCCGCTTCGTTTCTTGCGTCCTCACAGCTTGTGAACGATGCAAGCTTTAAAAGTACCTTGTCAAGCTCAAGAGCTTTGTAATGCTTGTTCATTTGTTCATCTCCTTCGAGAAAAGAAAACCGAATCAAAATTCGGTCATTTTTTTATAAAACGAAAGTGTTTTGAATTTTCTGTTGGTGACATTCAAAAGGTATTTTTCCGAAACATCGGAAAGTGTAAGAAGGCTTGCTTCCGGCAGTGAAAAGCTGAAAATCTTGTTTGAATCGCTAAGACATATATGCCTGATTGCTCTTACGACACCGGAATTAAGCTCACAGAGGGTTCTGCTTTGAGCCTTACAGTCGTCGCAGTAAAGCTCACCGGTGAAGGTGTCGAGAAACATTTTCTCGCTTTCAAAACAGCCGCAGCTTTTGCAGGCGACTATTTGCGGCATATATCCGGAAAGAGTCAGCATTCTCAGCTCGGCAACAGCCTTTATCAGCAGACGGCTCTTATTTTTTGAAGCAAGCAGATGCATACAGTTCAAAAGCAGAGACAAAAATTCCCCTGCCTCTTCTTCTCTGGCAGCAAGCTCATATGTAAGCTCTGCAAGATATTGGGCAAGGGATAAGACTATGATGTCCTGCCTGAGAGAAAAGAAGACATTTTTTGATGTGGCTTCTTTTACGAAGTAAACATCCTTTTTTGTTTTTTCGATTGATAAATCGGAATAGCACAGCAATCCGGTGGAGGAAACATTTTTGTTTTTCGGATTTCTTCCACCGTTGACAAATGCTTTTATTATACCTTTTTCTCTTGTCAAAATGGTGATAAGTCGATCCTGATCACCTGTATTTTGCTCACGGATTACTATACCGTCCGTCTTCATCGTCATATTTATAATCCTCTCCGTTGGGACATTCAACGAAAAATTCTTCACCTGCTTCAAGCTCGGCATTGTAATCGTTGCTGTTTTTTTCAGCCCGCTGATAGTTCAGGTAATCGGAAATTTTCCCCGTTTGAATGAATTTGTCCCACAAATCTCTTTTATTCATGCTGTCACCTCATCTGCTTTTTATAAAAGATTACCTCTTTATAAATTTATACTTTGCAGAAAAAGGTCTAAGTAAACATAGAAATTTTTATTTGCCGTTGTTGACAAAATACAAAAGAAATTTTTGTGCAGTTTTAAGGGGAAAAGCTTAATCGAGACCGAAATTATGAATCAGACCCTCTCGGTTACGCCAGTCCTCTTTCACCTTTACCCAACATTTGAGGTTGACCTGACAGGAAAAGAATTTTTCGGTGTCATGTCTTGCGTAGGTGGAAATTCTTTTGAGAGTTGAGCCGTTTTTGCCGATGATGATACCCTTGTGGCTTTCCTTTTCACAGTAGATGACAGCATCAATGTCAATAAGCTCTCTGTCACTTCTTTCACGCATTTTTTCAATTGAAACCGCAACTCCGTGTGGGATCTCTTTATCGAGAAGCCGGAGCATTTTTTCTCTGATAATTTCCGAAACAAGAACTCTTTCAGGCTGATCGGTGAGCGTGTCCTCGGGGAAATAATGCTCTGAGGGGAAAGCGAGCTTTTCCATTTCATCAATGAGAATATCTATTCCGTCATTTTTGACTGCGGAAACGGGAACAACGGCTTCAAAGTCATGCAGAGCCGAAAGCTCGGCAATTTTTGTGAAAAGCTCCTGCTTGTCGGAGACCATGTCGATTTTGTTGATTGCGAGAATGACGGGCATTTTGCTTTTCTTGATTTTTTCAAGAAGCTCAATTTCATTTTCTGTCAGCTTGCCTGTGCTTTCAACAACGAAAAGGCAGGCGTCAACACCTGAAATGCTGTCGCTTACAGCCTTCACCATCTTTTCACCGAGCTTTGTTTTCGGCTTGTGAAAGCCGGGAGTGTCGGTGAAAACAAGCTGAACCTCGCCTCTTGTCAGCACACCCATGATGCGTGTGCGCGTTGTTTGTGGCTTTTCGGAAACGATTGCGATTTTTTGTCCCAAAACCTTGTTGAGTATTGATGATTTTCCGACATTAGGTTTGCCGACAATTGCGATGAATGCAGTTTTAGTCATGTTTTGCCTCCTTGTCAATATTCTCCGTTTTCATCGAAAATGATGTAGCTTTTATAATTGTTTTTTCTGACGGTTCTCAGATATTTTCCCGAATATTCGCTGTAATCTATAACGGGTACGAAGGTTTTGTTTTTGAAAACCTCACTGATTGAAGAAAAGAGTCCGAGCATTGAGGAAAAATCGGTCTTTTTGTCAAGGAAGATACCGTCGGGTCTGTTGATTGTGTATGTGGCAAGAGCGTCAAAGCTTGCCGTGCTGATTGAGCCGAAATATATCTGCTTGTTGCCCTTGAGTGCATCTGTTGCACTCTGTGACACGATGAGAAAGCCGTCCTCAGGAACAATAGCTTTAACCTCTTTGATAAAAAGTCTCAAAGCGGCATTTTTATCTCTGAAATTTTTTTCGCCCGGATAAGAAGCACCGGCTGTGTTCGTGCTGTCGGGGAAATGGCATTTTTCAAGAATGAAGCTTTTTATTCCGAAATCACGAACCTCAGTGATGATGTCGAGAAGATAAGTGAGGGCTTCCTTTGAGCAGGGATTCAGCCAGGTTTTGACATTGCCGTCATCGGTGGCGTCAATCCAGTTTACATCGGTGTCCATATATTTTACGGAAAGCTCCGGATTGCTGACGGGAACGGTGTTGTCAAGGAAGCAGTATATCCTTGCGGTGACGGTGATGTTTTCTTTTTTGAAAATGCTGAGTGCTTGACGCACTGTATTGTTGTTGAAAACAGCACATTTTCCGTTGATTGCATGACTGTTAAGGGAGCTGTAACAAAGCTTACCGCTTTCGGTTTTGAAATCAATGATAACACTGTTGCAGTCATATCTGCGGATTTTTTTGATGAAGCTTTTGATGTATGATGTGTCACCGAGCTTGTCGTAAGGCATATAAAGGGCTCTGAAGCCGTCGGTGACGAGGATTGACTGAGAGGGGGTGCTGTTGTCGGCAACGTTTCCCGATGTAAGAACCTGCGCCGGCTTATAAGAAATATCAAGTGCAAGCCTCACTGCGAAAAATGACAAGCAGACCACAACGAGTGCAAGTATCACATAAAAACGGTTCTTGGCTCTGATGGACTTGAACTTAGGCTGCATTCTTCTTTCAATGGGAATGTTTCCTGCGGGATATTCCTCTGAGAAGGTGTAATAGCTTTTCCTGACTCTCGGATTCGTGTTTTTATAGGGACTTTTCCTTGAAGCGAAAAAATCTTTGACTTTCATGGGCGGTTTACCTTCTTTTATTATTCAAAATATTTTGCCGCCTTGCTGCGAAGAAGCGAAATTGTTTGCTCAGGGTCGCTGCTGCCGAAAATAGCCGAGCCTGCAACAAGAACATTTGCACCTGCTTTTGCCGCAGTTTCAACTGTTTCAAGTGAGATTCCGCCGTCAACCTGAATGTCAATTTCAAGGTTTCTTTTTTTACATTCATTTCTCAAAGCGACGATTTTGTCCATCATGTCAGCCATGAAGGATTGACCGCCGAAGCCGGGTTCAACAGTCATCACAAGCACCATGCCGAGCTTATCAAGGTAAGGATATACCTTTTCAATGGGGGTTGCCGGCTTTACGGCAAGTGCGGCAATTTTGCCGTGCTTTCTTATAAGGTCGATCGTTTCATCAACGGGTGAATCGCTTTCAACATGGAAGCAGATAAGGTCTGCACCTGCCGATATAAAGTCCGGAACATATTTCAACGGCTCACTTATCATAAGATGACAGTCGAAAACAAGGTCGGAGCATTTTCTCATACATTTGACCAAGGGTGCACCGAGAGTAATGTTGGGAACAAAGTGACCGTCCATTACATCTATATGAAGCCAATCGGCACCGCAACTTTTCATTTTTTCAAATTCTTCTCCCATTTTTGAATAATCGCATGAAAGAATAGACGGTGATATTTTAATCATAATTTTAACCTCTCTTGTTTATTATATAAATACAACTTTTCATTTTATTATACCAATTATGACTGTAAAAATCAATATGAAAAAGGTTTTTCTTAAGCTGACGGTGTTAACTGTTTGCTGATTTAAAAAAATGTGTAAAAATATTATTACGGTTATTTACTTTTTTTCCTATTTGTTATAATATAGTAGTGGCT
>CAZBFI010000063.1:0-10198 GCA_964491165.1 uncultured Faecalibacterium sp.
ATACTATATAGTGTAATGCAAAAAAGGAGTGATATTCCTGAGTGTTGAAAATTTCCTTATAAGGCGTATGCGAGAAAGCGATATAGCGTTTGTTTGTGAAATTGAAAAAGAATGTTTTTCTTTGCCTTGGTCAGAGGAGGGCTTGAGAAATGAGCTGTCAAATGAGCAAGCCCGTTTTTTTGTGCTTGAAAGTGAGGGAACGGTGGTAGCTTACATGGGAATGCATATTGTTCTTGATGAGTGCTATATCACAAATGTTGCCGTTAAAGCTCAATGGCGAAAAAACGGATTCGGTGAAGCACTTGTTGAAAACAGCGTGAAAACCGCCGGACAAGAGGGCTGTTCTTTTATAAGTCTTGAAGTGAGAAAAAGTAACGAAAAAGCAATTTCACTTTACACTAAATGCGGCTTTAAGGCTTTGGGCGAAAGAAAAAACTTTTACAGTGCGCCTGTTGAAAATGCCGTGATAATGACAAGATATTTCAGTTGAAAGAAATGAAGGTAAGATAAATGAAAATTTTAGCGATTGAATCCTCCTGTGACGAAACAGCAGCCTCCGTTGTTGAAGACGGAAGAAAGGTTCTTTCCAATGTTGTTGCCTCTCAGGTGCAGGAGCATAAAATATACGGGGGAGTTGTGCCTGAAATTGCATCAAGGCGTCATGCAGAGGCAATATCTGGTGTTGTAAAAAAAGCTCTTGCCGATGCAGAAACAAAGCTTGAAGATGTCGAGGCGATTGCCGTAACATACGCACCGGGACTTATCGGAGCGTTGCTTGTCGGTGTGAATTATGCAAAGGCTCTTTCATACGCCTCAAACAAACCGCTTGTGCCTGTTCATCATCTGCGCAGTCACATTGCCGCTTCATACATTACCCACAAGGATTTGAAGCCACCCTTTTTCTGCCTTGTTGTCAGCGGTGGCAACACAATGATGGTTGAGGTCAAGACTTATACCGAGTTTGAAATAATCGGCAGAACAAGAGATGACGCTGCCGGTGAAGCACTTGACAAGGCTGCTCGTGCAATGGGTATTCCTTATCCGGGTGGATTGAATCTTGACAGAATTGCAAGCGACGGAGACAGTACGGCATATAAATTCCCGACTCCTAAGGTTGACGGCAGTCCTTATGATTTCAGCTTTTCGGGCTTGAAAACAAGCGTTATCAACACAATTCATAACGCAAAGCAGAAGGACAGCGAGATCAATATTTCCGACCTCGGAGCATCGTTTATGAAGGCTGTTTCACATTGCCTTTGCAAGAACACTGAAAAAGCAATGCTTGACAAAAATCACAAAACTCTTGTCCTTGCAGGAGGGGTTTCGGCAAATTCCGTTTTGAGACGGGATATGAAGGAGCTTTGCGAAAAACATGGCTGGAAGCTTTATCTTCCGGAGCTTTCACTTTGCGGTGATAATGCCGCCATGGTCGGTTCACAGGGCTATTATGAGTACATTGACGGCAACATAGCAGGTCTTGAGCTTAATGCTTATGCCGGAATGGAAATCGACTCGGTGAAAAAATAAAAGCTTTGAGCGTAAAACGAAAAAACATACACAATGTTAAAAGGGATTCTTTAGCCTTTAAGTGCCAAAGAATCCCTTGCTTTATTTGATTTTACCAGTTGAAGAAATCGAAGAAATCACTGAAATTGCTGTAATAGTCATCTTGCTGAGGAAGAGTGGCGGCTTGAGTTGTTGTGGTTATCGAGCCTTTATCCTCAACGAGCTTAACGGTGACATCAAAGGTTGAAATTTCATAGCTTCTGTTTTGTATACGGCAAAGTGTGAGAGTGAGTGTGTCACCGACTGCACCGGTGTCAATCATGTCAAGCAGAATGTTTGATGAATCCATCTTTTGACCGTTGACTGCGATGATAAGGTCTCCGACCTGTGCCTGTGTTCCCGAAAGGGCGCTGCCCTCGGGTATTTCAGCGATAATGATTGATTCCTTGGGCAGTCCCTTGATTGAAACGATGAGTGAATAAAGCTGATATTCGCTCACAGCGGCATACTTGATGCCAAGCTCGGGTCTGTTGGGAACATAACCGTATTGAATGAGGGATTCAACAACCGGCTTGAAAATTGAGGAGGGAACGGCAAAGCCCATGCCTTCATAATCGGTTTTTGCGATTTTCGATGAGTTGATGCCGATAACCTGACCGGCTGAGTTGACAAGAGCACCGCCGGAGTTGCCGGGGTTGATTGCGGCATTATGCTGAATGCAGGTCATGGTGTATGTTGCCGATATTGAACGGTCGATTGCCGAAACAATACCGTCGGTTATTGAACCGAAAAACTCGCTTCCGCCGGGGTTACCGATTGCGTAAACCGGTTCACCGAATTTCAAATTTGACGAATCACCGATTTCTGCAAGCTGCATACCTGTTTGGTTTATCTTCAAAACACCGATATCTGTTCTCTCGTCAAGAGCGACAACCTCTGCGTCATATCTTGTTCCGTCAAGAAGAAGAACTGAAAAATCACAGTTAGCCTCATTGATGACATGAGCGCAGGTTACAATGTAAGTGCAGTTTTTGGAAAGATCCTCGCTGATGAGAACGCCTGAGCCTTCTCCGGCAAGCTCACCCTGTTGGTAAGCGAGAACACCGACAACAACGGGTCTGACCTTTTCTGCAACCCAAACCGAATTGACTGTCTGGCTTGACGGTGCTGTTGTTGAAATCTGAAGTCCTTGATTTAAGGTGGTGCTTTCCTGAGCCAGTGAAGTGGGAGCATTTGTTGTCGATTCGGCTACGGGATTTTTTCTGTCACCGATGAAGCTTGAGACTAAAGCGATGAGTGCCACGATTATACAAATGCTGACAGCGGCGGTGATGATAAGCTTTCCGTTTTTGTTGTCCTTAGGAACGGGAGGCTGTTGGTTCTGAGGGTGGGGGGCATTGTTAAAGCTTCCGTTGTTAAAGTTATTGTTAAAGCCGTTGTTAAAGGAATTCCCGTTAGTGTTTTGGGAAAAGCCCTGATTTATCGGCTGATTATATGAGGCATTAACCCTTGAACCGTTTTCGTCGGCTGTGTTCGGTGAAATCGGCTCGGGAGTGCTGAAAGAAGCTGTGTCAGACTCTTCACTTTTGAATTGATACGGATTAAAAGCAGTGTAATTTTGTTCTTCGGTTGCCTTTTCACTGCTGAGCGGAACGTCAGCGGGGACTGTGTAATCTTCGTTGGAGTTGTTTTGATTGAAAGCAGGTGCTTGATTTTCTTGTGTGCTTTCAACGGGGACTTCTTTTATAGGCTCAAAGCTTTCCGCTTGATTGAACTGTGAGTCGGTTTTGTTTTCATTTCCATCTTCCTGAGGAGAAAACGGAGAGAAATTATCATTGCTGTTCATGTTTAACGCTCCTTAAGATAATTTAATTTTTGTCTATATTAAGCCTTTTCGCTAAAAATAAGTTAAAAAATAACCTTAAAATTAACTAAAGGATCAATCTGTGCTGTAAGGGATTGAAAAACAAAATTCCGTGTACTGATTAAGCTTGCTGTCTGCATGAATTTCACCGTCATGCATATTGACGATGGTCTTGACAATATAAAGTCCCAGACCGACGCCCTTTGTGTCATAGCTTCTGGATTTGTCAACCTTATAAAATCTTTCAAATATTCTTGATATCTCTCCGCTTTCAACACCGTGACCGGAGTTTCTGATGATAACAGTTGTTTTTTCACCGTCATTTTTCGCAAAAAGCTCGATCGTTCCGTTTGTTGGTGTGAACTTCACGGCATTGTCAATCAGGTTGTAAAGCACCTGCTGAATAAGGTCCTTGTCAGCCTTAACAGGTACAACGCCCATATTTTCAAAGCCGGAAATATTTATCTTGCCGTCATCAATTCTTTTTTCAAATGAAAGCAGTGTTTCAAAAATTTGATTTGCAATGTCATATTCCTTCAAGTTGATTGAAATTTCACCGGCTTCAATTTTTGAAAGGTTGAGCATTGAAACGACCATTCTTGAAAGACGCTTAACCTCGGTGGAGACAATTCGCAGATATTTCTTTTCGTCCTCGGGCGGTATTGTTCCGTCAAGGATGCCGTCAATGAAGCCTGCGATTGAGGTCATTGGAGTTTTCAGCTCATGGGAAACATTAGCCACGAAGTTTTTACGGCTTTCATCTTCAATGGCAAGCTCATCTGCCATCTTGTTAAGCGAGTTGGCAAACTGCGTGAAGTCACGGTTTTTGTAATTACCTTTAACACGGTGCGAAAAATCACCCTTTGCAATGTGCGAGGTGACCGCTTCCATTTCCGAAAGTGGATCGGTGATTCCTTTGGTGATGAAAAATATTGCAGTGAAAACTATAATAAGCGTGATGAGAGTGATGACCCAGAAAGCAGCCATAATGCTTGAAATGTAGGGGAGAAGTCCCGTGATTGCGTCTTCAACGGCAAAAACGATGGCAACCGGCTTGTTGTCTGTCTTTACGGGTACGGCAACAAGAAAGCGTCCCTCACCGAATTCGTCCATTGAGGAATAATCGGAAAAGCCTCCGTCGATAGCTCTGGAAATATGATCGGCTGAAATTTCAAGCTCTGCGTGCTTATTGCAGATCGTATTGTTCTCATCGGCACATAAAATGACCTTACCGTTAAGATCTGAAATAAAGTAGTCGGAAACGGTAGCCATGTTTATGGTGTTCAAGGTGCTTTTTATAAAGCCTTCATCCATTTCGGTTTTTCCGTCGAGCATATCGGTGTAGATATCGGAAATGTTTCTTGCATTGTCCGTCAGGTTTTCAACCTTGTCGTTCCACCATTGACCTGCGATGAAAATCATCAGGGTGAATCCGAAAAATATGAAAGCGACAAGAACCGTTATCACCGAGGATTTGAAATAACGGCGAAAAAGTGTGCTTTTTTTTCTTTTTTTAATTTTCATTTTACCTTCCCCTTTAAAGCTGTGAGCAATTAAGCAAGTGGCATTGTTAAAGTCGGGTGCGTGAAAGCAGCGAAAACATCTGCCCGATAAAAGCTCAAAATCCAAAATCAGCAGGAGCAATTCGGGTTGCTCCTGCAGTGATGAATGTTATATCAGTCTTTTGTTTCAAACTTATAGCCTACGCCCCATACAGTGCGAAGCTCCCATTTGTCGGAAACACCCTCAAGCTTTTCACGCAGTCTTTTAACATGAACATCGACGGTTCTGCTGTCACCGTAATAGTCATATCCCCAGACCTCATCGAGAAGCTGATCTCTTGTGAAAACTCTGTTCGGGCTTTTTGCAAGGTGGAAAATAAGCTCCATTTCTTTCGGGGGAGTGTCAATTTGAACGCCTGCAACCTTCAGCTCATAATTTGTCAGATTGATTGAAAGCTTGTCATAATGCACTTCCTTGACCTCTTCTGCAACAGATGAAACACTGCGGCGCAGAACAGCCTTGATTCTTGCAACAATTTCCTTTGTGTCAAACGGCTTTACAACATAGTCGTCAGCACCAAGCTCAAGACCGAGAACGCGGTCGAAAACTTCACCCTTTGCCGTGAGCATGATGATGGGTACATCGGAAAACTTTCTGATTTCTCTGCATACCTGCCAGCCGTCAAGCTTGGGAAGCATAATGTCGAGAAGAACGAGAGAGGGGCTTTCCTCCTGAAAGGTTGTGACCGCACTTGCTCCGTCATTGACGATGACAACATTGTAGCCTTCTTTTGTAAGATAGAGTCTGAGCAATTCGCAAATATTAAGGTCGTCATCGACGACAAGGATTTTTTCTGCGTTCATGGTAATGGCTCCTTTTTTATTATTATGGTTATAGTTTAGCTTTATTAACTTAAATATACTTAATTTTAAGAAACTTTTTTTATTACATTCTTTCAGGTGAAGTAACCTTTAACATGTTGAGTATGCTCTTGAGAGTGTTCTTGGTGCATTTGCAAAGGAAAAGTCTTGCTTGCATAAGGCTTTCATCTTCAACGCTGACTCTGCAATTATTATAAAACTTATGGAAATAGGTTGCAAGCTCAACAGCGTAATGAGTAACCTTTGCCGGATCATAATTCTTTGCCGCACCGATGATGACATCACCGAGAGTTGAAAGGTATCTTATAAGCTCTCTTTCTTCAGTGCCGGTGAGTAATTTCAGCTCATCGCAGGAGCAATTTCTTGCAGGCTTTCCTTCGGCTTCAAGCTTTGAAATGATGCTGCAAATTCTCGCATGAGCATATTGGCAGTAATAAACAGGATTCTGAGAGGTTTGTTCAACTGCAAGGTCAAGGTCAAAGTCCATAAGTGAGCCTGGCTCTCTCATGTTGAAAAGGAAGCGTACTGCATCAATCGGAACTTCATTGAGAAGATCAACAAGAGTGATAGCCTTGCCGGTTCTTTTGCTCATCCTGACAACCTCGCCGTCACGAACGAGTCTTACAAACTGCATAAGCAGAATGTCGAGCCTGTCCGGATCAATGCCGAGAGCCTGCATTGCACCCTTCATTCTTGCAACATGGCCGTGGTGGTCTGCACCCCAGACATCAATTGCCTTGTCAAAGCCTCTTTTTTCAAGCTTGTTTCTGTGATATGCGATGTCAGCCGCAAAATATGTCGGGTTGCCGTTGGCTCTTATCAGCACATCGTCCTTCAATTCAAGCTTGTCGATATATTCCTGTGTTTTTCCTTGGCTTAAAAGCATCTGCGTTTGAACCTGCTTGTTCTTATACCATAAGGCTCCGTCTTTTTCGTAAGTATATCCGCCTTTTTTGAGTATCTCGATTGTTTCGTCAAGCTCACCGCCGTTGTGGAGAGTCAGCTCACTGAACCATAAATCATAATCTATGCGATATTTATTCATGGCATTTTTCATGTTTTCAAGATTAAGAGGAAGAGCAAATTCGGCAAGAGCCTTTCTTCTTTCCTGCTCGCTCTTTTCCATGAAGCTGTCGGAATGAATATCCTTGAACTGCTGTGCTCTTTGAATGATGTCCTCTCCGTGATAGCTGTCCTCGGGAAGCTCAACATCCTCACCGCAAAGTTGACGGTATCTTATGTCAAGAGAAAGTGAGAATTTGTCGATTTGGTTTCCCGCATCGTTGACATAAAACTCTCTTCTAACATCGTAACCGGCATAATCAAGCACCGCTGCAAGACAGTCGCCCAAAGCACCACCTCTTGCATTTCCCATGTGCATCGGGCCGGTGGGATTTGCTGAAACGAACTCAACATTGATTTTTTTGCCCTTGCCGTAGTCGCTTCTGCCGTAATTTTCACCGTCGCTGTCAATTTCAATGAGAATGTCGGCATAATAATCTGCCGAAAGGAAAAAGTTGATGAAGCCGGGGCCTGCGATTTCGATTTTTTCAAAGTATGTGTTTTCGATGACGGCTTTTTCAACAATAGCTTCTGCAATTTTTCTCGGTGCAAGCTTAAAGGCTTTTGCGTTCACCATTGCGGCGTTTGTTGAATAATCACCGTTGTTTCTGTCAGCCGGAACCTCAACCGAGAAAGGAGAAAAGTCACCCTCGGGAAGAAGTGAAGCCTTTTGTGCAGCTCTGATGGCATTTTCAATGAGGCTTCTGATTTGATTTTGTGCTTTATCTGTTGTTTTCGACATTTTAAAATTCCTCTCTGTCAGTCTCTTTTTGTTTTCTTTTTCTTGAGTGTGAAATCAAAAACAATTTCCCCAAGGGGAGTGTTTTCAATGTCGGTGGCATATTTAAAATGTAGCTTGCCGCCGTTTTCATCTATATCCGAATCAATTTCAATGGCTGTAATGCCCATTGAAAAAGTGCCGTAAGGTGTGCTGTGGCATGAAATGTGCCGTTTGCCTTTTTCGAGGACAAGATTCGTTTTCATTTCGTTGCCGATGCGAAAAACAGTGATTCTTTCATTGTTTTCACATCTGAGCTCTGTTTTGCTTTCACCGTTTTCCTTGCTTTGTTCTGTGTAAACAATGGTGTAATCATTTTTCGTTCCGCTGTAAGAGGCATGGGTAATAACTTGAAGATTTTCCTCGTCGGATTCGATTTTTTGCTGTGTGTCAATTTTAACAAGGTAATCCATATCCATAATAAGCCTCCTTTTCGTGAGTTTATAAACATACATTATGTATGTTACCACATTTTATAATAAAAATCAATTTTTTTATTCATATTTTTCAGATTATCTCAAATAAGCTATACCTTGACTAATTTCGGCAAAAAATATATAATGAATTGACTTATAAAGAATTGGAGATAAGATTATGTTTTTGTGTTATAAAGAGCCGGCTCACATGAGCTATTTCGGCTGGGAAAATCAGGCACTTCCCTTAGGTAACGGAAAAATCGGTGCAAAGGTTTTCGGCGGTAAGGAATGCGAGCTTATCCACTTTAACGAAAAGACTCTTTGGTCGGGCGGTCAGGATATTGAAGGCTTTTGCGGCGGAGTGAAAAATGCCGACAGGGGAGCATCACTTAAAGAGATTCAGAATTTACTTGATGAGGGCAAAACCTCCGAGGCGACCGAAAAAATGCAAAACCTTGAGGGTGACATGACGGGCTTTGGCGCTTATCAGAGCTTTATGAATCTTTACATACAGTTCAGTCACGGTGGGGAAACCGACAAGTATATTCGTGACCTTGACCTTGATACCGCTTCTGCGATGGTGTCATATAAAAAAGAAAAGGTAATGTATACAAGGCATTATTTTGTTTCTTATCCCGATAATGTTTTTGTCGGAAAAATCGAATGTGAAAACAAGCTCGGCAAGGACGACGAGGAAACGGCTGAAGAACCGACCTTTTCTGCAACGGCATATATTGTTCCCGAACAGCTCGGTGGAGTTTTGAAAGCAGAGGGCAATAGGCTCACTGTTGAGGGTACAGTCATGGCGAATAACGGTGTTGATGCACCTGCCGGTGAGGATAAAAACTCAATGAAATATGCCGCCTGCGTCAGATTTATTTCCGATTCGGGAGAAATTTACGCAAAAGATGACAGGATAGTTCTCAAGGATGTGAAAAGCTTTGTTGTTATCGCTTCTCTTGCAACTAATTATGTCAACGATTTTCCCGTGTTCTTTGATTCGTGTGATGTGCTTGAAAAAGCAGCTTCGAGCGTTGAAAAAGCAGCTGAAATGAGCTTTTCGCAATTATACAAAAGGCATATTGACGATTACAAGAGCCTTTATGACAGAGTGAAATTCACCCTTGGTGAGCAGGAGGCTGTTTTGCCGACCGACTATATGCTTAAAAGGTTCGACAAAAAGGGTGAATACAGAAGAAATCTTATCACAACTCTTTTTCAATACGGCAGATATCTTCTCATTGCTTCCTCCCGTGAGGGCAGCTTACCGGCAAATCTTCAGGGAATCTGGAATGCAAAAAACAATCCGATATGGAGCAGTGACTATCATTTCAATGTCAACATTCAAATGAATTATTGGCCTGCTTATGTTGCCAATCTTGCACCTACGGCGTTGCCCTATATTGATTTTGTCAATTCTCTTCGTAAGCCCGGCAGAATTGTTGCGGCAAAAACTCTCGGCATCGGTGAATTTGACGGAAATGAAGTCAATTATGAAAAGCCGACAGGTTGGATGATTCACACAATGGTAACTCCTCTCGGCTTTGTCGGACCGGGTTCTTCATGGCGCTGGGGTTGGGCACCGACGAACGGAGCATGGGCATTGCAAAACTGCTTTGATTATTATCTTTTCACCAAGGACATTGAAAAGCTCAGAAAGGATATTTATCCTGCAATGCAGGAGTGTGCGCTTTTGTGGACTCAGCTTTTGCATGAGGACAAAAAGACGGGAAGACTCGTCTGTTCTCCCGGCTTTTCTCCCGAACACGGTCCTCTTTCTCAAGGAAACACTTATGACCAGAGCATAATTTATAATCTTTATGAAGATGTTTTGCTCGCCTCGGATGAGCTTGAAAAGGCAGGCTATGCTGATGAGGTTGACAAGAAGGTTATTGAAAAGGTTAAAGAGCAGATAGGCTTGTTGAAGCCGGTGAACATCGGCAAATGGGGACAGATCAAGGAATGGTATGAGGAGGACAGCTTCCTCATGCGAGGCTTTTTGAACAAGGGCGTTCAAAGAAAGCACCGACATCTTTCACATCTTCTCACGCTTTATCCGTTCAGACAAATTGACACAACAGATCCCAAAATGAAAAATGCCGCTTTGACCTCCTTGAAGGATAGGGGAGTGAAAAGCACGGGCTGGGGACTTGCAGTGAGACTGCTTTCTTATGCAAGGCTTCAACAG
>CAZBFI010000064.1:0-10140 GCA_964491165.1 uncultured Faecalibacterium sp.
AGCGAATTGACAATTGAAGCAATTTGCTTTTCTGTGAGCTTTGAAATATTAACGGACAGCTCAATGTTAAGCTTTTTTATCACTGCTTCTCCAAGCTTTTTGGCAACAAATCCTGAAAGCAGATTTTCGGTTTTATAATCAGGATGAAGTGTTATCAAATCACTGATAGCCACGGAAAGCTGTCGGTGTGACAGTTCGGGCACAAAATCGGCACGAATGAGAAGCTGATTTTTTTTATCACTTCTGGCGACAAAAGCCGATAACTGCATCACCGCAATGCCCGAAAGTCCGTATTCGGTGAAAAGAAGCTCTCCAACCTCACGGGCAATGAGCTTATCAGACTCAAAAAGTGAGAAAACGCCTTTTTGTCTGACACCCTTCAACTGCTTTGTGAAACGCTTATCGAGAACCTCAAGCTTAGTAAGTGAAGGCTCAATACGGGTAATCTTATGCCCAAGCTTTTCCAAAAGCTCATATCCGTTAAAATTTTTGACTCCGGCTTTTCCTCCGCAGGCAAGAACAAGCTTGTCGAAGACTTCACCGTTCACGAAAAAACAGCCTTGATGCTTACGCACATCACGAATCTCGGTGTCGCAAATAACCTTGACTCCCAAATCCTCGCAAGCAAACCGTAGGGCATCAAGCACGCTCGATGCTTGATTGCTCAAAGGGTAAATGCGTCCGGCTTCATCGGTTCTCGTGTAAAGACCTAAGGTGCGAAAAAAATTCAAATTGCTTTTCACATCAAATTTCTTTAAAGCATAAGTTGAAAAGCCGTTAACATCAAAATAATAACCGCATTCATTTTCATTCATAAGATTGCATCTTCCGTTTCCGGTTGCAAGAAGCTTTTTTCCGAGTCTGTCCTTGCTTTCAAAAATCGTGACGCGAGTTTTTAACCCGTTTTCCTTTGACCTTGACATGATGCTTATTGCACATGCCATTCCAGATGCACCGCCACCGATGATTGCTACATTCATAATCATAACCTCAAACATTTATTACACTGAATTTTATCACAAAAAAATAAATAACTCAATACATAAAATAAAAATCAACCCACAAAGTTAAGCACCTTGTGGGTTGCGGTCATTTTTAATTATGCAAAAGGTGAATTGCCCGAGCCGTAATCAATGTCACCGGAAATAAGCTTACGCAAATAGTCGATATAATCGGCAATCTTTTTCATGAGAACCATGATACTGTTTTTGAGTCTGTTGAAAAGTCCGGTTGAAGGCTCATTGATACGTTCTGAAAGATAAGGCTCAACAAGGTCAACGGTTGTGCTTTTAATGTTGTTGCAAAAATATCCGTCAAGAATTGATTTAACCTTTACCTTATCGGCATCGGAAATGTCATCACTTGCATCAATTGCTCCTCTGAGCTTTTCAATATATGCCGCGTTGTTTCTATGCTTGCCGCAAAGATTGAAATAATAGAAAAGATACATGAAAATTTCATCGTCATCGGAAGCGACTGCAATTCTCTGTGTCGGGAATTCAAGCGGACAAAAATGCTCAACATCTTCAACACTGCTTGCAAAGCAGCCTTCACCGACAATGGGGTCGCAATTACAGAACATCAGCTTGATAAGTCCACTAAAGGTCTGATATTCCTCGATGGTTTCAAAGTTAAGAATCTTTTCCGTCTTATGAGTAAACAGTGCGAGTGTAGGCTCACGGTAAGCTAATTCATAGCTTGAGCAATAAGCCTTCACAACATCAAGGATAGTTCTGACAGGTCCGAAGATGTTCATCTTTGCAAAGAAGCCCTCAAGAAATTTAGCAGCCAGCTTTTTGCCGTCCTTGTAATGATCCGCGGAAACATTTGAATATGTTCCGCCGAAAAGATTAACTACCGGCTCGCAAAATGCTCTTCCTCTGCTGCACCAGTTGGCTTGAACCAAAACATCCATTTTTGAAAGAGTGGCAACAGCTTCAAAAAATTCATTTGCATTAGGAATCTCATTGCCGAAAATTTCATCAAAATTTTCAACCTTAAGCTCAACAAAATCACGGTAGAAAATGTTACCGAGAGCATTTGCAAGCTTAACTGCATTTTCCGAGGTGTAAAGGTTAAGGCCGCCGTATGTATTATAGAAAAGACGCTTTAAATAAGCATTTACACTCGAAAGCACAAGAGCAATGTCTCCACGGGTGATAAGCTCGATTCTGTTGCCTGCTTCATCATAGACAAAAGCACCGTTTTCATCAGTCTTATAAATGTCACGATAGCTCCATAACAGCGGTTGGTCGGCAGAATAAAGAAATTCGAGATTCATGCCAAGAAGATTGATTTCATTCCAATACTTACCGTCTGCATAGGTTTTCAAGCCCTCGATATTGCAATCGAATCTTTCGGGTAAGCCCTTGACATAAAAATAATTCATTGCATCGGAAGCTTCATTGACTTCCTCCTCGGTATAAGATTCATCATCTTCGGCAGCAAAAGCAACCACGCTGACCGAGCCGAAAAGAATAAGAATTGATAAGATTATACTTAATACTTTTTTCATAAACATTTCTCCTCATTCAAATTTTAATTCAATTCTTGAAATAATTCTACCATAAAATGATTTCAAAGTCAATATTAGGATGCAGAGCTGACAGCCGTTGTGAAGGTAAACGGAAATTCAAATTCAAAATCATCATCGGTGTTAACCTTGAAATATTCGAGAATACTCATTACAAGATTCCTGATCGCATTGAACAAGGTGTTGAAAAAGCCTGACTGAGCAGTTGAATCCGGTGAGTCCGGTTCTTCCTCAGAGGCATCAAGAATGTCAACGGTTATATTTGAAGAAATTCCGAAAACAGTGAAGAACTGATAATTTGATCTGTAACAGTGAACGGTGACATTTTTACATCCGTCGAAAGCATCGTATTGACAAATTGCAAGTGAACGTGGAATATAAACATCGCTCAGATAAATACAGTCACGAAAAGCATAGTTTCCGATTACCGTAACGCCCTCGGGTATGCTTATTTGTGTAACACCGTAGCAAGAATCGAAGGCTTTTTCACCGATATATTTTACGGCATAGGTTTTAGAAGAAATTGTGACCTTTGCAGGTATGGCAACTATGCCTTGAGCGTTTTCGTCACAACGGCTGACAATTGCAAAGTCGTCCTCAGAAACGGAAAATTCAAGAACCTCACCGGCATCTGCCGCAAAAGAAGTCACGGCACAGCATGACACTGCCGTCAAAAGAGCAAGGACAAGGCATATCATGTTTCTTAATGATTTATTCATATAGTTTACCTCCTTGTAATTTATACTTATATTATAAGCATTGCTATCTTAAAAGTCAATAAATTTCCTTTACAACTTAAAGACCGAAAGCAAAAGATAAATTGTTGTGTTTTTATTGAAATTTATTACGCTTTATTATATAATGTAATGTAAAATTATACTTAGGGTGAATATCAATGAAAAATTATAAAATACATCTTATAAGACACGGACTTACTCAGCACAATCTTGACGGAATATATTCGGGAAGAAACGATGTCCCTCTTTGCCAGGACGGAATAAATCAGCTTCTTCAAATGAAAGCTGAATATAAATATCCTCAGGCTGATGTTGTCTTTACCTCTCCTCTGCCACGCTGTATCGAAACGGCAAAGCTCCTTTATCCCGATATCAAGCCGATTGAAATAAACGGACTGACGGAATATAACTTCGGAGAATTTGACGGACAAACGGCAGAGGTTCTTCATGAAAAGCAGCCCCTTTTTGATCGCTGGCTCAAAGGCGAAAAAAATATTCAGCCGCCCTTTGGTGAAAGCAATGAGGAATTTGCACAAAGAGTCTGCTCATGCTTTGTCAAAATCATGGACGGCATTTTAAAAACAGGTACAGACAATGTCGTTATCATAACTCACGGCGGAGTAATTTCAACTCTCATGGCAAACTTTGCAATTCCTGAAGCCTCCGTTTCCGATTGGCTCACACCGTCGGGCTGCGGTTACACGCTTCATCTGTCACACTTTTTATGGATGTCGGGTCATAAGCTTGAAGCTGTAAAAGAAATCCCCTCACCCTTGCAGGAGGAAAAAGAGGGCAACTATTACGACGGTTGGGATTACTATCCCAATGACGACGATTTTGATGTAAGTGAATATGTATAAGGAGAATGAAATGAATATACTTGTTCTCGGAGATGTTGTTAACAGCGAGGGCTGTCAGCTTTTAAGAAAAAAGCTTTCCGCTTTCAAAAAGCTTAACTGTATTGATTTTTGCATCGCCAACGGTGAAAATTCGGCAGACGGAAACGGAATCACTCCCCTTTCGGCTGAAATGCTGTTTTCCTGCGGGGTTGATTTTATCACAACGGGAAATCATGTTTACAGAAGAAAAGAGGTATACGACTTACTTGATGAAAGCGAGTTTATCATAAGGCCGTGTAACTATTCACCGAGCAATCCCGGAAAAGGCTCTGCGGTTGCAGACTGCGGATTTTTCAGCATCGGCATTATAAATGTCATGGGAACAATGTTCATGGAAAACCTCGAAAATCCCTTTGATGCTGTTGACAGAGAAATAGAAAAGCTCAAAGATAAAACTAATATCATTCTTGTTGACTTTCACGCAGAAGCAACAAGTGAGAAAAAAGCCATGGGCTTTTACCTTGACGGCAGGGTCTCGGCTGTTTTCGGCACACATACCCACGTTTTGACTGCCGACAACTCCGTTTTGCCTCACGGAACGGGATATATCACAGACATCGGCATGTGCGGAGTTAAGCACAGTGTTCTCGGTGTTGACAAGGATATTATCATCGAAAAGTTCAGATTCAATATGCCTCAGCGTTTTGACAAGGCTCAAGGTGATTCAATCGCCAACGGCTGTATTTTCACCATCGACAAGGCTACCGGCAAATGCACAGATACACAGCTTGTATCTTTTGAGTAAAAAGGATTGATATATATGAAAAAAATTATTATTGCATTATTATGTCTTGCGGTCATTGTTTCCGCCGTTTTTGTCACGGCATATCTCAAGGAAAACACCGACAACGGTGAGCAGACCCAAACAACGATAACAACCACACAAACAATTGCAAATGAATCAAGAAGTGTTTATCTCGGATATTTTGAAGGAAAAAGCTTCAATCCTTTTAAAACAAACAGCCCGACTAACCTTGCGATAAGCACTCTTCTTTATGACTCTCTTTTTGTGCTAAATGATGACTGGTCATCAACTGCCGTTATCGCAACAAGCATCGACATTAAGGATAAGCAGATAACAGTCAAGCTTGTTGATGGTGCAGTTTTTTCAAATGGTGCTTCACTTACTGCTTATGATGTTGTTTATTCGTTTAATCTTGCAAAAAAGAGCAATAACTATAAGGCGAGACTTACAAATGTGACAGCTGCCATGGCAGGTGTGGACACAGTTACCTTTACACTCGCATCTCCCGATATCTATATTCAGCAGTGTCTCACCTTCCCCATAGTTCAAAACGGCACCGGTACTGCCGCACTTCCGGTCGGAAGCGGTCGTTATGTTTTAAGAAATGTAAGCGGCGAATATGTCCTTTCGGCTAACACTGCCAACACAAGAAATGAAGCTCTTACGATTCAGGCTATCGGTCTTGTGCCGATAACGGCTCAAAAAGATGAGCTTTACAGGATTCAAACAGGTAAGCTGACATATTTTTACGATGACATGGAAAACGGAAGCTTCAGAAAGCTTAATGCCGCAACTGTCTCTGTTCCGACGAACAATCTTATTTACCTCGCTTATAACAGCTCAAAAGAAAACTTTGCAAACAAGCAGGTCATCAACGCCTTAAGATTGGCAATTGATAAAAACACCCTTGCAGACACTGTTTTTGATAACCTTTGCAGCATTACAGATATGCCGTTTAACCCGTCTTGGTTTGTGCTTGACGGCTTACAGACTCCTACACTTGAATATAATCTGATTCAAGCGGGAAACATTCTTGACGATAACGGAATTGTATATTCTGCATCAGACAAAAATTACCGTTACGACTCCGACGGCGTGTTTGAAATCACAATTCTTGTCAATAAGGAAAGCACCGTTAAAGTCAACTGTGCAAAATTCATCGGTAAAAATCTTAAATCACTCGGAGCTAAGGTTACAGTTTCGGCACTTGAATTTAAAGAGTATCAGCAGGCTCTCAAGGACGGCGACTACGATCTTTATATCGGTGAGGTCAAGCTTTCACCAAACATGGATCTTTCAGCCTTCTTTAAGGCAGGCTCAAGCTTATCTTACGGCATTTCTTCCGAAACAGTAAGCAATGCTTACAATGATTTTAAATCCGGAAACATCGACATCGGAACATTTATAAATGTTTTCGAGGAGGAAAAGCCTTTCATTCCCATCTGTTACAGAACCTCTGTGGCTTACTATTCAAACGAAATTACCTTTGAGGGAACAGTCGGTGAAAACGATCTGTTCAAAAACATTTACACTTGGAAAAAGCAGGTTAAATAACCAAGGAAAAGGCGGTGAAGAAATGAACAGTGTACCTTTACAGTATGTTAAAGGTGTGGGCGAAAAACGGGCGCAGCTATTAAATAAGCTCGGCATTTTTTCGCTTGACGGTCTTGTTCATTACTTTCCACGAGGTTATCTTGATTTTTCTGCCCCGTTAAGAATCGCAGAGCTTGTTCCTGATACTGTTTGCTGTTTCAAGGCAGTTGTCGGCTACACTCCGATAAAAAACGACATACGCAGAGGAATGACAATATATAAGACTCTGCTTGTTGATGATGAGAACAGTGTGAATCTGAATATCTTCAACAGTGCTTATCTTGCACAGGCTCTCGTTGAGGGTGAGGAATATATTTTCCACGGAAAAGTCACCTTGAACCGTGGCAGTCTCGAATTAACCAACCCAACCTTTATCAAAGCCGACAGTGAAATTGTCTTTCAACCACTGTATCCCCTCACCTCAGGTTTAAGCAACAAAATTCTCTCTAATATTATCGCAAATGCCCTTAATATTTATTTTTCAGAAAACCGACCGGATATAATACCCGACAGTGTCAGGAGACATTACAGCCTTTGTCATGAGCAATTTGCCTTAAAAGCAATTCATCAGCCCGAATCGGCTCACGATCTTGAAATTGCAAAAAGACGGCTTGTTTTTGAGGAGCTTTTAACACTGCAATTGGGCACAAGGCTTTTAAAAAACAGAAACAGAGGCTTTACAAGCTTTACGGTAAAAGAGGATTACACAAAGCAGTTCATTTCATCACTCCCGTTTCAGCTGACCAATGCACAAAAAAATGCAATCGCCGACTGTGTTTCCGACATCAAAAAACAAACACCAATGAACAGACTGATTCAAGGTGATGTTGGAAGCGGAAAAACAGTTGTTGCAGCCGCAATCATTTTCACCGCAGTTAAAAACGGACTCCAATGTGCGTTCATGGCTCCGACAGATATTCTTGCCCGTCAGCACCATGCGACACTGACAAAATTTTTTGAGCCTTTCGGCATCAGGCTTGAACTGCTGACCGGCTCAATGACGAAAAAGAGAAAAACACAGATCAAACAACAGCTCGACCTTGGCGAAACACAGGTTGTAATCGGCACTCACGCACTTTTGAGCGATAATGTCACCTTTTCAAAGCTTGGTCTTGTTATCACCGACGAACAGCACAGGTTCGGTGTCAGACAAAGAGGCTTATTAAATGCAAAGGGAGTAAATCCTCACACTCTTGTCATGAGTGCAACACCCATACCGAGAACAATTTCTCTCATTCTTTACGGTGACCTTGACCTTACAGTTATCAACGAGCTGCCTAAGGGAAGACAGAAAATATCAACCTATGCAGTTGACAGCTCTTACCGTGAACGAATATATACATTCATAAAAAAGCATCTTGACAAGAACCTCAGAGCATACATCGTCTGCCCTCTCATTGAAGAAAACGAGGGCGAGCTTACAGCCGCAAAGCAGTATGCACAAGAGCTTAAAGAAAAGCATTTTTCAGCTTACAGCGTCGGACTTCTTCACGGAAAAATGAAGCCGACGGAAAAAGAAAAAATCATGTCGGATTTTGCCACGGGTAAGCTTCAGCTTCTTGTTTCAACAACGGTTATTGAAGTCGGGGTTGATGTTCCGGAAAGCGTTATTATGGTTATTGAAAACGCAGAACGCTTCGGCTTGTCACAGCTTCATCAGCTGCGTGGACGAGTCGGCAGAGGAACTGAAAAGTCATACTGTATTCTCATCAGCGATGCCAAAGGCGAAAATGCAAAAGCCCGTTTTGAAATTATGTGCAAAAGCAGTAACGGCTTTGAAATTGCCGACAAGGATTTGGAATTGCGTGGTCCGGGTGATTTCTTCGGTCAAAGGCAATCCGGTATCCCTAAGCTCAAGATTGCAGATTTAAATGAAAACATGGACACCGTAAGAGAAAGCAAAACGGCAACAGATTTGATTTTACGGGCTGACCCTTTGCTTCAAAGCAATGAAAATCAGCGTCTTAAAAATGCCGTCAATAAGCTCTTCGGTGACGAAAAAGGTTTATCACTCAATTAAGAAAGGAAAGCTATCATGGAAAAAATCTCATCTTTCACAATCGACCACACTATTCTGCCAAAGGGTATGTATCTTTCAAGATTTGATGCAAACACCATCACCTACGACATACGCACAAGAAAGCCGAATGTCGAAAAGGTTATGGAGAACGGTGGAATCCACACCCTCGAACATCTCTTTGCAACCTATGTGAGAAACAGCGAATTTAAGGATAAAATCATTTATTTCGGGCCAATGGGCTGCAGAACTGGGTTTTATTTCATCACAACCGATGACCTTTCAAAATCCGATGCGATTGATTTAACCAAAAAAGCCTTGCGTTTTTGTGCCGACTTTGAGGGAGATATTCCCGGAGTTTCAGCCAAGGAATGCGGAAATTATCGTGACCACAGCCTTGCCGATGCGAAAAAAGAGGCTGCAATGATGTGCGAGGTTCTTGCTGATTGGACAAGTGAAAAGCTTATATATCCCACTGAATGAGAAAGGCTGTTGAAGATGAATTACTGCATTGAAAACGAATGGTTGAAGGTTACCATCAAAGAATTCGGCTGTGAAATATCAAGCATTTATTCTAAGGCAGATGGCTTTGAATATCTCTGGCAAGGAAATCCTGATGTGTGGTCGGGTCAAGCACCGATTCTTTTTCCGATAATAGGACGACTGCTTAATGACAGATATTCTTTCAACAAAAAAGAATATGAAATGCAAAAGCATGGCTTTGCCCGTAAAATGCAATGGTCTTTCCTTTCAAGGACGGAGGATTCAATCAGCTTCATTTTAAGCGACAACGATGAAACGATGAAAGTTTATCCGTTTCACTTTGACTTGATTGTAACTTATATCCTCAAAGGCAATAAGCTCACCGTTAAGCATGAGGTCATAAATAAAAATGACACCACGATGTACTTTTCGCTCGGTGCTCACCCCGCTTTTCGTTGCAAGGTCGGTGACAAGCTTGTTTTTGACCAAAATGAAAATCTCGATGTGATGAAAATTGACCTTGTTAATTCACTGCTGCTTGATAACACTGTCCCCTTTTTGCAAAATGAAAAGGCAATCACCATCACCGATGATTTATTCAATGAGGACGCTTTGATTTTTAAAAATGTTAAGTCTGAAAACATCACCTTATTCAGTGACAGCTTTAACAAAAAAATCAAGTTTAATCTCGGCAAAGCTCCTTATCTGGGAATCTGGGCAAAGCCTAAGGCAGAATATGTTTGCATCGAGCCGTGGTTTGGAGTTAACGATTCACACGAAAAGAAAGATGACATTTCAAAGAAAGTCGGCATAAATCCCCTTTCGCCTGAATCACACTTTGAATTTTGCTGGTCTGCCGAATTTTCAGAATAAAATAACAGAGGGATTCTTTTAGTGCAAGGCTTAAAGAATCCCTTATTTTTAAAGCTATAAGCTTCATCCGACAAGCGTTAGGTTATTTTTTTAAAATTTAAAAAGGTGATGTAAAAAAGCTTGCGTTTTTTACAATCTGCTGCCAGGGGCTTGAAAAAAAGTGCAGACCGAATAAAACACAAAACAACAGTTTTCTCCTATTGCTCATATATAACACAAAGCTTTCCGTAAGATCTCTCTAACGGAAAGCTTCTATTATT
>CAZBFI010000065.1:0-10124 GCA_964491165.1 uncultured Faecalibacterium sp.
AGCTATTACAGGCATTTTTGGAGCTTGAGCGATGACAAAATCAAGAAATATGCCGACATTATAATGGAGCTTTATCAGAAAATTTCAAAAAGCGGAAAAAGTCAGCTGAAAAAGAAAAACAAGGACATTTTCTTTGACGGAAAGCTCATTGACAACCGCAAGGAAATGGCTGAAAATCCCAAGGTAACGGTCTGCATAGGCAAAAACGATGTCAGAGCCCGTCATTATGATGACCGTCTGGAAATACAGGTTGAGTCGATTTTCATGCAGACGATGCCGTCATTTGAGCTTCTTGTTGACGCAAGGCTTAAAGATCAATTTCCGCAGAAGTGGAAAAACACGGAGAACATCCGTTTCATTGAGGCTAACTCCTTGGGTGACTTTAAAGACCTTGCACTTGAAGAATGCCGTACGGATTACATCATGTTTCAGGACGGCTTTGCAAGGCTCAATCCGAAAATTCTCATGCGTCATTATGAAGCCTTGACCTCCTGCACGGAAAAATACGGCTTTACAACTTCTCCGCTGACACGGTTTGACGGCAAGAAAACAACGGAATATTCCTTTTCGGATTTGTGCTTTAATCACAACATGAATCAGACAAGAACGAAAGAGAATGACACCACCTTTGCCCTTGATTTGTTCTTCTGCAACAAGCTTTTCAGAACCGAGCATTTGAGAGGAATCCGTTTTTCGTTCACGGACAATAACATTCTTGATATGTATAAGCTTTATGAACACTCAAGGTTTAAAAAGCTTTCACACCGAGGAGCATATCTGCCTTATACAGAGGAGGAGGCTTTGTCATATCTTCGCAGTGAAGAAAAGACCATGCCCTCTGCCTGCCGTAAAATTTACAGCAATTACAAGAGTGTATATTTTAAAAAGGTCACTGTTGCAAAATATAAGAAAAAGGGCATCTCCTTGCTTAAAAAGGTCAAAAATGTTTCCGTCAATTATCTTCTTAAATTTTTAACAATATTCTTCACAAAGCAGAAATTGAAAAACAGAGTTTTCTTTTATTCGATTCGTGCAGACGGAATGTTAAAGGAAAATATCAACTGTATTTATGAAGCACTTGATTGCAAAAAGGTTGTCTTTGCAAAGATGCTGCCGCATTCCTTACGGCAGATAATAAAGGTGCGAAAGTATATGCTGACAAGCAAGGTCATTGTTACAGATGACTATATGAAATATCTCAGGGCAGTAAGGCTCAGACCGGAACAAAAGGTGGTTCAGCTTTGGCACGCAGGCGGAGCGTTTAAGCGTTTCGGACTCGATGCCCCTTCACGACTTACGAGGCTTGAGGAGTATAAGACTCACTCGCAATACAGTGATGTCTGTGTCACAAGCGAGAATGTCAGACAGTTTTATGCTCACGCTTTCGGTGTCGATATGGATATCATCAAGGCTGTCGGTTCACCGAGAACAGATGCGATACTCGACTGTGAAAAGGTCAAAAACAGTCGGGAGGTCATCAGTCAAAAGCATCCTCTTTTAAGAAACAAAAGGGTTTATGTGTATCTTCCGACATTCAGGGAGAACGACGGAGTTGTTACCGATTTTGACCCGATGATCGACTGGGCAAGGCTTAATGCCGAGCTGGAGGATGACGAGGTTTTCGTAATTGGTAGACACCCTGTTATGAAAAAATAGTTTTTCAAGGAGTTTTATTCGAGGGTGAAGGATTACACCGTTGACCCGACACCGGAGCTTTTGGCAATAGCCGATGTTGTTGTCACCGATTATTCATCTGTAATTTTCGACGCATCTCTTATGGATAAGCCGATGGTGTTCTACTGTCCCGACTACGGCAATTATGAAAGAGATTTTTATCTCAATTATGAAAAGGATTTGCCGGGTGAGATTGTCACCGACCCAGCAAAGCTTCTGACGGCTTTGAGAGAAGCACAAAAAGCGGAATCCATGCAGGCAGTCAAGGACTTCCGTGAAAAGCAGATGGGAGCTTGCGACGGAAATTCAACAAAGCGAATTGCAAAGCTTATTACTGATTATCTTAACTGATTAGGCTCAGTGGATAAAAGATACAAAAACTATATAAAAATAGGGGCTGTAAAAACGCAAATTGTTTTTACAGCCTCACTTTTTGTTTTATTCGCTTTGCAGTTTATAACGCTTGCTATTTCTTGCAGTATTCCGCAGGAGTTATTCCGTATTCACCCGTGAAAGCTCTGTAAAATCCGGCATAATCGTTGAAGCCGCAATGTGCTGCAACGGTTGTCGGCTTGATTCCGCTTGTGAGCATCTGCTTTGCGTGAATGAGTCTTTTGAGGGTGATGTATCGGTGTACACTTGTACCGACAACGCTGTTGAAGGTGTGAGAAAGATAATATTTGCTGACGAAAAATTCATCTGCGATTGAAGAAAGTGAAAGCTTTTCGCAATAATGCTGATTGATAAAATCAAGAACGGACAGAATAAAAGGGGAGAGCTTGCTTTTTGTTTCGTGCTTTTCGCAATAGTCGGCGGAAAGTCTGTTAAGCTCAACGAGAACCCTCAAAAGAATTGCCTTGCAAGCAAGATCCTTTGCATAGGCAGAACCGTTTTGCTCTTTGATGAGCTGTGAAAGCATGAGCTTCAGCTCTTCCTGAGAGGAATAAGAAAGCCTCAGATGATTCGTGTGTGACGGATTGGCACTGTCAAAGCAACGGGTGAGACTCGATTCGTTGCTTGAAAGCGAAAAGAGATATTCCTTGTTTATCCAAAGCACGATTCTTTCATAGTCGCTTTGCTCAACGCTTATTCTCGGCTGATGAAGCTCAAGCGGATTGATAAGAAGAATATCGCCCTTTTGCATTTGATAAATTCTTCCCTCAACGCTGTATTCAACACTTCCGCTGATGAAAAAATACACTTCATAAAAGTCATGCTGATGCACGGGTACGCCCGAAAATTTTGCATCCTTATAGTGAAAAATTTCAAAATCGTTTTTAGACATGCTTTGTCTCGGATCGAAAATTTGCATAATATCATCCCAACAAATCTTTTTTTATATCATAAAGCAACATTAACAATCAGTCAAGCAATTTTAACTATTTTTATTGTTAAAAAAATGTGATAAAATTATTTTGAATAAAGACTGCCGAAAGGAATGGGTGACAGTATGACTGAATTTATGACAAAAGATTTTCTTTTGAAAAACGAAACGGCAAAAAAGCTCTATCATTCTTATGCCGCTTCTCTTCCGATTATCGACTATCATTGTCATGTAAGTCCAAAGGAAATATATGAGGACAAGCATTTTTCAAATATTGCTCAGGTGTGGTTGTCCGGTGATCATTATAAATGGCGGCTCATGCGTTCAAACGGTGTGAGTGAATATTATATCACCGGTGATGCTCCCGCAAGAGAAAAGTTTCAAAAATTTGCCGAGGTACTCCCTAAGGCAATCGGAAATCCGATGTACCATTGGTGTCATCTTGAGCTGAAAAAATATTTCGGCTATGACGGTATACTCAACGGTGAGACTGCTGAAGATGTCTGGAAGCTTTCATCTCAAGTGCTTGCAAGAGAGGATATGGGAGTCAGAGGCATCATTGAAAAAAGCAATGTTGCATTCATCGGAACGACAGATGACCCGATTGATTCACTTGAATATCATGAAAAAATTCGTGCCGAGGGAAAGCTTAATGCCGTTGTTGCTCCCTCTTTCAGACCCGATAAGGCTTTTCAGCTCAATTCTCCGACCTTCAGAGAGTATATTGCCGCCTTGGAAAAAGCAGCCGGTGTTGAAATTCGTGACATGGATTCGCTCAAGCAGGCTCTTAAAAACAGAATGGACTTTTTCAACAGCCGTGGCTGTAAGGCGAGCGATCACGGATTGAATTACATTTGCTTTGAACAAGCCGAGCAACAGGTCGTCAACGGTGCAATCGAAAAGGCATTAAGCGGACAGAGATGCTCACAAAAGGAGCTTGACGCTGTCGGAACAGAGCTTCTTCTTTTCTGTGCAAGACAGTATAAGGAGCTGGGCTGGGTAATGCAGCTTCATTATAATTGCCTGAGAAATCCAAACAGCAAAATGTTTGCTTCTCTCGGAGCAGATACCGGATTCGATGTTATCGGGCCTCATGACAGCACGGCTGACCTTGCAAAGCTGCTCGATGCGATGTATTGCCGTGATGCTTTGCCGAGGACAGTTCTTTACAGCCTTGACGGCGGGGATAACAGTGCGATTGATACAATGCTCGGAGCTTTTCAGCAGGAGGGCTTTTCGGGAACACTTCAGCACGGCTCTGCATGGTGGTTCAATGACACAAAAACGGGCATGGAGCAACAGCTCACAAGTCTTGCTTCATTGAGTCTGCTTGGAAATTTCATCGGTATGCTCACCGATTCGAGAAGCTTTTTAAGCTACACAAGACACGAATATTTCCGCCGTATACTTTGCAATCTCATCGGCACTTGGGTTGAAGACGGTGAGTATCCCTGTGATGAAACGGCACTCAAAGAAATTGTGGAGGGCATCTCCTTTAAAAATGCAAAAAGATTTTTCAGCTTGGAGGATATAATATGAAAATGTCATTTCGCTGGTACGGATATGACGATCCGGTAACCTTGAGAAACATCAGTCAGATTCCGAATATGCATTCCGTGGTTTCTGCGGTTTACGATGTTAAGCCCGGTCAGGTCTGGCCCGAAGAGAGCATCAAAAAGATGAAGGATGAGTGTGAAAAGCACGGCCTTGTTTTTGATGTTGTTGAGTCAATTCCCGTGCCGGAGGACATCAAGCTCGGCTCGGCTAACAGAGATGAGCTTATTGAGGTCTACTGTGAAAACATCCGTCGTTGTGCAAAATACGGTGTGAAGTGCGTAACATATAATTTTATGCCGGTGTTTGACTGGACAAGAACACAGCTTGACAAGAAAGCACCCGACGGTTCAACAAGTCTTGTGATGTATTGGGATCAGATGAAGGGTCTCGATCCGCTTACAGATGACATTGATCTTCCCGGCTGGGACGCAAGCTACACCAAGGATGAAATCAAGGCACTTTTCAGAAAGTACGCAGAGGTCGGAGAAGACGGACTTTGGGAAAACCTCGAATATTTTCTCAAAAAGGTCATTCCCGTTGCTGAAAGCTGTGATGTGAGAATGGCAATTCACCCCGATGATCCTCCGTATCCGATTTTCGGACTGCCGAGAATTATCACCGACGAAAAAAATCTTGACCGTTTCTTGAAAATTGTTGATTCACCTGCAAACTCACTTTGCCTTTGCACAGGTTCACTCGGCTGTGCAAAAACAAACGATGTTGTTAAAATGGTCAGAAAATACAGCGAAATGGACAGAATAGCTTTCATGCATATACGCAATGTTCGTATTTTGCCCGACGGCTCATTTGAGGAAAGCGGACATCTTTCTTCATGCGGAAGCATTGATATGTATGAGGTTGTCAAGGCTCTTGTTGAAACCGGCTTTGACGGTTATGTCCGTCCCGATCACGGAAGAATGATTTGGGGAGAAACAGGCAGACCCGGTTACGGACTTTATGACAGAGCGCTCGGTGCAACATATATTAACGGACTTTTTGAAGCTTGTGAAAAAGCGTTGAAAAAATAAAGGAGGAAGAATAATGAAGAAAAACGTACTCAATACTGATCTTACGGGAAAGGTTGCCGTTGTGACAGGTGCAGGCGGTGTGCTTTGCTCATCCTTTGCAAAAACACTTGCAAGGGCAGGTGCAAAGGTTGCCTTGCTTGACATAAATGAGCAGGCGGCAAAAAACTTTGCAGATGAAATTGTTCAAGAGGGCGGAATCGCCAAAGCATATAAGTGCAACTGTCTTGACAAGGAAAACTGCTTTGCCGTTGCCGATGAAATCGAAAAAGAGCTTGGAAAGTGTGACCTTCTTTTGAACGGTGCAGGCGGAAACAATCCCAGAGCAACCACCGATAAGGAATATTATTTCAGCGGTGACATTGATGAGGACTGCAAGACATTTTTCAACCTTGATGCTGAGGGCGTAAAGTTTGTTTTTGACCTGAACTTCCTCGGAACACTTATTCCCACACAGGCATTTGCAAGGCAGATGCTCGGCAGAGAGGGTTGTAATATCATCAACATTTCTTCAATGAATGCTTTCACACCTCTGACAAAGATTCCGGCTTATTCGGGCGCTAAAGCTGCTGTTTCAAACTTCACAAAATGGCTTGCCGTACACTTCTCAAAAGAGGGCATAAGAGTCAACGCCATTGCACCGGGCTTCTTTTCAACAAAGCAAAACGCTTCACTTTTATGGAATCCCGACGGCTCACCTACACCGAGAACCGATAAGATTCTTTCGGCAACCCCTATGGGTCGTTTCGGTGAAAGTGAGGAGCTTGACGGAGCACTCCTGTTCCTTATAAATAACGATGCCGCAGGCTTCATAACGGGCGTAGTGCTTCCGGTTGACGGTGGCTTTTCATCATATTCAGGTGTTTGATTAACAAGGAGGATTTGCAATGGATATGTTTAAAACAATTTACGATTTGGGTATTATACCCGTTGTTGCTATTGACGATGCGGAAAAGGCAGTGCCGCTTGCCAAGGCTCTGCGTGACGGAGGACTTCCCGCCGCAGAGATTACCTTCAGAACTGCCGCTGCCGAAGAGTCAATCAGAAGAATCACAAAGGAATGTCCCGATGTTCTTGTCGGTGCGGGAACTGTTTTGACAAAGGAGCAGTGCGACAGAGCTATTGCAGCAGGTGCAAAATTTGTGGTTACTCCCGGCTTTAATCCGGAAATGATTGCTTACATTAAGTCAACCGGTATTCCCATGATGCCCGGTGCAGCAACTCCGGGTGAGATGGAGCAGGCAATGAGCATGGGCTTGACGAATATTAAGTTTTTCCCTGCCGAAGCTAACGGCGGAGTCAATAAGCTCAAGGCTCTCGCAGGTCCTTATCAGGCTGCTAAATGGATGCCGACAGGCGGTGTGAATGCAAAGAACCTCAACGATTATCTTTCCTTTGACCGTATTCTTTGCTGTGGCGGAACTTGGCTTGCAACAAGTGCCGACATTGCCGAGGGCAGATGGGCTGAAATCACCGAAAAGTGCAAGCAGGCAGTTAAAACTATGCTCGGCTTTAAGCTTGAAAAGCTTTGCGTTTACGGTGACAGTGAAAATGCAAAAAGGAACGCTGAATTTGTTGCAGGAATTTTCGGATTCGATGTCAGTCAAACAGAATGCGGTGTTCAGGCTGGTTCACTTTGCTTTGGCACAGAGAAAAGCGAAAATAAGGGCTGTATAGTTATTTCAACCCTGAATGGCAATCGTGCAAAGGCTTACATTGAAAGACTCGGCGTTGAAATTGATCCGGATATCTGGTATGATAAAAAAGGTAATGTGAGCTGCTTCGGACTCAAGGATACCGTTGCCGGATTTGAAATCTGTATTGAAACAAGATAAAGAAAGAGGTATTTACAATGAGTAAGAGAATCGTTTGTTTTGGTGAAATAATGCTCCGACTTGCTCCTGAGGGTTATTATCGCTTCTTCCAAAATGACAGAATGCAAGCAACCTTTGGCGGCGGTGAAGCAAATGTTGCCGTTTCACTTGCAAATTACGGCATGGATGCAGCTTATGTCACAAAGCTTCCGACTCATGCAATCGGTCAGGCTGCCGTAAATTCACTTCGTGCAGTCGGTGTTGACACAAAGGATATCGTAAGAGGCGGTGAAAGGGTAGGTATTTACTATCTTGAAAAGGGTGCTTCTCAGAGAGGCTCGGTTTGCATTTATGACAGAGCTTATTCTGCAATCCAGCTTGCAAAAAGAGAGGATTTTGATTGGGACAAAATTTTTGATGGCGCTGATTGGTTCCATTTCACCGGCATCACTCCGGCAATCGGTGGAGAGCTTGCCGATATTTGTCTTGATGCTTGTAAGGCTGCAAAGGCAAAGGGCGTTAAGATTTCCTGTGACCTTAATTACAGAGGCAAGCTCTGGACAAGAGAGCAGGCAAGAAAGGTTATGACAGAGCTTTGCAAGTATGTTGATGTTTGCATTTCAAATGAAGAGGATGCAAAGGATGTTTTCGGAATTGAAGCTGAAAATACCGACATCTACGGCGGTAAGCTTGACAAGAACGGCTATAAGTCTGTTGCAAAGCAGCTCATGGATACCTTCGGCTTTGAAAAGGTTGCAATTACCCTGCGTTCATCAATTTCCGCTTCCGATAATGATTGGGCAGGTATGCTTTATGACGGTGAGAACTATTGCTTCTCCAAGGAGTATCATCTGCACATTGTTGACCGTGTGGGCGGAGGAGACAGCTTTGGCGGTGGACTCATTTACGCCTTGCTTTCCGGCAAGGATACACAGTCTGCGATTGAATTTGCGGTTGCCGCATCGGCTTTGAAGCATTCAATTGAGGGCGACTATAACAGAGTTGGTGTTTCCGAGGTTGAAAAGCTTGCAGGCGGTGACGGCTCAGGCCGTGTTCAAAGATAAGAACGCTTATAAAAAACAAAGCTATATTGAAAATCAAAGGGGATTTAATCCCCTTAAAGAAAATAAAAAACACAAGGAGAAATAATATGAACACAAACACAAAAGCTCCCGACAATGCTATACGCCCGTTCGGTTGGCGTGATAAGATAGGCTATGCGATGGGTGACATGGGTTGCGGTTTTTCATTTCAGCTTGTTGCCACTTATATGCAGCTTTTCTATCTCCAGTATATCGGAATCAGTCCTGCTGATTATGGCGTAATCATTCTTATTTCGAAGATTTTCGATGCCATTAACGATGTCATTATCGGTAATCTCGTTGACACTAAGAGAATCGGCAAAAAGAGTAAATACATGCCGTGGATACTTTTGGGCGCAATTGGACTTGTCGGTCTGAATGTCATGATTTTCGCTCCCGTTAAGAGCTTTTCTTATGCGGGCAAATATGCATGGTGTCTCGTTTCTTATTGTCTTTGGTCAATTGCTTATACGATGGTAAATGTTCCTTACGGCTCACTTCATTCGGTAATCACCGATAAGGCTAATGAGAGAACCTCTCTTTCAACCTTCCGTTCGATAGGTGCGGCTCTTCCGGCTGTTATCATCATGCTCATTCTCCCGGATATCGTTTACAGAGATAAGCTTGATGCGGTTACAAATCAGCCTGTAATTGATCCAACAACCTTAAAGCCACAGCAGGAATTTGTGGGTGGAGTGTTGCTTCCCGTTGCGATTGTTCTTTCGCTTGTTGCGCTTGTAGTTCTTTGGGGAACAACAGTTCTTGTCAAGGAAAGAGTTGTTCGTCCGGAAACTTCAAACAAGGAAAGCCCGAACGGAGCAAAGGCATTTTTCTCGGCATTTAAGTCGTTCTTCACAAACCGTGCTATGATGGGTCTTACGATTGCTACGATTGCTTGTGTTGCACTGTTTAATTCGACGATGTCGCTTAACAATATGGTTTTCCAATATTTCTTTGCAGACACATCTAAGGTTAAGCTTGCCCTTGTTGTAAGCTATGCTCCGATGATAATTGTCATGCCGCTTATCGGAAAGCTTACAGCTAAATTTGGAAAGAAGAATCTGCTTGTCATAACAATGCTGATAAGTGCCGTCGGCGGTGCTGTGGGAATCTTCTTGCCGATTACGGCAGATTCAAACGGTATGATACTTTACATTGCAATTTTGCTTCTTCTCAATCTCGGTAATGCTGTTTTTCAGGTTACTGTATGGGCTCTTGTTGCTGACTGTATTGAAGTCAGCTTCAGAAAAACAGGAAAGAGTGAGGAAGGCTCGCTTTACGCTCTTTATTCATTTTTCCGCAAGCTTTCTCAGGGAATCGGTCAAGCCGTTGTTTCATGGGGACTTCTTGCAATCGGATTTGTTGAGGGCGAAAACGCTGTTCAGCCGGCAGGCTTCGGAGACAGCGTAATCAAGCTTTACATTGCAATTCTTGTTGCCGGCTCGGTCATTGCATTCTTGGCTATGGCATTTGTTTACAACATCGGAAAAAAGGAAGAGCAGGAGTTTGCTGCCGCATCGAATGTTGCATAAAAACAACTGCAAGGCGAAAGTTAAAGTAAGAAGTAACAGGTAATAGTGAATAAGTGTGTTAGGGCAAATATGCATGGTGTCTCGTTTCTTATTGTCTTTGGTCAATTGCTTATACG
>CAZBFI010000066.1:0-10106 GCA_964491165.1 uncultured Faecalibacterium sp.
CCACGGCATCAATATGCTTTTCACCGTTGTGCGTTTTGAAATAAGCTTTACTTTGCGGATTAAAAACAAACTCACTGAAATATGACGACGAGAAGCTGCCGCTGATCTGTCTGCACTCGAAAAGGAATTTTTCTTCCTCGTCGGAAAAATTGAATGCCGTTTTATTGTTTTCACCCGTCAACTGCTTACGAAAGCCGTATTTTTCAAAAACATCGCTCATGCTTGTACCTTTAAGATAAACAGTATGCTCCGGTGAATAAATCTCAAGCCTTCTTTCATCTCTTTGAAAAACAAGCTCATCGGACAAAGTATTTCCGTCGATATAATCAATACCCGACTTTTCGAGCATGGGAGTGCCGAGAAGCTCATTACTTCCATAGCAGAAATAAACCGCATCAAAGCCTTTTGCAAACACAGGGAAATAATACCTGCAGCTTCTCACCGAGCAAACATCCGGCACTCGCCTGTAATCCGAATAAAGCGCCATCAGCCTTGTAATACCGCCCTCGACGGGCATTTCCATGATAATATCCGCTTGACTTATGCCATACTGTGGTAATGCCGCCTCAAGATTATTGACCGTCACTGCAACGGGTCGAGGTGCATTTTCGGTGTATTCATCGCTCTGCTGACCCGTAAGATAATTCACGCTCTGCCTGACAACCTGCTGTGTCTGACCTTGAATGTCATCATTTTTTTCCTTTTCACCGCACGAACAAAGCAGGCACAAGAATAAAGTCAAAAAAATCAACGCTGTTTTTTTCATTTATATCACTCACCTTTTGTATATTTAACTTAACTCGATTGTTTCGGGTTCGCCTCCGTCAGCTTAAATAGTATTCCCACCTAGCAGCGAAAATCAGCGAAAAAAATCACCTTGATAAAAAAACAGCAAGGACTTGCTTATACCTTTCAGTGTAAACAAGTCCTTTATCATTATGTTTTATAAAGCAAAGCCTTTGTTTTCAGCTTATCGTAAGCCGATTATCTTACAAAGATCATTGCGAAAAGAAGCTCAAAGAAAAGCTCAATCTTATCAAAAACATTTCTTGATACATCTGTTTCAGCGTCGATAACCAAGCCGTTTGAAGCAACAACATCGCAGGAATATTTCACATCAAGCTCCTTGCAAAATTCAATCTCATAAACCTTAACGCCGTTCTCGTAATCGACGGAGACCTTAAGGAGCTTCACATCGGATTCTTTAAGTCCGAAATGCTCAAGTGCCTTTGCCTTTGCCTTTGCTTCACCGATGTCTTCATTTGAGGGTTCATAAGTGAAAAACTCTGTGTCAACATTCTTTTCACGGATTGTTCCGTCTGCTGCTGAAATTTCATATTCGTACTCAAGATATTTACCTTCCGACTGCTTTACAAGATAGCTTACATCGTAAACCTTAACGCCGTCTTCATAATCTACCGATGCTCTGAGACAAAGCACATCACTTTGTGAATAAGCCGAATCTTCAAGTGCAATGCTTTTTGCTTTTTCGGCATCAATGCCTGCGGCAAATGCTGTCAGTGAAAGCACAAAGACAAGAACGAATGTGAGAATGATTGATGATGTTTTTTTCAGATTCTTTTTCATAAAGAGATCCACCTTTCTTTAATTTGTTTTTTGTAAAAGTGAGAGTTGCTTCTCTCTTTTGTTTACACCCATATAATACAACGGGAAAATTAAAGAACGATTAGAGAATTTCACTTTTTCTTAATATTTTTAAAATCCTTCAAAACATATTCCGTAGGTATTTCTTTGCTAAAAAGCACACGATTGCAACAGCTTATTGTGCTTAACTTCGTTAACTCAACGGAAATTCAACCTCAAAGGTGCTTCCCTTACCAAGCTCGCTTTTAAGGGTAATTTTTCCGTTGTGCAAATGAGCAATCTGCTTAACCATCGGCAGTCCCAAGCCCGAGCAGCCGTTTTCACGGCATCTTGCCTTATCGACTCTGTAAAATCTGTTCCATATTTTTTCGGCATCCTCGCTTGAAATTCCGATTCCGTCATCTGCAACCGTGAGAACCGTTTTTTCGTTGTGCCTTTTAAGGCTCAGCTTGATGCTTCCGTTTTCCTTGCTGTAAGTGAAGGCATTATTAAGAAGATTCGTCACAAGCCTCGACATGAGAAATACATCCATATCGGCAAAAACCCCTTCATCAATGTCTCTTGTCAAGGTGACATTCCTCTTGTTGAGGTTTTCGACATCGTCGGCAACGGCATTGACAAGCAGGCTGAAATCCTCCCTTTCCGTTTTCAGATTGCCCTCATTCTGCTCCATTTTTGTGATGTCGAGAAGCTGAGAAATGAGCTTTTTCATGCTCAAAGCCTGTTTTTGTATACTTTCAAAGCCCTCCTTACACTCGCCGTCAATTTCAGGACTTGAAAGCTGATATTCGCACTCGGCAAGAATAACAGCCGTCGGAGTGCGTAATTCATGAGAGACATCACCCGAAAACTGCCGTTCACTTTCAAATGACATCTCAAGCCTTGCGAACATTTCATTGAAGCTGTCCGTCAGCTTTGAGATTGCAGGGTCGGTGTCGCTGATTTCAAGTCTGTTGGTCAAATCCTTACCGCTTTGTGTTTTTTCAACGGCATCACAAAGTCTTTCAACCGGCTTGAGAGCTTTTTTTGTGATAACCCTGCCCACAATGACAGCCACAAGCAAAAACAACGGAAGCAAAACAGAAACGAGCCTTACCAACACTCCCCAGACTCCGTCGGCTCTGTTAGCTTTTACGATACCTCTTATCCATATATCGTCATAAGCCTTTTCATTTGAGAAAAATTCAACCTCATAAACATAGTCGCCATTGTATTCGTAATTTTTTATGTTGATAAGCTCAATGTCGGAAAGGGTCAATCCGCTTTTTTTCAAGGCGATATCAAGTGCATCGGAATATTTAATTTTGCACCCCTCACCGTAGGAGTCAAGCTCACCCTCAAAGCGTGTGAAATAGTCTGCCGCTTCAACCTCACAGCTTATCACCTCACCGGTCTGAGCGTTGATTTTATAATCGTACTTGCTGAACTCGATTTTTGCATCATAAACATAAAAGCCGTCAAATTTATCAAAGCGTTCATTTTCAAGCGGAATATCCTCACTTGCCCCTTTCGGATATTCTCCACCGAGAACCTTGCCGTCTGAGGAATAGACTATAACATAGCTTTCTCCGTTTCTGAAAGCAAAATCGGATTCAATGTCAAGAAGTCCGTTTTCAATTTCAATCTCGTCAATGTTTCTTTCAACGCTTCGGACAAGCTCCTGCTGAACCTGAACATTCTGTGCCATTCCCGCCGCCGTCATAACAGACAGAATCAAGCCGACCGTAAGAACACACATCAAAATCGTATACCAACGGTTGATTCTTGAACTTATTGACCTGCCGGATTTTTTCTTCATTTCAATCATCCTTGCTTTAAAATATAGCCGACACCTCTAACTGTATGAATCAGCTTGGTGTCATATCCGTCATCAATTTTCTTTCTTAAATATCGTATGTAAACATCAATCACATTTGTTCCGCCCTCATAGTCATAATTCCACACGGTGCTTTCGATTTTTTCTCTTGACATTACGGTGTTGGCATTTCTTATCAGCGCTTCGAGTATAGAATATTCCCTTGCGGAAAGTTCAATAAGCTTACCTGCACGGCAAACCTCACGGCTTTTGACATTGACCGTAAGATCACCGACAGAAAAAACATTCGAGCTGTTACCCTTTGAATCCCTCGTAACCATTCTGACCCTTGCCGCAAGCTCATCAAAAGAAAATGGCTTTATCAGATAATCATTCGCTCCGAGATCAAGTCCGTATACCCTGTCGCTGATTTCGGTTTTTGCCGTCAGAAAAATTACGGGAGTGTTGTTTTTTTGTCTTCGCATTTCTTCAAGCACTGCAAAGCCGTCTTTTTCCGGCATCATAACATCCATGACAATCACATCGTAGGTTGCAGTGCTGATATAACTAAGCACACTTTCACCGTCAAAGCAGCTGTCCACACTGTAACCCAAACGGTTGAACTGCTTGACAAGTATGCGATTGAGAGCCTTTTCGTCCTCTGCAATAAGAATTCTCATCATACCACCCCTTTTTAAAGAATTTTAGCACAGTTTCCATTAAAAATCCATTAGAAGATTATTTCTCGCACAAAAAAAGACTGCCATAAGGCAAATTTAACCTTATGGACAGTCCGAATTATTTTAATTTGCAGTTGTCGGCTGAGTGATGAGCTTTTTGATTATTGACTGAGAAATGGTGTCAACATAGCCCTGATTGGGATTTGCGCTTATCTTTTTGATCTTTGCGTCAACTGCAAGCTTTGTTGCATCATCGCATTTGTTGTAAAGATAATAGAACGCATCTGTATAAACGCCTGTTGTTGAGGAGAAGTTTTTCTTGCCCCAGATTGTGCTTCCGTCTGCACCGATTCCCGTAAAGACCAGACTGCCCTCGCCAAGCTCCCAGTCCCACATATATCTCGGATAAACCTTATACTCGACTCCGTCAACGGTCAATTTATAATAATCGTTTTCTTTTTTCAAGAGTGCCGTTGTGTTAAGCTCCCTGTTTTTTTCAATATCGGTTGATGTTATAACAGCGTTTGAGAAAATTGAAAGACAGCTTGAGGTTGTTCTTGCAACGGCTCTGTAATCCTTTTTGTCGGCAGCTCTGTCAAAAACAAGAACATCCCAGATTCCGAGCATATCGCTTTCGGTGTAATCGGCTGTTGCTCGCTTGCCGGAGAACATTTCGGGCATTGCAAGAGGCCAGCCGGTGTTGTCCCATGTAAGCTCTCTGATCTCAAGAGAAGGCTCACTGTTGACAACCAAGCCCTCCTTGTCTGCGATAACCGAACCGGTAACAATGTCTGTTCCGACCTTGTAATAAAGCTGAGACTGAGCCGCCATGAAATAAGTTCCGTTAGATGCTTTCATGATTTTGGGACTGCCCACAGATGCCCTGCCGGTGTCGGTATAAGCAACACAGCCCTTACTGCTTGAGGTGAAGTTGTAACCACCGATGAGCATATAGCCCTTGCTGTATTGGTCGCCTGAGGTTTCGGACATATTGTTTCCGGAAAAGTCAACATACGGCCCTGCTACGCTCTTTGAACGGGAAACTCTGATGTTATAGTTTGTGTCATCAACGCCGTAGGTTGTAAACAGATAGTAATATCCGGTTGAGCTGTTATAGATAAGATCGGGAGCGCTGATAATGCTTGTGCTTGCAGCACCGAGTGACGGAGCTTTGCCGGGTCTTGCAAGAAGTGTGCCTGCATTTTTGGCTTCATTTCCGTGCATTGTTCCAATCTTTTCACCTGCTGAATTTATATCACTTGAAGCTTTGAGCGTGCCTGTATAAGGGTCAAGCTCAAGAAGATAAATTCCGCCGTTAATGTCCGATGCTCCGTAATATCCACCGTAAGCCATGTAAAGCGAGGTGCCATCAAAAAGAACAGACGGATGAACGGCATTTGCCGAATCAAACTTATTGCCGTTGTCCTGTGAACCGCAGCTGCAAATAACCATACCGCCGTCAATCCACTTCTTTGTGCTGACAGAGGCTTCAAGATCCTTTGTTTTGACAACAAAGATTGCCGACTCATTTGAGCCTGCCTGCTTTGAAAGTGAGAAGTAAAGGTAATAAACCGAACCGACCTTGACGATATCCGGTGCAAGAGGAGTCCTGTCCGATTTGCTGTCCGATGTGGCATAAATGTCATCGTATCCGTGAGCAGAAGCCCAATTTTTGACACTTTCAAACTGTGAAAAGTCCATTATTGCGTTTGTTTTTGCGTTTTCGGGAGTGGAGAAATAAGTTGTTCGTCCTGTCCAGTTGACAAGATCCTTTGATTTTATAACCACATTGTCCGAACCGAAGCAGTAATAATATCCGCTTGCCTCGTCATAAAACAAGCACGGATCCTCCACATCGTATGCCGCATAAGCTCCCACATACTCATTGTCATAAAGCTTTGTGATTTTCGGTGCAGCTGCAGTGCCGTCCACTTCCTCCTGCATGAAGCTTTCGGGAGCTTCACCCTTTTGGAAATAAGCGAGAACTGTAAGTTTTTCGCTCACGGTAGTCCTGTATTGAAGCATACTTACCTGCTTTGTGACATCAATTCCGTTAACGATGAGCTTTGAAAGATTGTAATAAGAATCGGCAGTTCTTTCGGGATTGATGTTGATTGTAATTGTCTCGTCCTTGTCCCAAAAGACCTTGTATTTGTTATCCGTACCGGTTGCCTGAGAGCTTTCCACCGTAAGCACACCGTGATCAAAGCTTTCAATGAAAACCGGATATTTTGACATTCTCAGATATCTCCAATAAAGTCCGAAAACCGCACCGAAAAGTACAACGGTTACCGTGAAAAAAGCAAGAAATTTTGATTTCATAATATTTTACACTCCTTTGATACTTACCTTATTTTATTCAACCGTCAAAGAGGCAATGACATAAGAATATATTTCAACCGCATTATTATAAAAATTACGCTTGACGATTTCTATCTGCCTTTCATCTGCCACATAAACGGTCGAGCTGAAAAGCTCGGTGTCCATATCGTTAACGGTAAATGTCACATGAAAGCCCTCACCGAACGGCTTGACAGTGACAGTGCTTTCCTTTTTAATTCTGTCTCTTTGCAAAACGCTCAATGCGGCACTGACTGCCTTTTCTCTTAAAGACCTCGGCAAATCCTTTTCAATCAATGCAACAGAAAGCTCTGCCTTAGGTGTGATTGTAACAAGCTCATCGTCATCAACGATTTCACTTGTCACCTGACCCAAGGAAACCAAATCACTCACGGCACTGTTGATTTCAAAATAATTCGCTATGCCGTGCTGCTGCAAAATTTCATTTATCTGAGTGCGGGTCAAGGCTTTATCGAGCGTTTTGAGCAAATAGCAAACCATAAGCTTAATGTCGGCTCTGTCCTTTAATCCGCCGGGAGCAACTCCCAAACTGAATGCGTCGTTGTCCATCATTTAACCAACCGTCTCAAACGGGCTATCCTTTCGCACATAATCATACAGCTTTAATTTTACCACAATAAAGAAAAAAGTAAATACTTATTTCAAAATTTTATCCCTGTCAATGAAAAAATCAAATAAGCCGAATTGTCACCGCCTTAAAATCAGCACATACGCCCAAAGTGAATTGACAACGGCGATTATATTTAGTAAACTTAATTTTGAAGCTGACTTGCTTCAACTCTTATGTAGGAGATGAAAAAAATGAGACGATTCACCACCGTACTGTTTGATGCGGATAATACACTTCTCGATTTCACCAAGGATGAAAAGCAGGCACTCGTAAAGGTTCTTGAGCATTACAAAGTGCCTGTAACCGATGAAAACATCGAAATATATTCAAACATAAATCAAGGAATGTGGAAACAGCTCGAAAGAGGCGAAATAACAAAAGCCGATTTAAAAAAAACACGCTTTAAAAAGTTCTTTGATGCTATCGGCTTTGAAACAAAGGAAGACCCGTTTAATGTCAATGAGCATTATCTCTCACTTCTTTCCCAAGGCGGAAACACCGTAAAAGCTGCACCCGAAACAGTCAAAACCTTGAAAGAAGCAGGCTTTGAGCTTTATATTGTCACAAACGGAATTGCACAGACACAAGCCAAGAGGCTTGAAAGAAGCGGCTTGACGCCGTATTTTTCCGATGTTTTTGTTTCGGAGACTATCGGATATCAAAAGCCCAGAAAAGAGTATTTTGAATTTGTCTTAGATAAAATATCCGAAAAGGACAAAAGCAGAATACTCGTCGTCGGTGACTCGCTGACCTCGGACATAAAGGGTGCTATGGGCGTCTCTCTGCCTTGCTGTTGGTTGAACGCAAGCAAAGAAAAGATGCCCGACGGCTATAAGGCAGATTGGGTAATCGAAAAAATTTCCGATGTGCTTGACATTCTCTTATAACATCAGCTGCAAAAACGGTGTCTGCCGATAACAGTTATAACCGGGCGGGAATGCATGAACGAATTGCTCGTTTTTGAGGGGTTATAATAATAAATTGCTCCACCGCTGGGATCCCAGCCGTTAATACAGTCCTGAGCCGCCTTGAGCGACTCCTCTGTCGGTGCAATGCTCCAATTACTGTCGTTAACGCAGGAAAATGCACCCTTTTGATAAATCACGCCTGAGATACTGTCAGGAAACGATGAGTGTGCAACTCTGTTGAGAACAACAGCTCCCACGGCAACCTGTCCCTTATAGCTTTCCCCTCTTGCCTCAGCGGCAATCAGCTTTGCAAGCAAGCGGACATCACTGTTTGTATAAGCTGAATTTGATGACTCCGATGAGCCTAAGCCTAAAAATTTCAAGGTTTTCGCTCCGGCTATTCCGTCGGCGGTAATTCCACAGCTTTTTTGAAAAGCAGTGACGGCTTTTTTCGTTGCCGTTCCGTAAATTCCGTCTGCACTGCCGTTATAAAAGCCAAGCTCTTTGAGCTTTTTTTGAATTTTTCTGACCTCATCACCTCTTGAGCCTAATTTTGAAAGAGTGCTGACGGAATCCTCGCTCACAGCTTGCCGATGATAATCGAAAACCATTCCCGAAATGAAAAGCACAGCCACCAAAACAAAAGCGACCGACTTATATAAATTACCTTTTTTCATAATAAAACACCTCGGGAATATTTTGTCCTGAGGTGTTAAATTTATACAGTCCGTGACTGATTGCGTTAACCCTGATAAGAAACGCAAAAAATCCTTTTTTCCAAAAAACACATTCTTTCATTGCCAAAACACAAAAAATATGTTATTCTTCAGTTGTAAATAACTTCTGAAAGGTGAACTTATGCGACTTAAATACATCGACTCGGCTAAAGGCTTCGGTATGCTCTTGATTCTTTGGGGGCATATTGTCACATTCGCCGACCCCGTTTCACAATGGGCATCGGGTTTTAAAATAACTCTGTTTTATTTCATCACCGGTTATCTTTTAGCCCAAAGAGCAACACAAGCTCCTTTCAAAAAAGCTCCGATAAAAAAGCTGCTTTTCTCCTCAGCAATACCCTATCTGTTTTATTCAGCACTTTCAATTCTAATCTCACTTTCTTTTTCAATTAACGAACCGAATTTCAAGCAGGCACTTTTGCAAAAGCTTACCGACACACTCACCTTAAACGGAATTTCAACGCTCTGGTTTTTGCCGTCGATTTTTTTCGGACGGATTATTTTTGAAAGGCTTTATCCGAAAAAGAGTAACTTGATTTCAAGGATAGTCATTCTTACGGCTTCGCCCTTAATTTTGTGCTTTTTGTTTTCAAGGCTTCAAGCAGCAACGGAAAGTCCGATATTTTTCAAACTGATTTCACTTTTTTCAAGGGTTCTTCTCAAGTCACTGACTGCCTCATGGTTCATCTGTATCGGCTTTGAAAGTGCGGCATTCACCGAAAAGCTCAAAAAAAGCAAACACGCTCACCTTGCTTTTTCGCTCGCCTGCTTCATAATCGGAGGTGTTCTGACCTTTTTCAACCTCGGTGTTGACTTCAACAACATCAGCCTCGGTTCTGTTCCGATTCTCTTTTTCGTCACGGGACTGCTTTGTTCAATGGGTACGGTCGGCTTATTCTCGCTTTCAGGTGAAAAATGTCCGTTACATCTGACAGAATTTGCAGGAAAAAACTCACTTTTCATCATGGTCACACACTTACCGCTTTATATCGTTCCCATTGTTTCGCTTTTGATTTCCGGAATCATGCCGAACGGAAACACTTTTTATAATTACCTTTCGGCTTTGCTTATTTTCGTCGCAGTTCTCATCATCGAAAAAATACTCATTGTGCTGAAAAATCGCTTGGTTGAGCTTTTTGAAAAGCACTGCAAAAGCAAAGCAATACTCACTGTAATGAAAAATATATAGCTTTCCAATAAGTGTTAATTAAACAAGCCCGTAAAAGTCGTCTTACTTTTACATGCTGTTTTAATGGGATAGGAAAAAAGATGCAGAATGAATCAACCGAGCCAAAATAAAGCGTCAGCTTTATTTTGGGCTACCCGACGGCGTACAAAGGTACGCCGAGTGGCGAGGTTGGTTTATAGGGTAAAACACAAAACGACAGTTTTGTCCTATTCCTTATATAC
>CAZBFI010000067.1:0-10007 GCA_964491165.1 uncultured Faecalibacterium sp.
GGGCATAAGGGTGGATATTCAACCTGTCGCTTTGAATTGACAAAGCTGCTTTCCTCACCGAAAAACTTCCTCGAAATTACCGTTGACAACAGTGAATTCAAGGATATTTACCCTGCATTTGCAGACTTCACCTTCTACGGCGGACTTTACAGAGAAGCAAGCCTCATTTACGATGTCCCCGAAACTCATTTTTCACTCACCGACGCAGGCAGCAAGGGCGTTTATGTGACTGCGAAGAAAAACGGAGATGTTCATGTCAAGGCACTTATAAGCGGTTATAAAACAGGCATCAGTGTGCTTTATGAAATTCTTGACCGTGAGGGAAATGTTGTTGCAAAGGCAGGAGACAGAACAAAGCTTCATGTTGACTCACCGATTCTTTGGAACGGAATGGAAAATCCCTATCTTTACACCCTCAGAGCTTCACTTTTTGACATGGGAAGGCTCATTGACCGCTGTGAGCTTCGCTTCGGCTTCAGGGAAATTATCTTTGATTCCGACAAGGGCTGTTTCCTTAACGGAAAGCACATTAAGCTCAAGGGTGTTTCAAGGCATCAAGACAGAGAGGCACTCGGAAATGCACTGACAATGAAGGAGCATGAAGAGGACCTTGCAATCATCAAGGAAATGGGTGCAAACTCTCTCAGGCTTGCACATTATCAGCAGGCAAGCGAATTTTATGATCTTTGCGATGAAATGGGCTTTCTTGTCTGGGCGGAAATCCCAGTCATCTCACGCTTTAACAAAAAAGCTCAGGAGAATGCACTTTCACAGCTTGAAGAGCTTATCAAGCAAAATATGCATCACGCATCAATATATTGCTGGGGAGTTCAAAATGAAATTACGATAACAACGGAAACTCCGGAGCTTCTTGACGGAATCAAAGAGCTGAACGCTTACGCAAAGCTTCTCGACCCGTCGAGACCGACCACCTGCGCTCAGGTTTCAATGAGCAAAATCGACTCCGAGCTTAACTCGGTAACTGACATCATCGGCTATAACCACTATTTCGGCTGGTACATGAAAACCTGTGAGGGTCTTGACGAGTGGCTCGAAAAATTCCGTACCGTTCATCCCAAGGGTACTCTTTGCCTTTCCGAATACGGTGCAGAGGGTGTCCTCGGCTACTTCAGTGACGCTCCCTGTCAAGGCGACTATTCCGAGGGATATCAGGCATTTTTCCATGAGCATTACATAAAAACAGTAAACGCACATGACTACATCTGGGGCTCTTATGTGTGGAATATGTTCGACTTCGGCTCTGCAATGAGAAACGAGGGCGGTGTAAGAGGCAGGAACAACAAGGGACTTGTGACCTTTGACAGAAAAAATAAAAAAGATGCTTTTTACCTTTACAAAGCATTCTGGTCAGACGAAAAATTCGTACATCTTGTCGGAGAAAGATATCCTCTGCGTAAAATCGGCCCGCAAAGCTTCAAGGTCTATTCAAACCTTGATAAAGTCACCCTCAAGGTAGGTTCAAAGCAAAAGACCGTAAGCGGAAAGGGAATTTTTGAATTTGAGGGCTTGGAAATCAAAGCCGGAGACAACAAGATAACAATAACAGCCGGCGACATCAAAGAAACTCTCACTGTCACGGGCGTTGAAGAATATCCGAGAGAATATTCTCTTCCCGACGGCTGCTCCTCAATGGTCAGAAATTGGTTCGTTGACAAAAACGATTCTGCACATGAAAACTGTTACAGCCTTGATGACACCATCGGTGACATTCTCAAAAGCGAGGACATCGTCGGAATGGTCAGCGGTGTTGCCGGAAAGCTTATACACAGTCCCCTCATGGCTCTTTTAAAGCCATTCACACTCAGACAGCTGCTCTCACTCAATAAATTCCTCAAAATTGACGAAAGCATGATTGAAATGGCAGAGCAGTATCTTTCAACCGTCAAAAAAGCATAAACATAACCATAAACAAACCGCCGACCCTTTGCAAACGCAAGCAGTCGGCGGTAATTTTTTCGGCATAAAGCAAGCCGATATTCTTTTTTAATTTTAAGCCTTTGTTTTTTTGAGGGAATTGACACTTTTGATTCCGACAATAATAAACAAGATGACAAAAAGATGAACGATTACATCAATGAAAAAGTCGGGAGCAAAGCTGTCGGCAAGAACAAAAGCCAACGGAACAAAGCAAATGCTGTCAAAAGCATAAAACAACAAAGCAAATTTCAGATTATCCGTTTTCTTGTTAATCAACAAAGCGATACAAATAAAGCAAATCACATAAACCGCCGTAAGCACAAAGCCGAGTGCCTCGGGAATTTTTCCACCATCTCCCAGACGAAGAACAAGCTCGGAAAAAGCAAGGCTGAAATAAAAATTAAAATTGCCTGAAAAGAGGAATCTGACAATATAAATTATACCGAGAATGCCCACAAGCACAAAGCCGCTTGTTGCAGACTTGATATTGGTCTGGTGCTTTTTTAAAATATCATCGTTTGTGAATTGTTTTGACATGATTACCTCCTGAAAAATTACCACTCGAATTTTGTAAGCTGACCCTCGCAAAGCAAGTCCGGATAATCCCACTGTCTTAAAATCTCATAAGTCACAATAGCGACAGTGTTGGAAAGATTGAGGCTCCGCGCCTCTTTTCGCATCGGTATACGCAGACTTGTTCCGGGATTTTCATGAAGAATATTTTCGTCTATTCCGGCATCCTCTCTGCCGAAAACAATGTAACAGCCGTCGGGAAAGCTCGTCTTGGTGAAGGTGTTGCGTCCCTTGGTTGTCAGATAAAAGAACTTTCCGCCCTTGTTTTTTTCAAAAAAATCTTCATTGCTTTCATAATATGTAATATCGAGCAGATGCCAATAATCAAGGCCTGCTCTTTTTAATTTTTTGTCATCGACGGTAAAGCCCATCGGCTTTACAAGGTGAAGTCTTGCACCGGTTGCCGCACAGGTTCTTGCAATGTTTCCGGTGTTTTGTGGAATTTGCGGCTGCATGAGAACTATATTAAGCTGTGACATCATTATACCTCTTGTAAGATTTGTTTTGATATTATAACACTTTAAAACAAAAAAATAAACATCAAAATGAATTTTTTAACTGTATATTCTTATCTTTCGGGCAAAAACTAATTTTGCCGACTTGTAAACAAAAAAATCGGCAGAAACAAAACGGAAGGATGAGAGAGAAATGGAAATGAAGAGCATTGCAAAGGGTATCGGAATCGGTATGGCGGTTGGCGGAGCATCGGCTTATGTCAAAGGCATGATGAAGGGCAGCAGCATGAAAAAAGCTGCAAAGAAAACAGCAAGGTCAATGATGAAAACCGCAAACGGCATCATGGATGATATGAAGTATATGTTTAAGTAAATCTCATAACCCGTGCGGTGCAAGGATTTTTTTTATAAACTTCTTTGCACCAATCCGTTTTTTCATTCCGACACTTATACATAACTAAAAAGGAGACCGATATTCATGAAAAAAATTTTTTCTGCGCTTATTGCGTTTTGCCTTATATTCCTTTGCGCCTGCGGAAACGGTAACGCAGACATCACCTTAGACAACACCTCAGCTTTTTCAGCACCGACGGATAACGAGCAAGGCACTTCTCTTTCTGATACACCGCAGGTTACACAGCTTGCACCGCAAATCAATCTTTCAACGGAAATCAACATGGATAACACCTTTTCGGGCTATCCGATTGACCTTAAAAGCTCCGTAATCAAGGGTGAAAAAGGCGGAAACACTCTGTCCGGCCTTACGGCGTTGCCTGAAATTTCTTACACTGCCAAGCCGAAAAGAACGGACATTCAACTGAAAAGCACGAAAATATGCCACTCGCACGGCCCTGCCTCAGACGGCAAGCCTCATTATACGGTCGTCGAGTTTCAAAACACCTTTGATACCTTTAAGGCTTACACGCTCGACCGAAAAAGCGAGGCAAAGGTGCTTTATCTGACATTTGACTGCGGTTATGAATATGAAAATCTGACCTCAAAAATTCTCGACACATTAAAAGAAAAAAATGTTCCGGCAGCTTTTTTCTGCACTCTCGACCACATCAAAAAGGAAACAGAGATAATCAGTCGAATGATAAACGAGGGGCATATTGTCGGAAACCACTCAGCCACTCACCCGTCATTTGCCGAAATAAGCCGTGAAAAAATGGCAAAGGAAATACAGGACACCGAAAATTATCTGAGACAAAACTACGGCTACGCTTCAAAGTTTTTCCGTTTTCCCGCCGGTGAATACACCGAAAACGCACTTGACCTTGTTGCTTCATTGGGATATACGAGTGTTTTTTGGTCGGTTGCATATAACGACTGGAACACGCAGGACATCAAGGGAAAGGACTATGCGGTTGAAACTGTCATGTCGAGACTGCATGACGGAGCGATAATTCTTCTTCACAGCGTTTCAAAGGACAATGCCGAAGCCTTAGCTGAAATAATCGACAATGCACGCTCTCAGGGCTACACCTTTAAGCCATTAACAGAGCTACCCTGACGCTTTTTATCACACAAAAAAGCAGGGCTGTAAAAAAGCTCAGCTTTTTTACAGCCCCCTTGTTCAGTTTTTAATTAACCCTGTCAGCAACCGCAATTGTTCTGACAACCGCAGCCGCAACCGTTTGAGTTGTAGCTGTTGCCACAATCACCGCCACAGAAGAACATTAAAACGAGAAGGATGATAATCCATGAGCAGCAGTTGCCGCCGAAAAGACCGTTATTACATGACATCGTGTTGACCTCCCTTCTTCCTTACACCAACAGTATACGGACTTTGACAAAAAGTGTTACAGAAAAAAATCAAAAGGAGACAGCCCATGAAAAAGCAAGCAAAAGACCTCGGCTTTCTTTCCTTCAAGCAAGAAAGCGAAGAAACTAACTGCCCGCTTGATTCATTTTTTCAAAAGAGCATCAGCCATGAAAACCGCTGTTGCAGACAGATTTTCTCACCTCCCGTCAAAGAAAACACGGGCGATGAAAAAAGTAATATGCAGATTTTTAATAACATCATGTAAAAATAGTACCTTGTCTTTTAAAACAGTTTTAGATATAATTGTAAGAAAGTTTTTTAAATCACACTGTAATTTTTTCAATTACGGAGGATGCTATGAGATTAAAGGATATAAGACAAAAGCATAACCTTACTCAAAAAGAACTTGCAGAACAACTGCACATCAAGCAAAACACCTTTTCACAATATGAAAACGGTAAAAGAGAATTGCCCGTTGAAATACTTATTGCTCTTGCACGGCTTTTTAACACCTCAACAGACTATATACTCGGTCTTACAGATGATGACAAGGCATATCCACGGGTCGATACGGATTTATAAACAAACACAGCGGAGGACAGCTCAAAATGAAAAAAATAACAATTATCGGTTCAGGCAGTGTCGGCTCAACAATCGCATACACGCTGATGATTCAAGGACTTGCAAACGAAATATGTATGATAGACATCAACAGCAAAAAGGCTTTCGGTGAAGCTCTCGACATTCAGCAGGGTACACCCTTTTGTAACTCATGCAGCGTATATTCGGGCGATTTTCCCGATGCTGAAAATTCAAATATAGTCATCATCACCTCCGGTGCGGCAAGAAAGCCCGGTATGTCAAGACTCGATTTGGCTCAGGTCAACATCGACATTCTCGCCACTGTCACACCGCAAATCACAAAATACGCTCCTGATGCAACCTATATCATCGTAAGTAATCCGGTTGATATTCTCACCTATGTTTTCTGCAAAAATTCAGGCATTCCGGAGGAAAGAGTCATCGGTTCGGGTACTATTCTCGACACTGCAAGACTCAGAGCGAGACTTTCTAAGCTTTACGGCATAAATCAGCGCAACATTCACGCTTATGTCATGGGTGAACACGGTGACTCGTCTTTCGTTCCCTGGTCACTTGCAAACATTTCAAACATTCCCATCAACGAATGCAACACCTCAATCATTCGTGCCGACGGAAAAACTTATCCCGAAATCGACTTTGACATCGTTGAAAAATATGTCAAAAATTCCGGTGCAAGAGTCATTCACGACAAAGGCTCAACCTTCTATGCTGTTTCGGCATCTGTCTGCCACATTTGTCGCAGTCTCATGGGCGGCATCGACACACCTCTCACCGTTTCAACAATGCTTCACGGCGAATACGGAATTGACGATGTTTGTCTGAGCCTTTTGAACATTGTCGGAAAGCAGGGTGCAACAAGCAAGCTCCTTTTGCCCTTGACTCAAAGCGAAAAGTATCTGCTGACAGAAAGTGCAAAATGTCTCAAGGAAATTCTGAAAAATGTGACATACTGATTTTAAATTTCATATCGTACATTAACAGCGACAACGAAGTAAAATTTGTCGCTGTTATTTTTTTTGAAAACGCCCTTGGTTTGATTTTCGGGGCAAAATAACCAAATAAAACCGATTTTTTTCAGCACCTTAAAGCGTTGTGATTTTCCCAACAGAGTGTTATAATATCTATTACCAAAAAATGAACACAAAGGAGTGTATAGAATGAGTCAAGGCTCAATGACGGGCAAAGTGAAATCATTTTTCACCGAAGTCAAAACTCATTGGAAAACACCTGCCGAAGGAAAGTATGTTCCCTATAAGGAATACAAAGACATCTTCCTTGGTATCGGCAGTAACTACACAGGATCGAAAATCCTCGAGAATATCGGTTTTTGGGCAAGCTGTTATCTGTTCATGCATCATTACAAGCTTCCCTACCTCACATTCTCAATCATCGGCATCATCAATATGCCCTTGAACTACATCTGGACCTTAATCGGCTGGATAATCAACGACAACCTCGGCTTCCTGCCGAAAAAGACAGAGAAAAAGCTTTACACCCTTTATGTATCGCTTATTGCCATCGGTCTTGTGATGATTTTCGGAAAGTTTCCTTTCCTTTCAAATTCGACAAACTCATTTATAGTTTATCTGAATAATATGGAAAGCATCGGAATAAATGCGGCTTCCGCACTGAAAATCCTCGGCACACACATTCTCTGGAATGGCTGGGCAGGCGCAAGAAACATCTTTTACAGAAAAAAGCTTATACCGAAATACGGCAGATATAAATATTCACTTTACTGTGATGTTATCCCCAAGTGCATCATGGTTGTTCTCGTCGGCTGGCTTCCTCTTTATGAAATCGGTGACATGGTCACAAGAGTTTGGACAGCAAACCTTTTGTTTGCCTGCTACAACATTTTCGGCTTTGCAAACAGCCTCGAAACCTGTTCAAAGAGCATCAGCCCGAATATGCAGGAGAGACTTCTCGTTCGTACATACCCTGTTAAGCTCTCGCACTTCGTACATACCATCGTTTCAATAATTATTCCGGTTGTTGTTGACAAGCTTGAATATGAATGGGCTGACATCAACCTTTACCGTTGGGTATATCCCATAAGCTTCATTGTGCCTGCAATAATCACAATGATTTACGCAAGCCGAATTCAGGAAAGAATTCCGCAGCCGCCTCTTGAAAAGAAGGTTCAGATTCGTTTCTGGGACGGTATTTTCGGCGTTTTGAGAAACAAATATCTTCTCATCAACACCATTGTAGGTCTTATTGACGCTCTCGGAAACGGTATGCTTGCAATCACGACTGTTCTTTATCTTTACACCTTCCGTCTTGCCGGCTTGCCTTATGCAATCATCATCAACCTCATTTCCTTTGCAGGTACTCCACCGGATTTATGCGCCCCCTATTTCCTTAAAAGGTTCTCATATAAGCAGATTATGATCTTCTATCAAATCACAAGAGCACTCGGAAACGGACTTATCGTTCTTTCGTTCATCTTCTGTGGAGACAATGTCAACCTTTGCGGAACAATTTGTATTGTTATCATGTTCTTCATGGAAATGACAAAGACAATTCCGACAACGGCAGGTCACGATATGGGAACGAGAATCGGTGACTACCAGATGTATCTTTCCGGTGAAAGACTTGAAAGCTTTGCCGGCATTTTCGGCTGGTTCACCGGCCCTATCACCTCTTTCGTCGGACTTATCATCCCCATTCTTCTGCTTAAATTCGGCTTTAACAGCAACTGGGATGTTCTCTATCTTGACGAATCCCGTATCAAAATCATTGTAGTACCGCTTATTATCGACATTATAGGCTATGTTCTGATGACAATCCCCTATTTCTTCTGGGATTACGACAACGAAAAGCAGACTAAGGTTATCCGTGTTCTTCAACGCCGTGCAGAGGTCACAGAAAAAATGGCTGAGGAGCATGGTGAAAAAGTAAGCGGCGGATTTATCGGATAAAAGGAGAATCGACATGAAAGAAAAAGAGAAAAAGCAGAAACAGTATAAAGGTATGACTGCACCTGTCGAGGTCTCGCTTGACATTCCGGAGGATGAAATATGGACTTACAAAATCGACGGTCTTGCAGCGCCTCACATCAACAAGCCCTTTGAGCATTTCAAGCTTAAAAAAATCATTTTCACGATTCTGATTTTGATTGCCGTCGGACTTTCGATGTATTTCAGTGTCAGAGTTGTCAGCCGCACACCGTTTGAATTTTCCGAAACAAGCGACGGCTGTGAATTCAAAAGCTTCAACAACACCGGCTACATCACCGAGCTTGACATTGATTTTTCAACAGAGCTTGTAATCAACAACGAAATCTCCGACCCCGAAAAGAATTTTTCCTTGGTCAAGGATGAAACAAAGCCTGTAACCTCAATCGCAGAATATTGCCTCAACTGTGACGAAAAGGTTGAGATTATTCGCATCGGCAAAAATGTCAAGAAAATTGACGGCAAGGCTTTTTTCACCTGCCGTGCCTTAAAACAGATTCTGGTCGATGAGGAAAATGAATATTATTGCGACATTGACGGCGTGCTTTACAACAAGGATAAAACGGAAATCATCTGCTATCCGATGAACCACCCTGCTTATCTGCGTGAAAAGTTCGGCTACAACGATGCAATCTGGCCGGATAATCCGGAGCTTTATGCAATGTATAAAACAGATGTGTTGACCTATGTTCTTCCGAAAACAGTTCAAAAGATCGGAAAGCTCTGCTTCTATGACACATCAATCGCTGCGATTTACTTCCCGGAGGGACTCAAGGAAATTGAAACAATGGCATTTTTCAAGTGCTGGTATCTTGCAGATATTTACTCCTATGAGTCAAGCACAGCCGGTGATGAAACAGGCTATCCGGCAGTTGAAAAATTAAGCGGTATTTACCGTTCACTTCCCGAGGGAATTGAAATTCTCGGCTCAGATGCCATGAGCTATAACAGATCATGCAACCATCTGCGAATCCCCTCATCCGTGAAAGAAATCGGACACCACGCTTTTTGGGATACCGTTTACAAAAAAGATGACGGAAGCTTTGACGGTTATGAAAAAATATATATTTCAATGTCAAAGGAAGAATTTGAAAAAATCAAAATCGGTGATAATTGGCTTCCGCATTATGACAACGGACTTTTCAACAAAAATGTTGAGCTTGTATACGACGCAGAAAAAGTCACGGATTCAACCTGCACTTACACTCAAAACGATGACGGAGCATATAAGCTCACCTCGTTCATTAACACCGAAAAGGTCAAAGAAATCACCCTCGATTATGTCCTTGAAATCAAAGACTCAGCTTTAACCGAGGACACCTCAAAGCCCGTCACAGCAATCGGTGCTTATCCTTTCAAGTGGGATAACTCAATTGAAACTGTTTATATCGGCAAAAATGTCAAGGAGCTTACCGGTTGTGCATTTTTCAATCTGCGTGGCTTGAAAAAATTTGTTGTTGATGAAAGCAACGAATATTTCTGCGACATTGACGGTGTGCTTTATAACAAGGACAAGACGGAGCTTTTGTGCTACCCTGCCTCCTATGAAAGCAACGGAACCTTTGTTGTTGCATCGAATGTGACAAAGATAACAAGAGCCGCTTTCTGCAACAGCAAGGTTGAAGTGATTTATCTGCCGGAGGGACTCAAGGAAATTGACGATCTCGCCTTCCTTAAAGCCACTGCATTAAAGGAAATATACTCATATAAGGC
>CAZBFI010000068.1:0-6420 GCA_964491165.1 uncultured Faecalibacterium sp.
TACGCCGAGTGGCGAGGTTGGTTTATAGCATAAAACACAAAACACAAGTTTTGTCCAATCCGAAAAATACATATAAAAAAGCTTTCCATCAAATCACTCTGACAGAAAGCTAATTTTATTTTATCTTGTTTTATGCGGTCTGCGCTTTTTTTTACAGCCCCGTTCGTATTTTACTTGCAGATGATGCTCTTATCAGTCCTCGATGTATTTCTCGATTACCTTGATTGCATCACCGAGAGTTTCGATGTTTCCGACTTCACGGTCGGGAATTTCAACATCAAATTCGTCCTCGATTGCAACTGCGATGTTAATAAGCTCAAGGGAGTTAAGACCAAGTTCACTTCTGATATTGGTTTCTTCTGTGAGCGTGTTGGGGTCAATGTCTACGAAACGGCAGATAACCTCTTTGAGTTTCTCAAGCATAAATATACCTCCTTATTTTAAAATAAAATTACTTAACTAAATGAATTAAACCTTTGCTTTTGTGTATGTATCAATGACCTTTTGACGAATTATCTTTCTTGTGGAATTTTTCTCAAACTCGTTAAAGGACACATATACATTCTGAATTTTTCTGTAAGACGGCTGTCCCTTGTTCGACTCGGCAACATCCTGCTTAACCTTTTTGATGATCTGCTCATCGTCAAGCTCATCCATCTCACTCTTTTCAACATAGATTGCAGCAGACATTACAACATTTTCTCTGCCGGCAACATTGATTTTTTCCTCAAAAGCAACAACCTCATGTGCATAACGCAGGCTTTCCATGATGTGACTTTCAACTGTTTCGGGGAAAATATTTTCGCCGTTGGGAAGAATGATGAGGAATTTCTTACGGCCGGTGATATAAAGCTCGCCGTCCTCGTCAAGCTTACCGTAGTCACCTGTCATGAACCAGCCGTCAGGTGAGAAGGAAGCCTTTGTTGCCTCCTCGTCCTTGTAATAGCCCTTAGTGACATTGTCACCCTTGATCCAGATTTCACCGATGCCCTCATCGTCGGGATCGTTGATTTTGAACTGAGCCTTCGGGAAAGCCTTGCCTGCCGAAAGAGGCTTTTTGCGTCCGTCCTTGTGGAGAGTAACAGTCGGTGATGCCTCTGTCATTCCGTAGCCGGAGATGATCTGGAAGCCAAGCTCGGAAAGGCTCTTGATGTGGTCGGCTCTCGCAGGAGCGCCACCGCATGACATTGTTGGGAACTGTCCGCCGAAATTCTCCTTGATCTGCTTGAAAACGATGGGACGGATATCAATGCCCTTGTCAAGAAGCTTATTGCTGATTTTGACCATTTTACGCATGATGTCGGCTTTTCCCTTTTGCTCTGCCTTTGACCAGATACCGTTGTAAATGGCTTCAAGCACAAGAGGAACAACCGCCATGGCTGTGGGTCTGAACTCGTTGATGTTTGAAAGAATGTTCTTCAGGCTGTCGTTTACATAGATGATACCGTTCATGTAGATGGCAGTAAGCACACTGCATGAAAGCTCATAAACATGATTCATCGGGAGAATTGACATTGTTGAAATTTCAGCACCGAGGAATTCGAGAACACCGTCAACATTTGATGCAAAGTTGAAGTGTGAGAGCATAACGCCCTTGTTTGTTCCCGTTGTACCCGATGTGAAAACAATCGCCGCCAGATCGTCGCCCTTAACCTCTGCATCAATGAAACGCCTGTCACCGTTTTCAAGGAGCTTCTTGCCCATCTGAGCAAGCTCATCAACGGTCAAACGCTTTTCACCGTCACCCTTAGCACCGGGTGTCATGTTAAAGGTATAAGCGCAGCGCTCATCATTTTCAAGATGAAGCTTCACTGTGTCTTTATAGGTTCTGCTGTGGAAAACTGCCTGTGCATCGCCCTTTGAAATGAGCATACTGATGTCCTTATCGGGAAGCTCCTTATCAATCGGCACTGCAACACCGCCACCGCAAACAATGGCAAAGAAGCAAACAATCCAATTATAGCTGTTTTCGCTGACAATTGCGATATGCTTTCCTCCAAGTCCCAGCTCATAAAGAGCCGTACCGACCTGTCTTACCTTGTCATGAAACTCCTTGACGGTGTAAGCAACGGGCTTTTTCTTGATTTTTTCGACCACTGCAACTCTGTCTCCGAAGGCTTCACTTCTTGTGAAGATATCCTTGATTGAACCGAGAGGGCCGATATCATGGACTTTTTCTCTGAGCTTAAAAAGCTCTTTGACTTCTTTTTTTGATAACTCGATGTGCATTCTGATTCTCCAATCCTTTTTTTATCTGAATTAAGCTTCACACATATCAAGCAGCTCTTTAATTGTGATATTAGGATTTTCGATACCTGCCATAACAACCTTAACGGTGTTTTTGTGGAGTGCTTCTATATGTTCCTTCTGTGAAAGCTTAACTCTGTACATATAATTAAGATTGATACCCTTATCCTTAGGGTCGGGGGAGCAGATAGTGTAAAGCGGTGTGAAATATCTGCCAAGGTCATAAGTCTTGAAATCGAACTTGATGCCGAAGCGTTCAAGGTCAATCGGCACGGGAATCCATGAGAACATCATGCAGGCAGGGCCTTGAATGAGGTTGTAATTATACATATCTCTTGAAAGATCACGGGCTGTGATGTACGGATAATCCATGTGACGATAAAGCTGAGTTCTTACCGAGGTGTACTCATTAAGAGCCTCGGTGAAGGTTGCTGTTTCGGGGATGATGGTACGAACCTGAATCGGCTGAACAAGGCAACCACTCATTTTCTTTTCCTTGACTCCGGCTCTCTTTGAGCAGGTTGCCATCATGAACACATCGTCTGTTCTGTAATTGATAGCAGAGCAATGTGTACGCAAGCCGAGCATGAAGAGGCTTTCGGGAGCGATGAGTCTTTCCTTGCAGAAGTCGAAAATCTTCTTTGCATCCTCTGTGCCGATATGTCCGCTGATCATGTCACACTTGTCAAGCAAGGGGTTATAAGCTGCGGGGACACGCAGATTCGGATTCTTCTGCTTCTTTCTTGCTTTTTCAAGAAATTCCGGACCGTGTACGCCTGCATAAAACGGCTCGCCGCCCTTTGCAAAATATTCACGGTACCAATTCTCATGCTTGTCCCATTTTTTCTTTTCTTCAACTGTTTTAAGCTCTTTTGCTATGTACTCTTCATAAGAAGCAAGGGGTGCAGGCATCTCACTGCCCGATGCAAGAGCCTTATAAACCGAGATAAAGTCAATATAGAAAATGACAGCTCCGAGTGCGTCCATGTTGAGATGGCTGACATTGAAATAAACACCGTTGCCGGCATTTGCTGTCTTATAAAAATAGATTCTGAAATTGACGCCCTTGTCAAAACGCACGGGAGTTTTTGCATCCGCTTCAAAAAATTCCTGCTGCTGTTCAACCGAACGGAAATATTTGCAGGGAACCTTGTCGATTTTCATTGAGGGAAGAAAATACTGCTTGATGGTTTTGTCAACCTTGACAAATTTCAAACGCAAGCTGTCATTTCTTTCAATTTCAATGTTCAGAGCCTTTGTCAGCAAGTCAAAATCAAGGTCAACATCTTCGATTGAAAAAGATGTCGGAATTTGAGAAATCTGCTTGCTGAAGGTGTACTTGAACATGAGATACATAGTCTGCTGTGACGGTATCAGATCGTACAGCTTGTAAGGAAACTCCTTTTTCATCGGTAAGTCACTCTTCTTTCATTATCAGTTTTTATTAACAACAATCTTCGGTTTTAAACCTAAGACCCCAATATAACCACATAACATAATATCAAAAACGGCACTTAAAGTCAAGAAATTTCTAAGTAAAAAATAGTGTCACTCTGTCACGAATAAAATACGACGTTGCTATTAAGACAGATTTTGTTTAAAGTGAGATTGAGAAAATGTTAACAAATTGTGATTTGTTAATTTTTTCGTTATAACATTAAAATCTGCCAGTTTTCAGACAAAAAAAGACGGCAAGCATCTGGAAAATGCCTGCCGTAAGCTATTAAAGAACCTTTGAAAGAAAATCTACCGTTCTTGCACTCTTTGGATTTTCAAAGAACTCCTTGGGAGTGTTTTCCTCGATAAATTTACCCTCATCCATGAAAACAATTCTTGTTGCAACCTCTCTTGCAAAGCCCATTTCATGAGTGACAACCACCATTGTCATTCCGTCCTCTGCAAGCTTTTTCATGACATCAAGCACCTCACCGACCATCTCAGGGTCGAGTGCGCTCGTCGGCTCATCAAAAAGCATAACCTGAGGCTCCATGCAAAGTGCACGGACAATTGCAACTCTCTGCTTCTGTCCACCCGAAAGCTGATCCGGATAAGCGTTAGCTCTGTCTCCGAGACCGACTCTTTCAAGAAGCTCCTGTGCTTTCTTATTGGCGTCTTCCTTTGATTTTCCCAGAAGCTTAATCGGAGCAATGGTGAGATTTTCCATTATCGTCATGTGCGGAAAAAGGTTGAAGTGCTGGAAAACCATACCCATCTTCTGACGGTGCTTGTTGATGTTTGCCTTAGCTGAGGTGATGTCCTCTCCGTCAAAAATAATCTTTCCGCCGGTGGGTATTTCAAGAAGATTCAAGGAACGCAGGAAAGTTGATTTACCGCTTCCCGACGGGCCTATCACAACCACAACCTCACCTTTTTTTATCTCACAGTTAATGCCGTCGAGTGCCTTAACCGTAGCTTTTGAATAGTGCTTTTTAAGATCGACAACTTTAATGAGTACATTATTATCGTTCACTCTTACGCAGCCTCCTTTCAAGCTTTCCGACAAGGAATGTGAGAATCACAACTATTACAAGATAAATAAGTGCAACTGCGATGAGCGGCATATAATACGAAAAGGTTCGTCCCGCAATAACATTACCCGCCTTGGTAAGATCAATGATTCCGACATAGCCTGCAACCGAGGTCTCTTTCAAAAGGGCGATAAATTCGTTGCAGAGGGTGGGCAAAACAGCCTTGAACATTTGCGGAATGATGATGTGTCTCATCGTTTGCAAATAATTAAAGCCGAGACTTCTGCCTGCCTCAAACTGACCGGCATCAATCGACATAATACCGCCACGGAAAATTTCCGCAACATAAGCTCCCGAGTTAATGCCGAAAGCAAGAATCGCAACGGGAACACCGTTTTTCGCATTTGCAAAAATGATGAAATAAAAAATGAGAAGCTGAACCACAACCGGTGTGCCTCTGAAAATGGTGAGATAAACCTTGCAAATGAAATTTACGACACAAAGAACATAATAGCCTATATTTTTGTGAATTGACATTGCCTCTTTGTTTTTGTCAAAGGAGGAACGAACCGCCGCAACGATAATGCCGATAACGATGCCGACAAGAAGTGAGCCGGCAGTAATCTTCATTGTGTTTGCAAAGCCCTTTAAAATATGCTGATAGCGATTATCCTCAATGAAAACAAAAACAAATTCATTGACAAAGGCGTTCCACATGGAAACAATCCATCCGAACAACTGTTTAATCATAATCCGTCTTCGCCCCTTTCAAGCTGTATCATCAAAGAAAGGGCGGTCGAAAGGCCGCCCTACTATAAATCTGAGAACTGCTACTTATTCAGCAGGAATGTACTTGTCGATGATTGACTTAACAGAGCCGTTGTCGATAAGCTCTTTAAGAGCAGTGTCAACCTTGTTTTGAAGCTCTGTGTTTTCCTTTGCAAAGCAGATTGCATAATCCTCAACTGCATAAGATGTTTCAAGAACCTTGAGACCCTCGTTAGCTGCAACATAGCTCTTAGCCGGCTCGTTGTCGATGATAACGCAATCAACCTTGCCTGCGATGAGAGCCTGAACTGCTGCTGCACCGTTGTCATACTTTATAACATTTTCATCGCCGTAATCGTCTGAAGCGTAGATGTCACCTGTTGTTGCAGTCTGAACACCGATGAGCTTGCCTTCAAGGTCATCAATGCTCTCGATGCTGCCGCCGTCCTTAACGATAACGGACTGAACACCTGTTGCGTATGATGTGGAGAAGTTAACCTTCTGGAGTCTGTCGGGATCAACTGTAAGACCTGCCATACCCATGTCATACTTGCCTGCCTGAACGCCTGTGATGATTGACTCAAAAGCGATATCAACAACCTCAAGCTCCATGCCGAGCTTTTCAGCGATAAGATTTGCGATTTCAACGTCGATACCTACAACCTTGTCACCCTCGTAATATTCATAGGGAGGGAATTCTGCGTTTGTTGCCAAGGTGAGAACACCTTTTGCATCGCCTGATGTTGCGTTGCCTGCTGTTGCGTTGCCGTTTGTTGCATTTCCGTCTGATGCTTTGTTACCTGCACAAGCTGCAAGAGCGAAAACAAGAATTGCAGCAAGAGCAATTGCTAAAAACTTTTTCATTACTTTATACCTCCAAATTTTTAATGTGCCGATATTCTATCACCGAAAACTGCCGTTGTCAACAGTTTTTGCT
>CAZBFI010000068.1:6430-9904 GCA_964491165.1 uncultured Faecalibacterium sp.
GTTTTTGCTTAAAGAAAGTCGTTAAATATGAATAATTATTAAAAATACACATAAAAATATTCATTCAAAGTCTAAATAAGTGCATAATTATCATTGAAAAAATCGACTGCTGTTTATTTGTTCACAAAAAAAGCAAAAATCAAAAACAGATGCTCCTTTTTCAAAACACCTTTGTCAAAAAAGCATCTGTCAGACTGTATTTTTCAAGATCCTTGCGTTCCTTAATGGGTAATATCACTTAACCGCAACATCAAAGTATTTTTTAAGAAAGCTGTCAACGATTTGCCAATATTCCTCATGGAACCAATGCGAAGAAACCGCATGCTCTGCACCCTTGATAATGTGCTTTTCCTTAGGTGCTGCACAGGCATTATAAACCGGCTCAAGATTTTCAAGAAGAACAAAATCATCCTTGTCACCGTGAATGAAAAGAGTGGGTGTTTTGGACTTTTTGAGCTGCTTGACGCATGAAGCCTGACCGAAGAAGAAGCCGTTGACGATTTTGTTGACAAGGCTTGCCTGAGGCATGATTATTTTCGGCGGAACATGATATTTTCTGACACATTGATCCGTGAAAATTTCCTTGACACCTGCATATCCGCAATCCTCAACCGCAAGCACAACATTTTCGGGAAGCTTTTCACCGGTTGTCATCATTGTTGTTGCGCCACCCATGGAAGTGCCGTGAATGACGATTCTTGCCTTGGGATTTTCCTTGACGATGTTGTTTATCCAGTCAACAATATCGAGTCTGTCATTCCAGCCCATTGTCACAAATTTATGCTCGCTGTTGTTGTGACCTCTGAGGTCGGGCAAAAGCACATTGAAGCCTCTTTTGTAATACTCCATGGCATAGCTTGACATCTCACGGTTAACATTTGTCCAGCCGTGCAGACAAATTGCCCATGTGTTACTGTTTGAGGGGTTAAGGAACTGAGCCGCATGAATGTTTTTTCCGTCTCTGTTTTTGATGATAAGCTCCTGATGGTATGTATTGTCATACCATTTGTATCCGGCAATGAGGTTTTCGTTGTCGGCATTTCTTTCAAAGAGACTGTTTTTGCAGGGGACTGTCGGGTCGGGTCTCTTTTTGTTGCCCAGAGCAAAAAGGAAGAACGCAACGCCCAAGCCAAAATACAAAATCAGGAAAACCGCTATCACCACTGCGACAATAATGACAGCCATTCTCATCTCATAAGTCATTTTTATCAACCTTTCACACTTGTTATGGATTTATTATACACTTTACATCGACAAAAAGTAAACTGCTTTTTCAAAAAAAGTCAAGAAATGGAATATAAATTTTTTCGTTCTTCACAGTCCCTTAATCGCCATGTTGACTCTTTCTCTGCTTTCAAGCAGCCACCGCTCGTCATGCGGATAATTTTTAAAGCTCAGATTTATTCTGCCGTTTTCTTCAATTATATCAAGGCAGGTTTTCTTGTCCGTCAATTTTTCCAAGGTGTTGAGCGCTGCCATATCCTGCAAGGCATCGTAAAACACCTTAAGCCTCAACGAATGATATGCCGTGCCGTCCTTTGCCGGATAGACTATAAAGCTGTCACCCGACGGAAATTCGCCTCCTGCATCGGTCACCTTATAAGGATCTATCGCCTTTTTCGACAGCCTTGTGTAATAAAAATTATAGCCCCAATGCAAAAAGCCTTTTATATCGGACTTGTACATCTGATATCCGATTACCCTTGTTCTCAGGCTTTCATTGCAAAAGAATCTGTTTGAAACAAAGTGCTTTGTCTGGGCGCTGCAATAGTAAACCCAAAGGTTATCGACCTTGCCGATAAATTTGTCGATGTGGTCATTTGACGGAATCGGATTTGAAACGATGCCGAGCTTGTAAAACCAATAATCCGAAAGAGCGTCGATGATTTTATAGCCGTCGAAAATTTCACGGATATAATCAGCCGCCTTTTTATATGAATAAAGCATTCTCATATCAGGCTCATCACTGACATGGATAAATACTCTGTCTTTAAGCCCTCTTTCTTCAAGATAGCTTTTCAATTCAACCGAAAACGCTTTAAGAAAACGCCTGTACTCCTTACTGCTTCCCTTTGTTTCCCAGCCGAATATCTTCCTATACTCCCCGTCAACCGTCGCCATGATTTTCGGTGCGGATTTTGCTCCCCACTGAGTGTAAAAATGTGACAGCTCAAAATATTTGATTTTGCAGCGTTGAGCCATTTCAATCCACCTTGTCAATTTATCAAAGCAGAATGAATATTTTCCGTCAACGCATTCAACATCAACAAGCTGAACAGTCGGTCTTTCCTTGCCAACCTGCGTGTCAAGCGGTGGGGTGAAAATCGGTGTCAGAACACAGCTCATGCCGTATTCCGCTGCCGTTTTGAGAAAGCTTTCACACACTGTCCAATATTCCTCTGAAAACGCACCAAAATGATAATAAGACATAAGGCAATCGGTGTGAAACCAGCAGGTATAAACAAAGTCCTTAAAGTCAAGGCAAGCGTCGATTATTTCAAGCTCAACCGAAACGCTCTTTTCTCCGACTGCCACCTTAATCTCATGCTTTCCGACAGCGTTTCCGTTGCAATCCACTTCAAGCCAGATTGAGCTTATGCCCTTTTTCAGCGTGAGGGTGTTGCTTTCAATCGGCAGTAACAAATCGGGATAATACCCACTTTGACTTAAACGGTAGTAGCTGTCCGCATTCCCCGTACGCATGGGAAAATCGGATTTAACATATTCGACCGAATAAGCCTTAATATTTTTCAAGTCGCTTTCGGCAAAAAAGGATACCTGCGTTTCATCCTCCGTTTCAATCAAAATCTGAAACGATTTCTTTTCGTTTTTCAGTGCCGAAAAACCTTTCAGCTCGTCCTCCGGCAGCTTATCACTGTCGTAAAGCTTAACAAGTGACGAAACAGCTTTTATGTCAATTATCTCGCTCAAAAGAACATCCCCCTCGCCTTATTTTTTCTCAATCTTACCGTATCAAGCTTTGTTTAATTATACATCGTGTTTATGTTATTTGCAAGGCAATACACATTGGCGGTTTAGCCTCGGTTCGTGCCTTTGATTGTGTTGACCCATCAACGAATAAGTGATAAGAGAAGTCCCGCGCTGACGCACAAAATGCACTTATCGTGCCGTAAGGCACACTTAGTTCAAAAAAGCCCCTTTTGTCTTTCGACAAAAGAGGCTTTTTTGTTGGCGGAGAGCAAGGGATTCGAACCCTCGAAGCCGTTTTAGCGACTTACACGATTTCCAATCGTGCTCCTTCGGCCAGCTCGGACAACTCTCCGTATTTGTTCAATCATGGGATTTATTATACAACACGGAAAAAGAAAAATCAAGTATTATTCCACATAAAAACTCAATTAAATAATATTTTTCCGGCTTTTTTCCAAAGAAAAACCACCGCTTATTGCGATGGCATTTTGGAGCGGATGACGAGGCTCGAACTCGCTACCTCCACCTTGGCAAGGTGGCGCT
>CAZBFI010000069.1:0-9839 GCA_964491165.1 uncultured Faecalibacterium sp.
AAATTATATAATAAATATAATGCGAAAAATGAACGAGTGTTGAGGTTGAAGTACAGGATTTATTCTGCTTTTAATCTTAATGCTCAGGAAAACATAAAATGATAAGGAAGAAAAAAAGATGATTATTACAAATGAAGATAATGTCTTTCACCTTCAAACCGAAAAGACAAGTTATATTTTCAGAGTGCTGAAAAGCGGTCAGCTTGAAGCTTTGTATTACGGCAAAAAAATCCGAAGCACACCCTCATATACTCATCTTTATGATAAGCATAAGCAGGGTTATCCCAATTCAGTTGCTTACAGTCAGCAGGATACAAGCTTATCCCTTGACCATATTCCGCTTGAATATTCTTCATACGGAAAGGGTGATTTCAGAAAGCCTGCAATTCAGCTTTTGAGCTTTGACGATGTGTATACAACCGATTTCAAATTCAAAACCTTTGGTATCACAAAGGCTAAGCCCGAATTAAAGGGTATGCCGTCGAGCTACGGTGAAAGTGAGACACTTACAGTTGTGCTTGAAGATGAGGTTATCGGTGCAGAGCTTCATCTTCTTTACACTGTTTTTGAAAATTGCAACATAATTACAAGAAGTGCAAGACTTATAAATAAAAGTGAAAATCCAATTAAAATCCGTTCAATGATGAGTATGCAGCTTGATCTTCCCAAGGGTAACTATACCATGCTTACCTTTGACGGAGCATGGTCGAGAGAAAGATATAAGCATGAGCATGAGCTTAGCAGCGGAATATGTGAAATCGGCTCAATTACAGGCTTTTCGTCGAACAGGCACAATCCGTTTTTTGCAGTGAAGCGTGATGAATGCACACAGGAAACAGGGGAGTGCTACGGCTTTAATCTTGTATATTCCGGCAACCATATTGCACGGGCTGAAACGGGAACTCACGGCATTTTAAGGATTCAAAACGGAATCAACCCGTTTGAATTTGAGTGGCTTGTCAAAAAGAACGATTATTTTGACACACCTGAAAGCGTTCTTACCTTCAGCAGTGAGGGACTTAACGGAATGAGCCGTAATATGCATGAATTTGTCAAAGAGCATATTGTCAGAGGCTATTGGAAGCACAGAGAACGCCCGATTCTTGTCAATAACTGGGAAGCAACTTATTTTAATTTTGACGAAAAGAAGATTCTTTCAATCGCAGCTGCGGCAAAGGATATCGGAGCCGAAATGTTTGTGCTTGATGACGGCTGGTTCGGAAAAAGGAACAATGACAGGGCAGGTCTCGGTGACTGGACAGTGAACAAAAAGAAAATTCCCGACGGAATTGACGGCTTGAGCCGAAAAATCAATGAAATCGGTCTTAAATTCGGCTTGTGGGTTGAGCCGGAAATGGTCAATCCCGACAGTCAACTGTATAAGCTTCATCCCGATTGGGCAGTTACTACCGATAAATATGAGCCGTCTCAAAGCAGAAATCAGTTTGTGCTTGATCTTACGAGAGATGATGTTTGCGAATACATAATAAATACGATGACAGATGTTTTCCGCAGCGGAAATATTGAATATATCAAATGGGATTGCAACCGTCATTTTTCCGATGTTTTTTCAAGAAGAAAGGGAGCAAGAAGCGGCGAATTTTTCCACAGATATATCATCGGACTTTACAAAATTTGGGACACTCTTACTCAGAGGTTTCCGCAAATACTTTTTGAGGCTTGTTCTTCGGGCGGTAATCGTTTTGACCTTGCAACCTTCTGCTATATGCCTCAATGCTGGACAAGTGACAACACCGATGCTCTCGACAGGCAGTCCATTCAGACGGGTACTTCCTATGGCTACCCTCAGTCTGTTATGACGATGCATGTCAGCGGTGATGTGACCTTCCATGACCTGCGTTATTCAAACATTGAAAATCGCTTTAATGTTGCGGCATTCGGACTTTTAGGCTATGAGCTTGATGTTACAAAATTCACAAGGTTTGAGCGTGCCGCCGTGAAAAAACAGATTGAATATTATAAGCGTCACCGTATGCTCTTGCAGTATGGCGAATTTAAAAGAATCGGAGATGTTTTCAAAGACCCGAGAGTCTGCATCTGGGAGATAACAAGCAAGGATAAAACAGAATCCATGCTCGGCTATTTTGTGAACCGTTACGAAACCAATAATGCCTCCGATATAATCCGCTTCACAGGGCTTGACGAAAGCTTCGATTATCGGCTTAAAAACCGCCCTCAGATTATCAACATCAAGGATTTCGGCAGCTTATTTGTTCATCTGCTTCCGGTTAATATCAAGACGGAAGACAGCCCCTTTTATGATGCTGTTTGCGATATTGCCCGTATTCCGATTGAGAAGGAAGAATATGTAATCGGTGGCGATTCTCTCATGAATTCAGGCTTTAAGCCGATTCAAACGGGAAGTAATCCTCTTACGGCAAGAATCATTTTCGACAATGATTCAAGAATGTATTATTTAAAGAAAGAGAGCTGAATTAAAATTAAAACTTACGAAACCTTTGCGTTTGAAAACAGCGCCTTATGGGATGAGGTTGAACAGGGAAAACTTGAATTTTCAAATTGGAACGGCGAGGTTCATTATAATACATATTTTAAAATGTGCTTTGTCAAGCAAAAGGGCATTTTTGTCAAAATGAAAACAGATGAAACCAATCTCAGATGTGTCAACACAAAAAGAGATGAAAACATTTGGGAGGACAGCTGCATGGAGTTTTTCATCTGTCCGTTTCCTCACCGAAAGGAATATCTTAATTTTGAGATGAATCCCAACGGAGCATATCTCTGTCAGTTCGGAGCCGGCAGAGAAAACAGAGTTTTTGTCAAGAGCCTTACAGCTTATGAAGCTCAGGTGAAAACAGAAATTACGGACAACGGATGGAGTCTTGAGCTTTTTATCCCTCAAGAGCTTATAAGTGAAGTGTTTAACGAAAGCTTCACTGTGAAAAGCTGTGCTTTAAAGGGCAATTTTTATAAATGCGGTGACCTTACCGAAAAGCCGCACTATGATTCGTTCAATAAGATGACAACCTTATCCTTAGGCTTTCATAATCCGGAAAGCTTTGCGCAAATAATAATAAATGAAAGGTAATTACAGAAATGAATTACAATACAGAAATAGTTGATGTTTGCCGGAATTTCGGCATTAACGGAGAGCTTGTTGACCTTGAGGTCATGCATGACGGCCATATAAATACAACATTCGTTGCTTTTTTTAATGATGGCGATGAGATTAAAAAATATCTTGTTCAGGGAATCAACACAAAGGTTTTCAAGGATCCTGACCGCTTGATGAATAATATTGTCGGTGTGACAAGCTTTTTGAGAGAAAAGATTGAAGAAAACGGTGGCAATCCCGACCGTGAAACCTTGAGCTTTATCCCTGCAAACGACGGAAAATATTATCATTATCACGATAATAAATGCTGGAGAATATATCATTTCATTGATAATTCTTACACAATAAACATCATCAAAAATCCCTCCGTTTTTGAAAATGCGGGCAGAAGCTTCGGACTTTTCCAGAAGAACCTCAGCGGTTATCCAATGGAAAACCTGCATGAGATCATCAAGGATTTTCATAACACACCAAAGCGTCTTGATAATCTCAAGGCATCAATCAAGGCTGATGTAAAGGGTCGTGTGTCGGAGGTTGAAAAGGAAATTGAATTTGCACTTTCAAGAGAAGCCGATTGCGGAAAAATTCTGAAGCTTTATCGTGACGGACTGATTCCTTTGAGAGTTACTCACAACGACACAAAGCTTAATAATATTCTCTTTGACAAAAACACCAACGAGAGCATCTGCGTCATTGACCTTGACACGATTATGCCCGGTTTTTCGCTTTATGATTTCGGTGATGCGATTCGTTTCGGTGGAAACACTGCTGCCGAGGATGAAAAGGATCTTGAAAAGGTTCAGCTTTCACTTTCTCTTTTTGAAAGCTTCACAAGAGGCTTCCTTTCTGCTTGTGCAACTGCACTCACAAAGGCAGAGGTCAAAAACCTTGCTTTTTCGGCAAAGCTGATGACTTTTGAATGTGCAGTAAGATTTTTGACAGATTATCTTGACGGAGATGTATATTTCAAGACAGCTTATGAGGATCATAATCTTGTCAGAGCAAGGAATCAATTTAAGCTTGTTTATGAAATTGAGAATAATCTTGACCGGATGAACGATATAGTCGAAAGAATATACAACGAATATGTCAACTGCTGAATTACAGCTAAAAGTAATAACGCATGAAACAATAATTATTTAAGTATGCTTCCTGTGAGAGAAATCTCATGGGAAGCTTTATGTTATATGAGCTTCATAACACTCATTTATACTTTATTGTTTTGGTACATATCAATAAAAAACATAGCTCGTTCTGGTATTTTTTGTTGAAATAATCTTTATTTTTCACTCTTGCTGTGCTATAATAACCTTACAGAAGGAAACTTCTGAGCTATTAAGCTTTTCTGAGAAGGGCAATTACAGAAAGGAGCTGACGATATGAAAATTACAGTTATCGGCAGAAAATGCACACCAAGAGATTCGTTCAAGGAAAGAGCTGAAAAAAGGCTGAAAAAGGTTGAAAAGTTTTTCGACTCGGACGCTGAGGCAAAGATAACAGCAACGGTTGAGAAAAACGAGCAGATCGTTGAGGTCACTATTTTTCATGACGGCTATATCTTCCGTTCTCAAGAGAGAGCTCAGAACATGAACGACGCACTCGACCGCTGTGCCGATTCGATTGTTCGTCAGATTCGCAAAAACAAAACGAGAGTTGAAAAGAAGCTCAGGCAAGGCGCTTTTGAGGCATACGATGCAATTGATACCTTTGAACCGGAGGACGATTATGATGTTGTTCGTTCAAAGGAAATTTCACTCAAACCGCAAAGTGTCGAGGAAGCTATTTTGCAGATGAATCTTCTTGATCATCAATTTTATGTTTTTCTTAACAGTGCAGACGGAAAAATTTGTGTTGTTTATGCAAGAAAAGACGGCGGTTACGGTTTGATTATTCCCGATATCGATTGATTTAATTTAATTTTTATGATATAATTTCTGAGGCTGTAAGGAAACTTATGTTTTTTTACAGCCTCAGGGTTTAAGATTAAGCTTTGTGCATATTGCTTTTTCATTCGGTTTTTGAGACCCTTTTATTGATTATTTAAAGAAAGAGAGCTTCTTATGAAAATAAATTTTGTCATTCCATGTTTACTCGGTCTCGAAAAGCTTATTGCAGATGAGCTTAAAGCGTTGGGGGCTGAAAATGTCGTTTCGGAAAACGGAAGAGTTCTTTTTTCGGGCGATGAGCATATTCTTGCAAGAGCAAACATTTGTTGCCGTTATGCCGAAAGAATACAGATCCTTGTCGGAAGCTTTGAGGCAAGAAGCTTTGAGGAGCTTTTTCAAGGCACAAAGGCTCTTAACTGGGAAGAATGGATAGGTGCTTTTGATGCTTTCCCCGTTAAGGGATATTCTCTCAACTCAACACTTTTCAGTGTGAGCGACTGTCAGTCGATAATCAAAAAGGCTGTTGTTGAAAGATTGAAATCAAAATATAATATTTCGTGGTTTGAGGAAACCGGACCGATACATCAAATTCAGTTTTCGATCATGAAGGACAAGGTCAGCCTGCTTATTGATACCTCGGGTTACGGACTGCACAAAAGAGGCTATCGCCTTGAAGCAAACGGCGCTCCGATTAAGGAAACACTTGCAGCTTCGCTGTGCTGTCTTTCAAGGCTGAGACCTTATCATACACTTTATGATCCCATGTGTGGCAGTGGCACTATTCTCATTGAGGGCGCAATGCTTGTGAATAATATCGCACCGGGTGTAAACAGACATTTCAGCGCTGAAAGATGGGACTGTATTCCCGAAAGCATCTGGAATGAGGAAAGAGAAAGAGCGAAGAGCCTTGCAATTGCCGATTCACAGTTCGTGGCTTACGGATCTGATATCGACGGAAAAAGCTTAGAGCTTGCCATGGCAAATGCAAAGCGAGCCGGTGTTGACAAATATATCACATTGGAAAAAGCAGATGTGAGAAGCTTCACGCCCAAGAGCGAAAAGGGAACGGTTATATGCAATCCGCCATACGGTGAAAGGCTTCTTGAATTAAAGGATGCAGAGGAAATCTATAAAGCAATGGGAAAGGTGTTTCCGCAAAAACGAGGCTGGGCATATAATGTCATCAGTCCGTCGGAGGACTTTGAGGTCTTTTTCGGACGCAAGGCAGACAAAAGAAGAAAGCTTTATAACGGCATGATCAAGTGTCAGCTTTATATGTATTTTAAATAAAATCAAGGGATTCTTTAGCTGTAAGGCTTAAAGAGTCCCTTTAATCATTAAGGCAGAGTGCTTTCAGCTTTGGTACACTCGGTTACATAATGTTTTTTATGCTGAGCTTTTCATCTTCTGCAATTTCATCGAGCATAAGCTCACATTCACGCAGCCTTTCAAGAGCGTGTTCAATGTTCTTGTCCGAAAGATTCGCCTTTATCATTGAAAAGCCGATGCTGACCTCTTCGATTTTTTCGGCATCGACAATCATGCTGAAAAGCTTTTCCGTTTCCTGCCATGAGTTTCCCGCTTCGGTGAGCATTGCTTGTGCTTTGTCGGTGTCCTTTTGAGAAATCACCTTTGCAATCTCCCTTAATTCCTCCTGCATTTTTACTGTGTGATTTTCAACCTGTCTGCTGCTGAAAAAACAGAGTGCAACAGAAAGACAAATCAAGGCAAAAGCCACAAATAATCTTTTCAATTCTTTTTCTCCTTTTCAATGATGTTATATTTTCCGCTTTTGTCTGCCGTCATGATGAAAATATCACTTGCTTTAAGCCCGTTTTTTGAAATCAATTTTTCGAGCTTTTCCCTTGTCATGTTGCAAAGCTCAAAATCCTTTTCAAGAATTTTGCCGTCGCTTACAACGAGGCAGGGGAGCTGTGTCGATTTTTCGGGCAGCTTCAAATCCTTGACAGTAACATTTTTTGCTGAGTCCTTCAGCAAGATACTCAAAGAGCCGTTTGTTTCAACATAAGCATATTTAACATCGGAAATGTCAAACACATCTTTGAGCCGTAATGATTCAAGCAGATCGTCAATGCTATATCGTATCTGACTGATTTTCTTTTGAAGCACTTTTCCGTCTTTTATGACGAGTGCGCTGCTTCCTTGAATGAATGTTCTGAAAAGCTTGGATTTAACGGCAAGAACAGAGAATAAAAGCTCAAGTCCGACTATCATAAAGATAAGAATAAGGCATGAAAGAATTGAAATATCCTTGTTTTGCAACGGCATGGAAGCTACCTCGGACAACAGAAAGGTCGTCACAAGCTCTGACGGCTGAAGCTCACCGATTTGTCGTTTTCCCATGAGCCTGACACTCAATATGAGGGTTATATAAACAATCAAACCACGAAGCATAATGTTAATCAAAAAAATCACCTCGCTTTATTCTTGCCACTTTTCCGGTGAAAAAAACATTGAAAAGAAAAAACGAGGGGATTGATTTAATATGAAAAAAAGGCTTCTTTCCCAAATGACAGCCGAAAGAAACCTTTTAAGTTATTTTTTGAATGTTAAAACACAAACTGAACAAGCAGCATATAACAGATAGTGCCTGCCGAAATTGATAAAAGCATCTGCTTTTTCCAAAGATGCACAACAGTTGTCACCAATATTCCAATAAGCTCCGGTATGCCGTGACTGCCTTGAAATACAGAGACATTTTTCAACGCATAAATTATCAGCAAACCGAAAACGGCAGCCGGAAGCACTGTTCCGAGATAATGGATAAATTTAGGTGTGGGCTTATTGTCGGGAAAAAGAATGAACGGCAAAAAGCGCATAATCAAGGTTGCGAGTATTATCATTGCGACAGTGATAACCTGATGTTTAAAGCTCATTTGAAAGCACCTCCGTTTTCTTTTCAAGATAAGGTCTTGAAGCTGTGAGAGCGATAAAAATTCCGATCATTGACGGAATGATAAAATTATCAGCTCCGAAAATAATGAGACAAACAAGTGAAATTCCAAGACCCAATAAGGCGCTCAAATGAGATTTATCCTTTTTCCATTGCTCAAGGAAGATAACTGTGAACATACTTGTCATAACAAAGTCGATTCCTTCGGTGCTGAATTTTATCATTGTTCCGAAAATCGCACCGACAGTTGAGCCGAGAATCCAATATAAGTGGTCAAAAGCAGTGACAAAGAACATGAACCAGCCTCTGTCAACATCTTCGGGAGGCTCTGCCGAATAATTGATGGAAAAGGTTTCGTCAACCATGCCGAAAATCATATAGATCTTTTTTAAGCCGAGATTGCGATATTTTTCGAGCATTGAGATGCCGTAAAATATATGCCTTGCACAAAGGACAAAGGTGATGATGAAGGAGTTCAGAGGGTCAAAGGGTGCTGTCAGGAGGCTGACAGCGACGATTTGAGTTGAACCGCCGAAAACAATCAGACACATCACAAGGGTGAAAAGGGGACTGAATCCGTTCACACTCATCAGTATGCCGTAAGCAAGTCCGAGAAAACCGTAGCCTGCCAGAATCGGCAGTGAATGAGGAAAAGCAACATAAGCCGCACGCTTTAGAATTTTACCTTTTTCTTTAAACTTCATTTTTTTATTCCCTTTCACGAAATTAAGATAATTATATTCTTTGTATATTGAAATATTTTTCTTGTTGAGAACAAATGTGAGAATTAGAAAACTTTTTGTTAAACGGGTGAAAAAAACGGGGGATTATGATATAATCAAAAAGAGGTGTTCAGATGAAAAAAGAGTTTTCGGGAAAATTCGGGCTTATGCTTGCGGTTTTCGGCGCTGTGCTGACAGTTGTCGGATATTTTCGCGGTGAAGCATCAACAGTGCTTATCAAGGCGATAAGAATATGCTTGGAGTGTATAGGAATTGGATAAAAAAAGAAGGTTTTCAAAAAGCGATAAGCCACGCTTAACGGTGCAGCTGTTATGGACTGTTTTGACAAACAGCTTTGTAACCGGCTTCGTTCAAGGCAAGATATACACAGGCACATCAAAAAGGTTTTGCCTGCCCGGTCTTAATTGCTATTCGTGTCCCGGTGCGCTCGGTGCTTGTCCGATAGGTGCTTTGCAGGCGGTTATAGGCTCAGAGCATAAAATAACACTGTATGTTTCGGGCTTTCTTATTTTTGTCGGAGCGATATTCGGAAGATTAGTGTGCGGTTGGCTTTGTCCGTTCGGACTCGTTCAGGATATTTTGAATAAGCTGCCGTTTTTCAAAAAAATCGGCACATTCAAAGGCGATAAGCTGTTGAGGTGCTTAAAGTATGTGATTTTGCTTGTTTTTGTTATAATACTTCCGCTTTTTGCTCTCGACGATTACGGAACAAGCACACCGTGGTTTTGCAAGTACATCTGTCCGTCGGGTATGCTTCTTGGGGGAATACCTCTTGTTGCTGTTAATGATGCCATACGCAGCTCTGTCGGTTTCCTTTTCACTTATAAGGGCTTGATTTTGGGTGTTACGGTGTTGCTTTCCATTGTCATTTATCGGCCGTTTTGCAAATACATTTGTCCGTTAGGTGCTATATATTCACTGTTTAATAAGGTTTCGGTTCTGAGAATCAAAAATGATGAAGAAAAATGTATCGACTGCAAAAAATGCAACAAGGCTTGCAAGATGAATATTGATGTCAGAAGTGAGCTTAATTCCGTCGAATGTATACGCTGCGGACTTTGTGTGAAAAGCTGTCCGACTGAGAGCTTAAGCATGAAATTTTCACTCAAGGGTGCTGATGATATGAAAAGAGATTTGACAAAAGGCACAAAATAAAGTTAAAACTTTATAAAAAAATTAAAAATACCATTGTGTTATTA
>CAZBFI010000070.1:0-9772 GCA_964491165.1 uncultured Faecalibacterium sp.
TCCGAACCCATTTCCTATTAGGAAAATTTGGTTCGGATTTTTCAGGTTTGGTGCGAGAGACGGGACTTGAACCCGTACGTACTGCTACACACGCCCCTCAAACGTGCGCGTCTGCCGATTCCGCCACTCTCGCATTTGTTTCTCTCTCGAGTGCTTGTATACTATATCACTATAATCTGAAAAAGTCAAGGGTTTTTGACAAAAAAATCAAAAAAATTTAACTGACTTATATTTTTTGCAATATTCATTTCAAAAACGGTGGCTGTTAAGCAGAAAACAAAAGATTTTTGAAAATTTGAAGCTTATTTTGGGAATAACTTTTTCCGTTTCTTCTTGATATACTTAAAGGGCCTCCTTGGATTTGTTATCCGAAGGAAGCCCCCTTGTTGCGCTGTTTCATCGGTGGGCGATTTGCCCGCCTTTCTCGGCGCTTAATTGCATTTTTTGAATATTATGATCTTTGAGCTTAATGTGCCACCCATGTCAAAGTCGAGTCCGACATTCATAAGGTATCCACCGGAAAAGACCTTTTCTTCATTGTCGATGCACATTTTATAGCTTGCGTTTTTTTCAAGACCGTTGAGAGTGATGTGATAAAATTTGTCGTTGAAGAAAGAGTTTGCACTTGTGCAAAGGAAGAGTACACCTTGTTCGTCGTCAACATATTCAGTAGCGTAAATGCTGTCATTTTTGAAATCTGCAAGGCGGTAAAGCTTGCCGAATTGAACTGTGTTTCTGATTTCTTTATACATTGCGATGTACTTGCGGTGTATTTCAAGCTCTTTTTCATCATATTTGAGAAGATTGCCTCCGATTGAAAGTGAGCCTTGCATTGCAACATTGAAACGCAAATCCCAGTCATTCGGTCGTGAATCTCTGTTGGTGTCTGTTACCCATGCACGCATACACTTGATGGGATAAAGCAGAGAATATCCGTGCTGAATTTCAAGCCTGTCAACCGGATCGGTGTTGTCACTTGTCCAAACCATGTCAAAGTGGGAAAGTGAGCCTAAATCCACTCTGCCACCACCGGAAGCACAGCATTCAAGCTGCAAATTCGGATGCTTTTGCTTGAGCCTGTCGGCAATATCGTAAACAGCCTTAATGTGACGATACCAAAGCTCCTGCGGATTTTCGAGATTTTCTCCACCCGTTTCAGAATAAGCTCTGTTCATGTCCCACTTGATATAACTGATGTCGTATTCACAAAGCATATCGTCCATACACTTAAACACATATTCCTGCACATCAGCTCTTGTGAGGTTCAAAACCAACTGATTACGCAAAAGTGACGGTGTCCTTGTCTCATAGTGATATGTCCAATCTGGGTGAGTGCGGTATAAGTCGGAGTCGGGATTTACCATTTCCGGCTCAAACCACAGTCCGAAACGCATACCGAGGGATTTAACCTTGTCGATAAGGGGTTTAAGTCCATCGGGAAACTTCTCTTTGTTGACATACCAGTCGCCTAAGCCTGCATGATCGTCTTTTCTTTGACCAAACCAGCCGTCGTCCATGACAAAAAGCTCACAGCCGATTGAAGCGGCAATTTCGGCAAGCTTTTGCTGACCCGATGAGCTGACAGAGAAAAATGTGGCTTCCCAACTGTTGTAAAGAACGGGTAAAGGCTCTTTTGCAAAGCTTTTTGGCAGAATATTCTCCACGGCAAATGCGTTCATTTGATTGCTCATTTCGGCAAAGCCCTTTGTGTGTCCGCAGAAAACCGAAGGCGTTGTAAATTCCTCACCGGAGTGGAGCTTATATGAGAAGTCGAAATCGTTCAAGCCTATGACGACCCTTGTTAAACCGGAAAAATCTCTTGAAATTTCCGTCTTGTAATTTCCTGTCCAGGCAAGCGCACCAAAGAAAACATCGCCTTGCTTTTCATCTGCATTTTGCGACAGAATGAACATCGGATTTACAGTGTGGTTGCTTCCGCCCTTTTTGTTCTCATAAGTAAGCACGCCGTTTTTCACCTGTGTGCTTTCAGCTCTGAATTCAGCACCCCATGAGCCGTTAAAATTAGTTGAGGTGTAAGGTCTGAGCGATGGGAAATTAAATTCCGCAGATGAAATTTTGTTCAAGATGACAGGGGAGCTTGAGTTGTTTTTTATTTTTGTATATCTTTCAATGATATCGGTGTTTTCTCTGAGCTTATAGCAAAGAGTAACCTCAAGGTCATAAGGCTCATCTTTAAGGATAATTTCAAGAAGAAAAGCATCATCCTCTTGACTGATGTTGAAGTCCTTATATAAGAGCAGTGACTCTCTGCATTTGTCCGGATATGTAGCCATGAGGCAAACAGGTCTGTAAACCGTGCCGCCATAGGGGAGATATTCGGTTTTTGACAAATCTCTTGAAGAATGGTTTGAGTTTCTCTCCTGTGAAATGTAGGTTGAAGCATAATCTTCAATGTTACATTTTTTGCCCCAGTGAAGATGGTTGAGTACACCCTCGCTGTCAACTGCCATAACATAGTGAGTGTTTTCGGTTTCAAGGACAAAAACCTTGTTGTTTTCGAATATAAGCATATTATTCTCCTTTATACATCATGTAATAATTATCAATGTTTTCTTTTTCCCAATGGTCGTGCCTGATGGTTTTAAAGCCGAGCTTTTCATAAAAGCGTACATTTTTTTCGTCCTGTGCTTCAAGTCCGAGCTGATAGCCCTTTGCGGTGAGGTCTTTAATTCCGTCTTTTATGAGCTTTGTTGCAATGCCCTTGCCCTGATGCCGAGGGTCAACAAAAACAGGGGAAATGATGTAAGTGTTTTCGGGGAAAACATTAACATCGAGATGGCCGTAAGCCGAAAGAGTTTTTATTGTATTTGGAAGATACAAAGCCAAAAAGATATAGTTGGGGCATAGAAGAAAATCGAAAAGGTCATATTCGTTATGTGCTTGACGCCAGACACAAATTCCTCGTTTTTCTTCATCTTCATATATAATATCTTCCCTGTTTGAGGTCGAAAGACGCTCCATCATGAAGTGATAAACATAGCGCTTTCTCATTTTTTCGCTTTTTGTCGCATAGGAATGAACGGGATCGTTAACATAAGCTTCTGCTGCCATGCGAGAGTAATATTTAAGCTCTTTTCTTGTGAAAGGTCGTTTTTTCATTCTTACCTCCAATTCAGTGTTTTTTTCATCATATCATTAAATCCTCTGTTTGTAAAGAAAAAAATAACACGGTGCTGTCATTATTTGTTGCAACAGTTCCGTATTTTCACGCACCCGATAATTCAAAAGGGACTCTTTAAGCTTTACGCAAAGAATCCCTTTTTGTCTTATTCAATTTTGCTCAGTGTGTTTTTAATCAAACTCTGACCTGAAGACCGAGGTTTATAGCTTTGTCGGTTTTGATTGCTTCTTCTTCAATGCAAATAAAGTATTGGTAATTTTCAGGATCATATTTGAAATTCTCATCGCTTGCACTGACAAAGCATGAAACCGAACCGTCGGAGCCGTTGACAAGAGTGGCAGTTACATTGGATTTATCAACTGTGGAATTTCCGTCAAGAGTATAGATGTATATCTTGCTTTCATCAACCGTGGCATTTTTTCCCGTAAGTCCGTTGATTTTGACTGTTGCATCTCTTCCACTTCCGAAGCTCGTTGCGACAGTGCCGTTTACAGAGGTGTAAACTCTGCCGCTTTCATCTTCTCCGCCTTCAACATTGAAATCATAGAACAGTGACGGCTCAACATAAACAGGCTCGGTTGTTGTTTCGGTTGTGCTTGTCTCGGTTGTTTGAGTGGTGGAGGACGGCGCTTGTGTTGTGGTAGTGGCTTTTGTGGTGCTGGGGTCTGTTGTCGTTGTGACGGCAGAGGGTGCATCAGTGCTTGTTTTAACTGTTGTCGAGGCAGTTGTGGAAGCAGTCGTTGATTCCGTCGTGGAAGCGGTTGTTGATGCGGTCGTCGGTGCCGTTGTTGTTTCCGAGCCGAAGGTGATGGCTTGAGTGGTTGTGGTTGATGCTGTTGTCGTCACCTTTTCTTTTCCGCCCTTGGCAACAAAGCCGATTGCGACAGCAAGAATAATCACAAGAGCAACGATGATGAAATACCATTTCTTATCGACCTTTTCAACTGTGTCCGAGAAATCATCATCGTCGTCATCGTCGGAAAAAGCCTCATCAAATTCACTTTTTTGGTCATAATATTCGTCATTGTAGCCTTGAGAAGCTTCATTGTTATCTGCATAAAGCGGAACGCCGTAGGCTGCGGAGGGGTCATGGGAGACCGTCGGAGTGTAAAGTGGAGTCACCGGCTGTATTGGTGGCGCATAGGTGTAATTTGCTTCAAGGTCACGAAGCAGCTGAGACGGCTCGATGTATCTTTCATGTGCCTTAAAGGCTGTTGCTTTAAAAATGACAGTCGCAAGTCCGGCAGTTGCATTTGAGGGTGCGGGGAAAAGGTCACCTCTGATTCGTCTTTCAAATGCAAGCTCTCTGTCGGACAGAGAAATCGGTGAGGGGTATGACGGCAAAAAGGGGAGTCGGTTGTTATTAAGCAGCTTGTAAAGCAAAATTCCGAGCGAGTATATGTCGGAGCTGATGTCGATAGTGCCGTTGTTGTAAAGCTCAGGAGCGATATAAGAGGAAACAACCTTGTCTTCTCCGAATCTGCCCTTGCAAACACCGAAATCGCCCAGCTTGAAATTACCCTTGCTGTCAACATAGATGTTTTCGGGCCTTATCTCATGGTGAATGATTCCGATTTCACGGAAGCCCTCAAGAGCGTTACAAAGATCCGTGCCGATTTTGATGACATCGTTCTGAACTGCCGAGTCAACCTTTAAGTAATCGTTTAATGGCTTGAGAAGCTCCATGAGTATGACGAGATAGAAACAGGATTTTTCTTTGATTATGGTATAGTTATCAAAGCAAACGATGTTTTTGTTGCCTCTGAGTGAGAGCATTTTATCCATGTTTTTCCTGACGGAAAGCTCAACCTCGTCAAGATATTGCTGAACATTCTGATATACACCGGAAGAAATTACCTCATTAAGCTCTTCATTACCCGAAGGGAATTTGACCGTCTTGACACATTGACGGCGAACCTGACCGTCTTCAACCTTGGCAACCTTAAAAACCTTTGAATATCTGCCTTCGGCAATTTTGCTTTCAACAGTCCATGAACCGAAAAGCGGTTCAAAATTTTTAAGCTTTTCTACAGTCATCATTTTCATCTCCTTTTGATACACTTCAATCTTACGAATTATATAATAGCATTATTACATTTCTAAGTCAAGAAACCGCAGTAAATGTTAATAAAGGGTGTTAAGCTGAAAATTATGCTTAATCTGTTCTGATACCCGTTTTTTCGGCAGTTATGCCAAAGCAGTTAAGAGCTCTTGCACATTCGGCAAGAGGAAGTCCGACAACGGAAAAATAATCTCCGCTGATTTTTCTGACAAGCAGACTGCCTAAGCCTTGAATGCCGTAAGCACCTGCCTTGTCGTCGCTTTCTCCGGTGGCAAGGTAGCTGTCAATAAGCGCTTGGGAAAGCTCGTAAAATTCAACACTGACAGTGCTGACAAAGGTCACTGTTTCGTTTTTGTCCATGATGCATACACCCGTATGCACATTATGAACCTTTCCGGACAGCAGGGTAAGCATTCTCTTTGCGTCGTGTCTGTCCTTCGGCTTTCCGAGAACAGTGCCGTTATATTCGACAACGGTGTCACAGCCGAGAACAACACTGTCGGTGTGATTCTTGAAAACACTTTTTGCTTTGAGCGTGGCAAGGCTCATAACAAGCTCATTTGGAGCTTGTTCTTCACTAATGCTCTCGTCGGCATCGGAGGCAATGACCTGAAAGTCAAAGCCGACACCCTCTAACAGCTCTTTTCTTCTTGGAGAATTTGAGGCAAGGATAAAATTTTTCATCAGAACTTGTTCTCCTTAATAAGATTGTTAAGCTTAAGCACAAGAGCAACGGTTTTTGAATCGGAAATTTCACCGTTCATAACCATTTCAACGGCTTTTTCAAGCTTGATTTTTTCGGTGCTGAGAAATTCGTCTTCATCGAGGTGCTGATGTGACCTTTTAAGCTTTTTTGCGGCAAAAAGGTGAATAACCTCACTGCAATAAGCCACAGTCGGATAAACCGTACCCATGGGAATGACTTCTTCGGCAATAACACCGCATTCCTCTTCAAGCTCACGGATTCCCGCTCTTAAAGGGTCTTCGCCCTTTTCAAGCTTTCCAGCCGGAAGCTCAAGCAGAACCTTTTTATAGGGATAGCGATATTGACGGACAAAGAAAAGCTCATTTTCGTCTGTCACTGCGGCAACACAAACACCACCGCTATGCTCGACAATTTCTCTTATACCTTTTTTGCCGTCGGGAAGCTCAATTTCATCAACATGAAGCTTGATTATTTTTCCGTTATAAATCTCATTGACCTTTAAGGTCTTTTCTTCAAAGTTCATTGCTGTCTCCTTGTAATAAAATGAAATCTGTTTTAATATACATTACTCAAAAGGAGCGATGTAAATGGATCGTATTGTTAAACCCACTGTTTTTAATTATAGCACAAATCTCAGGCTTTTTGAAGAGCTGACTTCAAAATTCTCTTTTCTCAAGCCTCAGATTCAAGGCAGGACAGCCCTCGGACGCGGAATATTTTCTCTTTCACTCGGTTGTGAAAAAAATTCGGTTCTTCTTGCAGGAGGCTTTCACGGAAGCGAATGGCTGACAAGCCTGACCTTATATCTTTTTGTTGAGAGACTTTGCGAGCATATAAGCAAAGGAAAGCTTTTTTACGGTGTTGATGTCAAACGGACATTCACACAGCTTGGTGTGACAGTGATTCCCTGCGTCAATCCCGACGGAGTGGAGATTGCAACCTGCGGAATTGACGGAGCAAGGAGACTGCGGGATTTCGTTTCATCAATCGAATGTGAGGATTATTCCCATTGGAACGCCAACGCCTTAGGTGTTGACATAAATCACAATTTTAATGCCGGCTGGGACAAGCTGAGAGAGCTTGAACATGAAAACGGGATTGATTCTCCCTGTGCAGGAAGATTCGCAGGTGAATATCCCGAAAGCGAGGCTGAAACAAAGGCACTTACAAGGCTCTGCCGATTGAAACGCTTCCGTTCGGTTATGGCAGTTCATTCTCAGGGTGAGGAGCTTTTTTGGAAATACGGCGAAAACACTCCGAAAAGTGCCGATATGATGTCGAAAATTCTCTGTGATTCTTGCGGCTATAAGAGGGTGTCAAACCAAGGATTGTACAGTCACGGAGGTTTTAAGGATTGGTTCATTGAGGAATTTTCTTCCCCCGGCTTTACAATAGAAATCGGCAAAGGAGAAAATCCTTTGCCGAAAGAAGAGCTTTATAATATTTATAACCGTATTGAAGAAGCACTTTTGCTGTTTTGCTTGATGTGATTACATATTGTCAACGGCATTTTTAAGCCTGGACATTGCTTCTTCCAATATTTTTCTGGGGCAAGCGAGAACGATTCGTTGGAATTGCTCGCTGATTTTTCCGAAAATATCGCCCGAATCGAGCCAAAGCTTTGCCTTGTTGATGATGAAGTCATTAAGCTCTTCACCGGTAAGTCCGAGACCGGAGCAGTCAAGCCATGCAAGGTAAGTGCCCTCCGGCTCAATAAGCTTAATTTGCGGAATATTCTCTTTCAAGAACTTTCCGATATAATCAAAGTTTCCCTTAATATAGGAAAGACACTCCTCAAACCAAGGCTCACCTGTTTTGTATGCCGCTTTGCAGGCTATTACACCGGGGTTGCTCGGAACAGTGTAGCCCGTGACATCAATTTCCGCCAAAAACTTATTGCGTATTTCCTCATTCGGAATGAAGATGTTGGAAATTTGCATTCCGGCAATATTGAATGTCTTGCTCGGTGCAGTGCAAATAATGACTCTGTCCTTCATTTCGGGAACGGCATCAATGAAAACATGGTGCTTGTTGTTTTCAAAAACAAAGTCACAGTGTATCTCATCTGCAACAATATAGACTCCGTGCTTGAGGCAAATTTCACCGAGTCGTCTCAGCTCCTCTTTTTTCCAAACTCTTGAAACGGGGTTGTGGGGTGAGCAGAGAATGAAAAGCTTGACATTGTTCTGAACGATTTTTTCTTCAAAATCCTCAAAGTCAATGTAAAATTTTCCGTCCTTGTAAACTAAGGGGCTTTCGATGATATTACGGTGATTGTTTCTTATCACGTTGAAGAACGGATAATAAACGGGAGGCTGAATGATAACATTGTCACCCTTTTCGGTGAGAGTTCTGACTGCGTTTGCAAGTGCGAAAACAACACCGGGGGTTTTGACAAGCCACTGCTTTTCATATTTGAAGCCGAGTCGTCTTTCAAACCATGAAATAACGACATCGTAATAATCGTCTTTTATGTCGCTGTAACCGAAAATGCCACGGTCAACAGCTTCCTGCAAAGCATCGAGGACTCCCGGCGGTGCTTTGAAATCCATGTCGGCAATCCAAAGGGGGAGGATATCTTCGGGAAGTCCGTTTTCCTTTGCAAAGTCATATTTGAGACTGTCGGAATTTTTTCGCTCAACGATTTGGTCAAAATTGTACTTCATTTGTTTTTTTTCTCCTTTTTGTTTTCAATATTCTCCTTTGTTCATAATATCACTTAAAAAAATTTATGTCAACAGCTCGAAAAAGAAATAAAAAAGTTGACAACGCAAATATTAGATGTTATTATTCAATTGTATTTACTTTGTGGCATTATATTGTGTTACGGTAAAATAAAAACAAAGGAGATCTGACAATGAAAAAAGACTCGAAAAAAAGCATTGCAAAAATAATTCTGACTTTTATGATTGTTTTTGCACTTGCAATCCCTCTGGGCAGTGTTGCCTTTGCAACCGGTGAGGCTGATTTGGCAATGTCGGCTTCAGCGACCTCAGGTGATGCGGTTGAAGTGACTAACGGTACACCCGAGCTTCAGTTTGCCGTTGATGTTGACGGTGAAGCAACAGATTATGACCTCTCCGACAGTGATTCCGCAATGGCTTATGTTGACAGCTATGCAGATAATCTGACAAACGACCCCGGCTTCAAGGAGCATATTTCATTTGCTCTTGCCAAGGTCAGAGAGAACATCGGAAATTATGCGACCTTCTTTTCGCTTCTTGCTCCGATTATCGCTATCGTGCTTGCACTTATAACCAAAGAGGTTTATTCCTCACTTATTATAGGTATTGTAGTCGGTGGCTTCATTTATGCAGGAGGCAATATCGAAACAGCAATTAACCATGTTCTTTTTGACGGCTTTGTAAGCAGCCTTGCAGACAGCTATAACATGGGTATTGTTATTTTCCTTGTGCTTTTGGGCGCACTTGTTTCAATGATGAACAAGGCAGGCGGTTCATCGGCATTCGGTCGTTGGGCTTCAAAACACATTAAGTCAAGAACCGGTGCACAGCTTGCAACCGTTCTTCTCGGCTGTCTTATCTTTATTGATGACTACTTTAACTGCCTTACCGTAGGCTCTGTTATGAGACCTGTTGCCGATGAGCAGAAAATTTCCCGTGCAAAGCTTTCTTATATTATCGATGCTACGGCTGCTCCTGTTTGCATTATTGCTCCCATTTCATCATGGGCAGCAGCAGTTGCCGGCTTTGCAAGAGGTGCAGGTGCCGACAGTGGTATGAGTCTTTTTGTTCAGGCTATTCCTTATAACTTCTATGCAATCTTTACAATCATCATGATGGTAACAATTGCAATCGCTAAGGTCGATTATGGCCCGATGAAAATCCATGAGAGAAACGCA
>CAZBFI010000071.1:0-9742 GCA_964491165.1 uncultured Faecalibacterium sp.
GTTGGAAGCAGACTGCTGAAAGAAATTCTGCTCAAAGAGGACAGCATTGACATTTCCCCTGTTCATCAGGATTGCGGAATGATGATTTTTGACCGTGAAAAGCAGGATGTACATTCGGGAGGCTCGGGCTGTGGCTGCTGTGCAAGTGTACTTTGCGGTCACATACTTAATCTTATGAGAGAACGGAAGCTCAAAAACATTCTTTTTGTGGCTACGGGGGCGCTCATGTCACCTGTTTCTTCAAGAGAGGGAGAGAGTATCCCCGGTGTTGCACATCTTCTTAATATAGTTATCTGAGGTGAATTATGATGAATAAATCTAAGTATGCGCAGGCAATCAGATGCCTTTACTATGTCGGCAAGTGCAGTAAATTTCTTTATTATGCAAAAAAAACCTTATGTGTGATTTTTGCTGTTGTCACGGCAGGAATCGGAATCAGTCTGTTTGTTGAAAAAAAGAACAGCTGCAAGGCATTAAAGGAGATTTTTTGATGGATTTAACTCTTTCGCTTATGAAAGCCTTTTTCGTCGGTGGCATTATTTGTGTAATCGGACAAGTCCTTATTGATTTGACGAAGCTTACACCGGCAAAAATTCTTGTGATGTTTGTGGTGATAGGAGTCATTCTCGGTGCAGTGGGAGTTTATCAGCATATTGCTGATTTTGCAGGTGCAGGAGCGAGTGTACCACTGACGGGATTCGGCTTCAATCTTGCAAAGGAGACAAAAAAAGCCGTGGAGGAGGAGGGCTTGCTCGGAGCTTTAAGCGGCCCGCTTTCTGCTGCCTCGGTGGGTACAATGAGCGCTGTTATTTGCGGACTTGCAGTGTCGGTTTTTGCAAGACCCAAGGATAAGAAATGAGAAAAGTGATAAAAAATTCAGCTTTTTCACATTTTCAGTGCCGAAAACAAACGGCTGATTGCTTCTGACATTTTTTCTTTTTCGATTCCCGAATAGTTAATTATAAGGGTACTTTTTTTACTTTGACTCTTGTCGTAGTAATATTGACTCAGACATGAAACATTTATGCCGTTGTTTTCGGCTCGGCGCATAAGCTCATCGTCGCTAAGCTCGGTTTTCACGGCAAGGAGAAAATGCAAGCCTGCGTTTTCTTCGGTTACTGTTATGTTTTCATAAAAGGGGTGATTTTTAATAAGCTTCATCAGCTCGTCACGCTGATTGCGGTAAAAGTTTCGCATACGGTTGATGTGCTTTTCAAAGTAGCCTTTTTTTATGAAAGAGGCGAGCGTATACTGCTCAAAGTTTGCCACCGTGCAGGAATAAAAGCTGAGCTTTTCGTTGTATTTTTTCATCAGGTTTTCAGGCAAAACCATATAGCTGATTCGTATCGTCGGAGTCAGCGATTTTGAGAAAGTGTTTATATATATAACTTTTTCGAGAACATCAATGCTTTGCAGTGAGGGTATCGGCTTACCTAAAAGTCGAAACTCGCTGTCATAATCATCTTCGATAATATATCTGTTTTTTGATTTTGAAGCCCATGAAAGTAACTCATAGCGACGGCTTATGGGCGTAACAATTCCCGTGGGAAAGTGATGTGACGGTGAGATGTGAAGCACATCAGCTGAGCTTTTTTCGAGCAGCTCAACATTGACACCGCTTTCATCGAGTGGAACATGAACACAGTTAACTTCGTTGGCTTTGTAAATGTGATATATCTTTCTGTAACCGGGGTCTTCGATTGCATAACGCTTGTCACGCCCCAAAAGCTGAATTATCAGCGAATAAAGATATTCTGTTCCGGCACCGATGATAATTCTGTCGGCACTGACCTTCATTCCTCGAAACTGAAACAGGTGTTCTGCAATCGCTTCTCTTAATGCGTATATCCCAACTGACGGTGAACTGACCATAAGATTTTTTTGTTCATCTGACATTGTTTCTCGCATGAGCTTTGTCCATGTTGCAAAAGGAAAGTAATCATTTGCGGCACTGTTGCGAACAAAATCGGCAAAGAACTCATCTTTTTTGCTCTTTTCTGTAATTTCACTGCTTGGCTTAAAAGGCTCCTCTTTTCTTTCCGACGTGGAAATATGAGAAACATAAAAGCCGCTTTTTGCAACGGAATATATATATCCCTCTGCCATGAGCTGACCGTAAGCTGTTTCAACTGTTATTGTGCTGATGTTCAGATTTTTTGCAAGCGCCCTTTTTGACGGAAGCTTTTCGTCGGGGGCGAGTCTGAATGAAAGAATATCATCTTTTATACATTTATAAAGATATTCATATAAGCTTAAATTTCCTCTTTTTTCAAATGAATAGGTTAGCATAAAATCACCACAACTGACTATGAAAAATATAATAAATTTGGATATTTTAATATGGTCAATTATAGTATAATATATGTTTAGTGATTTGTAAACACAAAATTTGACAAAAGGCAGGTATTTTTATGAAAAGGATAGTAACGGTTCAGGATATTTCGTGCGTTGGCAAATGCTCGCTTACAGTGGCACTTCCGATTGTTTCAGCCATGGGCATTGAGACTGCAATTATTCCTACGGCGGTTCTTTCAACACATACAATGTTTTCGGAATTTACTTGCAAGGATTTAACAAGTGAAATTAAGCCTATTTCAGAGCATTGGAAAAGAGCCGGCATCGGCTTTGACGGAATTTACACGGGATATCTCGGTTCTTTCGAGCAGATAAATCTCATGAAAGAATTTTTTGCTGACTTTAAGACGGGGGATAATCTCATACTCGTTGATCCTGCAATGGCTGATAACGGCAAGCTTTATCCTGCATTTGATGAGGCTTTTGCAAAAGAGATGGCAACATTATGTGCCAAAGCCGACATGATTGTTCCGAATGTTACGGAGGCTTGCTTTATGCTCGGTGAGGAATATAAGGAAAAATACGATGAAGCATACATAAAGAAGCTTTTAAATAAGCTTTCGGCTCTCGGTGCAAGAATCAGTGTTCTTACCGGCGTTGGCTTTGAAGACGGCAAAACCGGTGTAATGGGTTACGACAGAGAGAACGACGAGTATTTTTACTTCAAGCAGGATAAAATTCCGCGTTCATATCACGGCACGGGTGACATATTCTCAAGCACTTGCATGGGTGCAATGATGAGGGGCTTTAACTGGAAAAAAGCAGTTACAATTGCGGCAAAGTATACAGCAGAATGCATACGCATAACTTTTGAAACGCCCAATTCCAACACTTACGGAGTTGATTTTGAAAGGGCAGTGCCGTATTTATTACAGCTTCTCGATGAATAATTAAATGATATAAATCAAAAACCGCCGAAAAGGAAACGATGTCCTTCGGCGGTTTTTAAGTTAAGTGATTTAGAATAAACATAATTGAGGCACACTTTTTAAGTGTGCCTCAAAGATATTATTGTTTGAATTATGCCTGTGTTTCCGAAATGAAATCAGCATCCATGCAGGAGCAGGAAACATAGTTTTCTCTGTCATCTGCATTCTTTGCCTTCTTCTTTTCAATGAGCTTTGTAACTGCAAGGTAAACACCTGCAACTGCTGCTGAAACAGCAACGATGACTGCTATAATTTTTGCAATTTTCTTAAATGTCTCCATGGTTTATTCCTCCATAAATATTTTACTTGATAATTATATCATTATGACATGATTAAGTCAATAGTTTTCATATTTTTTAATTATAGGTAATAGAATAATCACTTGTATATTCACCGTGCATCTGCATTGTGACATTGACAAAGGACATACCACCTGAACCGCCGCCTTGAGAAATGAGATGATGCTGCATTGAAACAATGCGGTTTTGACTGTCAAAGGTTGCGGTTATTGTTGACGGGGAGTAGTTGATTGTCATTTCAGTGATTTTTGCACCAGACGGCAACAAGCCTTGAACATCAACGACTTCAACCATTGTTGAAAGATTCTTTGTCGGTTGATCCTGAGTTTGTGTTTCCTCTGCGATGGTTAACTGAATTGTGTAACCGCCGTCTTGATTCGGTTGGCAAACAGCATTAGTGACTGCGTTAATGTCAACTGCCGCCGATGTGTTGAGTGGGGCGACCGTAGAGTTAGGTGTTTCACCGGTTGCACTGTCAACACCTCCGACGAAGGTATAGCTTTCGGGGGCAGGGGGTGCAATAAGGCTCTCGGCAAATTGCTGAACAAGAGTTCCTCCGGTGATTTTATCAATCGTAATATTCAAAGTGTCATTTTTGCTCATCTTAAAATCCGATGTGCTTTTAAGAGTGTTGACTCCGTTGATATATGCCGCAACAATCGCATCTTTTCCTTGAGGAGCGTTTGTTGACTGAGAAGCTGTTGTCTGGCTTTGAGAGCTTGGCTCTGTAACAGCAACGGAGGGGGAGTCAGTGACAGGAGCTTGTGTTGTTGAAACGGGTGTAACCGATGATGTGGGAGTGGTTGCGAAAATTCCCTGCTGATTTTGTTGAGGGGAGGTTGTTGTGGTTGCCGGCGGATTGGTCAACGGAATGTTTCTGTCTGAGTTTCGTTCAACGGTCAGAGCGATTGCGAATGTTGCACAGAAAACCCAAACCGAAGCAACGATGATACCGGCTATCTGAAAAAACTTTTTTTGTGTCATTTATCATCTTAATCCTTTCACAAGGAATCATCTCTATAAAATCAAGGGATACCCGGATAAGAAGTATCCCTTGATTGATGCAAAATAAGTTATCTTGCGAATGTGTAATTGAAATCAGTTTTGCCTGAAATGCCCATTTCCATGGAAACGATATCGCCTGAACCAATACTTACATTGTCGTCTTTAACGTCTTCATCGGCTGTAAAGGAGGCAGAGAATTTTGCAGAGTAGGGTGATGAAGCAACATAAGATTTAAGTATGCCGTCTTTATCAATTGTTACTGTAAGTGTTGAAGCACCAACTTTAAGACTCTTAACTGTAAGACCTGAGCTGTCGCCGAAGTCAGCAGATGAGAATGATGACATAAAACCGTTATGATAGTTACTTTTCATATTTTCCTGCTTGAAGTTGAGCTTCATTGTGAGGCTACCGTCGGAATTCTTCTTTGTGGTAACACTGCTGAAGCCGTTCTTCCATGCGGTATAGTTTTGGCTGTTGTAAAGGTAAGCGGTGTTAGTTTCGTTTGATGAAGGCTCAATGTAGTTCTTGAGTCTTACGATTTTACCATCTTCATTGAGGGCAGAACCATTATTGAAATTAAGCGTTACATCGAATTTTTCGGAAGCACTTGTCGGCATATCATCCGAATCTCCACCAAATCTCTTGAAGAAATCAGCTACCTCTTCGGGAGTTTTCTTGTCAACGAGGAGGATGGGGATCTTGAGTGAATCAACGCTGTAAGCAATCTCGGATTTGTTTGAAACAGAGATAGAACCTGTGTAAGCCTTTGTTTTGTTGATGGCATTTGCAAGGTAGAGAAGCTGACTGTTTACAGAAGCGTTGTAATACTTATGATCTGATGAATACATGGGAACTGCACCGATCTTGAATGTCAGCCAGTTTGTTGCACTGTAAGTCTGACCCTTTGCATCCTTGCAGAGAATCATAAGTGACTGAATTGAGTCGGGAGCAAGGAATATTGTTGCCTGACATGTGCCGGTTGCCTTTGTGATTTTTGAAGCCTCGAAGGTTGCGATTGTTTCTGTTGAGATAACAGGATTTCTTGCGATAACTTCATAGGTGACGGCATTATCAACTGCGGGCCAAGCAATGATCTGCTGAAGATTGAATGTGGCGGAGGTATTATTCATTGCGATGTCGCTTGTGTAAGCGGTTGCAGGCTCGGAAGCTGTACCATTAGCGCCGTTTGCATCAATGCCTCTTACACGGTATAAGTCGCTTCGGGTTGCCTTGCCGACATCAGTGAATGAAAGGGCAGATGTTGAAGTTACGCTGTCATTTGAAAGAGATGTATATGCTTTCCAAGTGTTTGAGTTGAAGTCAAATACATTCCAGCCCTTGCTTACGGTGTCATACTTTTCAATGGTATATCCGTCAGCACCTTGAATTGAGGTCCACTGAATCTTTGTTTCGGTTGTTGCAGTGCTTTTTAAAGCGGAAACGGTTGTTGGGGGAAGAACTGTTGTTGCAGTGATATAGCCTGTCCAATTGCTTGTGGCATAAGCATTTATATTATAGACATCTGCATTCTTGACATAGGCACGGACTCTGAAAGCATAGGTTGTTAAGCCGTTAAGCTTTGAAGCGGTTGCAGTTGTGCCTGTGGTGAGAGAAAGATTTGTCCATTTTTTTGCAGCGTAGTCATAGTATGCAGGCTGATAACCCTCTGCACCCTCAACGGCATCCCATGTGAAAGTGACAGAATTATCTGTTGCGTCAGCGATTTTGAGGTTTACGGGAACTGCGGGAGCTGTTTTGAAGGTTACGATTTTGCTCTCTTTACCCTTGATTGAGCCTGCGTATGCTCTTACGGTGAATGAATAAGCTGTGCCTGATTTAAGACCGGAAACGATAGTTGAGGTCTTTGCTCCGACATTTGTCCATGCACCGCTGTTGTGGTTATAAATTTCAAAGCCTTTTGCACCGGAAACGCCTGCCCATTGAACCTTAAGTGCCGATGCATTGACACCGGAAAGCACAACCTTGCTTGTTGCAGGGAGAATGGGACCGGTCTTGATGTAATCACTCGGTGTGCCGTAAATCCATTTATTTGAAACAATCTTAACTGCTGCAACACGGAAGTGATAGCTGCTGCCAAGCTTGAGACCGGAAACAACAAGTGAGTTTGATGTTGTTGACTTGTAGGTTTTCCACTTGCCGCCGCTGTAATACTGAACGGTATATCCGCTCACACCGGAAACCTTGTTCCATGTAAGCTGAACGGCAGTGCTGTTAGCAGCCTTGACCTTGAGACCTGTTACCTTTGAGGGAACGGGCTTAGCCTTAATCATGGAAGTCCATGCACTGTAGGTTGTTTTGATGAGACCCTTGTCATAGGCACGGACACGGTAACCGTAAGTTACACCTGTTGTAAGACCCTTTGAGTCTGTGTAAGAGGTAGCTGTGACATTGCTTGCGACAGTTGTCCAGTTTTTTGCGTCTGTTGTTCTCTGGATCTGGTAGCCGTCCGCGCCGGAAACCTTTGTCCAATAAAGTGTGACTGAATTTACAGCAACGGATTTAACTTTTGCCGTCGGTGCGTTGAGGGCAGAAGCCATAACCATTGTTGCAGAAAGTGTCAGCACACAAAAGAGAACAGCAAGGACTGACTTGAATGCTTTTTTCATTTGAGTTTCCTCCATTCATTTGTTTATGTAATTTGTTAATTAAAACAATTATTACCTGCGATTTACCAACCGAAAATATAGTTGTGTGTGATTGTTTCCGCAAAGGTGTATTCATTGCTTGAAACGTTGAAAGAAAAGCTGATCGGCATTGAAATTGTCATGTCGTCAATTCTTCCGTTGTGAACCTTAGCCTGAATTACAGTGCCTTCATAAAGACAGTATCTGATGGCAAAGCCCTTGTGCTGTCCGCCGACGACGCCCCAATCAATTACGGGAGCGATTTGTGAATTGACAGTGGCAGGAAGCTGTTCCTCGGCAAGCACAACGGTCACTTTGTAACCGTTTCCGTCAACAGTGTAATCGCAGCTTTTGACATCGGTAAAGGCGAGCTTGGTCGGGAGATTATAAGGCTGAATATAGCTTCCTATCGGAAGGGCAGTGGAGCTTTCGATTCCGTTTTCAAAGTAATGCTTTGAAACATTGGTGTGTGCGATGGTGTTAAGAATATCCTTACACGCTTCGGTGTAGCTTCCGGAAAGATTTGAAACCTCGGTTGTTTTGATGAGATAGAAATTATTTTCCGAAGCCTTTGAAGTGTTCAAAGCACTGATGAAGCCGTCAAAAGCATCCTTTCGGCTTTCCGGCATCGTTGCCGCTGTGAGTGTAACGACAGATGAAAGCGGGCCGTAAACAGTGACATCGGAGTTGATATAAGCTCTGATAACAAGGTTCATCGCCTGACCGCTTTTCAGTGAGTCAATAGTATATCCGGTGATCGCTTCATGTGGAAGCTTTGCAATTAAGGTGTATTTATTCTTCGCAGCCTTATCGTATGAGTAAAGCTCATAACCGCTTACGCCCTTGAGCTTATCCCATGTGACTCTTGCACCGGTTGAGCTTATAGAATCGGGGTCAACCGAAAGGGACTTGACAGAGTCGGGAGTTGTATATACTGTGATGTTATCGACAAATTCTGTTGCAACGATTGTTTTGCCCTCGTAGAGCATATAAGCACGAATCGCAAAAACATATTTGCTGTTTGCCTTGAGGTTACGGAAAGTTGCAGTGAGCTTTTGTGTTTTGCCGAGATAGGTGTAAGACGAGGTTGCTTCGTTTTTGCGATAAAGCTGATAGCCCGTCGCATTCGGGGCGGCAGTCCAGGTAATCTGAATTGCCGAGCTTGAGCTTTTCGTTTTAACATTGTCAACCTTGCCCGGCGTAAGCACATAAGCCTTCATCATCGGTGTGGCGGCACTTTTGTAATACTTGCCGTTGACTGTCGTAAAGGGCAGAATGCGGTAGTAATCGACAGAACCGGCAGTTAACCGATTGACCGAATACGAAAGCTGTGTGGTCTTTGACACAAGAACCCATTTGTTTTCGCTTGAGCTGTATTTATAAACTCCGTAGCCTGTTGCACCAAGTGACTTTTCCCAAGAAATTGTGTAGCCGTCAACAAAGGAGCTTGACTGAACGGGAGCAGGGATTGATTTCGGCACAACAGTGATAACAGCTTGAGCCTTTTTGTTGCTTCCGTCAGCTGTTACGACAGTGAGAGTTGCCGTTCCGCATTTTTTCGGAGTGATGACACCACTTGACGATACAGTGAAAACTGAGGTGTCGCTTGAAGCGAAAACAACCTTGTTGTTATAAACATTTGCCGGATAAACTGCATATTTCACCTTAGGTGAGTAGCCAAGCTGAACGGTTGCTTTTGAAGCGGCAAGCTTGACCGATGAAGCATATCTGTAGCCGAGAGAAACCGTGTCCTGAGCCTTAATGAATTTTTCGGCATAGGACGAGGGGATAACATAAGCGGTAAGCTCATTGCAGCCGGTGAACGCATTTGAAGCGATGGATTTCACCGATGGCGGTATGTATACGGCTTTGAGGTTGGTGCAGTACCAAAAAGCACTTTCACCGATTGAATAAAGCTTTGACGGAAGCACAAGCTTTGTAAGCCCCGTGCATTCATTGAAAGCAGCCTTGCCGATTGATTGAATTGTTGACGGCAGGGAAAGAGATTTCATCGTCTTTACCGACCAAAAGGCTTTGTCTGCGATGTTGATAACAGAAGCCGAGCCGACCTTCGACGGAACAACAACATTACTGCCCGAACCGTCATATTTTGTCACGGCGGCATAATTTCCCGAAACATAATAAGTGAAGTCGCCTTGGGTGACATAACCCGCAGCAGAAGCCGAGGCTGAACACATTAAGCAAAACAGCAAGAGCATCAAAGAAAATACAGAGGATTTTAATATTTTGCTTTTCATTATATAGTCCTCCAATCTACTACATGATGATTGTATCACAAGTGTTTGAAAAATACAATTCTTTTTTTAAAACTTCTTAATGTTTAATGTTTTTCCAAAATTCTGTAACAATTATTTTCTGACATAAAGAAAAAGGGGCTTTGAAAAAAAGATGCAGAATGAATCAACCGAGTCGAAAATTAAGCTGAGGCTTAATTTTTGAGTTACCCGACGGCGTACAGAGGTACGCCGAGTGGCGAGGTTGGTTTATA
>CAZBFI010000072.1:0-9432 GCA_964491165.1 uncultured Faecalibacterium sp.
ATTTTGAGCAGTATTACAATTTGTATTCTTATTAAAAAAGAGGGGAAGCTTTTCTCCTTTTACGGCATAGGTGTAGCGTCGGCAGTGATGCACAATCTCGGACAATTGTTTGCGGCGTGTATTGTTACCGGCTCACCCGAGCTTTTGAATTACGGTAAATATCTGATGATTTTTTCCCTGATTACAGGGTCAGTCACAGGCACGGCACTTTTATTTTTGATGCCGAGGCTAAGACGAATCAGCAGTTTTTTCACAATAAAACAAACAGAAGAATAAAAAAGGAGTTGGAAGTAATGAGCAAAAAGGTTGCAGGAGTGCTTAAAGCTGTCAGACACGGTCGTGGCGGTGTGAGCGTCTCTCACAACAAAAACACGGCTGAGATGCCGGTTGAAAGAATGCCCTTACCTTCAAAGGTAGTCCTTCCCATGCAGCAGCACATCGGTGCTCCGTGTGTTCCGACTGTCAAGGTCGGAGACATTGTTGCTGTCGGTCAGGTTATCGGTGACAGTGAAAGCTTTGTCAGTGCGCCGATTCATGCCACTGTTTCGGGTAAGGTTACCGCTGTGGGTGATGTTCGCCTTGCAAACGGACTTATTACAAAGGGTGTTACGATTGAAAGCGACGGTGAGATGAGATTATACGAGGGCATTAAGCCTCCCGTTGTTACAAACAAAAAAGAGCTTGCCGATGCCGTGAGAAAATCCGGCCTTGTCGGCTTGGGCGGTGCAGGCTTTCCGTCTCATGTCAAGCTGAATTTCCCCGATGATAAGCAGATTGACACATTGATAATCAATGCCGCAGAATGTGAGCCTTATATCACCGTTGACTACAGAGAGTGCGTTGAAAATGCTGAAAATGTTCTCAAGGGTGCTGAGCTTATCAGAAAAACTCTCGGAATCAAGCAGGTTATTATCGCCATCGAGGACAATAAGCCCAAGGTTTTCAAAATCATGAAAGAGATTGCAGACAGAGACAATGAAACGGGCGATGCAATCAAGCTTATGACCTTGCAGTCAAGATATCCTCAGGGTGCTGAAAAGATGATGGTTCTTTCGGCAACGGGAAGAAGAGTTCCTCCCGGAAAGCTTCCTGCCGATGTCGGCTGTATTGTTATGAATGTTGCCTCGGTAGCTTTCATTGCAAGATATGTTGAAACAGGAAAGCCCTTGGTTTCCCGTTCAATTACCGTTGACGGCAGTGCAATCAAAGAGCCGAAAAATTTGCGTGTGCCTATCGGCACTGACATCGGTGACATTATTGACTATTGCGCAGGCTTTAAGTCAGAACCGAGAAAGCTTATTTTGGGCGGCCCGATGATGGGTATTGCAATTTGCGGAACAGATGCACCGATTTGCAAGCAGAACAATGCAATTCTCGCCTTTGAGGACCGCAAGGATCTCATCAAAAAGGAAAGAGACTGTATCCGCTGCGGCAAATGTGTTGATGTTTGTCCGATGAGCCTTATGCCCACTCTTATTGAGCGTTATGCAAAAATCAAGGACGCAGAAAGTCTGAAAAATTATAATGTCAATGTCTGCATGGAATGCGGTTCATGTGCTTATTGCTGTCCTTCGGGCAGACCGCTTGTTCAATATATGAGACTTGCAAAGCAGGTTCTCAGAGAGGAGAGTGCAAAATAATGGCAAAAAAATTAACTGTAAGTGCATCACCTCATGTTCGTTCAAATGAAACGACCACCGGCATCATGCTCGATGTGATTATCGCTCTTGTGCCGGCTCTTGTGATGAGCGTTGTTTATTTCGGCTTGCGTGCAATCGTGCTGACGGCAACCTGTGTTGCTTCGTGTGTATTCTTTGAATATATCAGCCGTAAGTTAATGAAAAGATCAAACACCTTAGGCGATCTTTCGGCAATTGTTACCGGCATCATTCTTGCCTTTAACCTTCCGGCAACACTTCCTTTGTGGATGGCTGTTATCGGCAGCGTTGTTGCTATTGTTGTTGTCAAGCAGATGTTCGGCGGTATCGGTCAGAACTTTGTCAATCCGGCAATGACCGCAAGAATCATTCTCATGGTGTCCTTCCCCACTGCCATGGCTAAGTGGGTCGCACCGTTCACAAACACTTGGGCTGCCGATGCAGTGACAACCGCAACCCCGATGGCATCTCTTGCAGCCGTTGAGGGCGGAGATCTTTCAATGGCAGAGAATCTTCCTTCTCTTGCTCAGATGTTTATCGGAAATCACGGCGGTTCAATGGGTGAGGTTTGCTCGATAGCTTTGATTTGCGGTGGTGTTTATCTTCTTTTAAGAAAGGTAATTTCCCCCATTATTCCCGTTTGCTTCATCGGAACAGTTGCCGTATGTATGCTTTTTGCAGGCAACTTCAACCTTGAGTTTGTTGCTTATCAGCTCTTAGGCGGTGGTCTTATGCTGGGTGCATTCTTCATGGCAACGGACTATACGACTTCACCCATCACCAAAAAGGGTAAGGTTATTTTCGGAATCGGTTGCGGACTTATTACCTCGGTTATCCGTATCTTCGGTGCGCTTCCCGAGGGTGTATCATTCTCAATCATCCTCATGAATATCCTTGTTCCTCACATTGAAAATTTAACAACTCTCAAGCCCTTCGGCTTTGTTAAGGAAAAGAAAAACAAAAAAGAGGAGGCAGCCGGCTGATGAAAAAGTTTAATGTAAAAGATATAATTCTTCCTGCTGTTGCTCTTTTTGTAATCTGCCTTGTGGCATCGGCATTGCTTGCTGTTACAAATGATATCACAGCAGAAAAAATAGCACAGAATTTGGTTGAAACGGAAAATAGCAGCCGTCTTATCGTAATGAGCGAGGCAAAAACATTCAGTGAGGTTACGGAAAAAGAAGACGGCCTCACGGTTTGTCAGGCACTCGACGAAAAGGGAGAGGTTTTGGGATATGTCTACACTTCCTCTGCAAAGGGCTACGGCGGTGCTGTAAATGTTATGACGGGTATCGGCAAAGACGGTGAGATCAAAGGTATAGAAATCATTTCTCATTCAGAAACTCCTGGCCTCGGTGCTAATTCAACAAAGGACAGCTTTAAGGATCGCTTCAAAGGTAAAACAGGCGAGCTTGTTGTTGACAAAAATTCAAATGACGGTCAAAATATTCAGGCTATAACAGCAGCTACGATCACTTCAAGAGCAGTTGTTTCGGCAGTAAATGCCGCAGTAGCCGATTTTGAAAAGACAGAGGGAGGTGCAGTCAATGGCTGAGAAAAAATCCTTGGGTAAAGAGCTTACAAAAGGCATCGTTGCAGAGAACCCCGTTTTAAGACTCGTTCTCGGAACCTGTCCCACTCTTGCAACCACCACTTCCGTTGAAAGTGCTTTGGGCATGGGACTTGCCGCTTCAATAGTTCTGATTTGTTCAAATGTGGTTATATCGGCACTGCGTAAGGTCATTCCCGACAAGGTGCGTATTCCCGCTTATGTTGTTGTTATCGCATCATTTGTTACGATTGTGCAGATGATGGTAAAGGCATTTGCTCCTGCTCTCGATGAACAGCTCGGTGTTTATCTTCCGCTTATAGTTGTTAACTGTATTATCCTTGGAAGAGCTGAAGCATTTGCAAGCAAGAATCCCGTTCTGGCTTCTGCTGTTGACGGCTTAGGTATGGGTATCGGCTTTACGGTAGCACTTTTCCTTATGAGCTCAGTGCGTGAAATTTTAGGTGCAGGCTCATTCCTCGGTCTGAGCATTCCTTTCCTTGCTGAAAATCCCATGCTCATCTTTATTCTTCCTCCGGGAGGTTTCTTCGTGTTCGGCTTGCTCATGGCAACAGTTAATAAGCTTGCTGAAAGCAAGGGTAAGCCCAAGGCTGAGCTTAAGGGCTGTGAAGCTTGCCCCATGGCAAGAAGCTGTACACTTAAAAGCTGTGAAAACGGCGATAAGGAGGTAGCACAGTAATGGAAATGACAAAAGGTCTTGTTTCGATATTGCTTACGGCAATTCTTACAAACAACTATATTCTTGCAAAGTTCCTCGGTATTTGCCCTTTCCTCGGTGTTTCTAAAAAGCTTAACACTGCTATGGGCATGAGTGCCGCAGTTATCTTTGTTATGGCTATTTCAACAGCAGTAACTTATCCAATTAACATTTTCCTTGTGAAAAACGATCTTGAATATTTGCAGACTATCGTATTTATTCTTGTTATTGCGGCTCTTGTTCAGCTTGTTGAGATCATCTTAAAGAAGTATATTCCGGCTCTTTACAGCGCTTTGGGTATATATCTTCCGCTTATTACGACAAACTGTGCGGTTTTGGGCGTTGTTCTTCTTAACATTGAAAGCGGTTACGGCTTTGCCGAATCCATGGTAAACTCTGTCGGTGCCGGCTTAGGCTTTATGCTTGCAATGTTCATGTTCTCGGGCGTTCGTGAAAGAATGGAATCATGCAACATTCCTAAGTTCATGCAGGGACTTCCCATCGTTCTTGTTGCCGCTTCTCTTGTGTCTGTTTCATTCCTCGGTTTCACAGGCATAGTAGAAAACATTTTCAGCTAAAGGGGAGGTAATTTAAATGAACGGTATAATTATTTCTGTTGCTTTGGTAGCAGGTGTCGGACTCCTTTTAGGCTTAGGTCTTGCTTTTGCTTCTGTTGTTTTTGCTGTTCCTGTTGATGAAAAGGAAGTGGCTATTCGTGAATGTCTGCCGGGTGCAAACTGCGGTGCTTGCGGTTTTTCAGGCTGTGACGGATATGCGGCAGCTCTTGCAAAGGGCGAAACCGATGAATGTAACCGTTGCACTCCGGGTGGCAATGATGTGGCAAGTGCCGTTGCCGGAATCATGGGAGTTGAAGCAGGCAGTGTCACTCCGATGGTAGCTGCCGTAATGTGTCAGGGCAACTGTCAAAATGTTGAAGAAAAGCTTGAATACAGCGGTGTGCGCTCCTGCAAAATCGCAACTCAGCTTTTCGGCGGCCCTAAGAATTGTGTTCACGGCTGTATCGGCTTTGGCGATTGTGTTGAAGCTTGTCCTTATGATGCAATCTTTATTTGTGACGGTGTTGCAAGAATCAATCCCGATAATTGCCGTGCTTGTAAGCTTTGCATCAAGACTTGTCCGAGAAATCTTATTGACCTTTTCCCGCTTGACTATAAAAAGGCTGCTGTTCTTTGTAAGAATCACGATAAGGGCGCTCAGACAAGAAAGCAGTGTAATGCCGGCTGTATCGGTTGCATGAAGTGTGCAAAGGCCTGTCCGGTTGAAGCTGTTAAGGTTGAAAACTTCTGTGCGAAGGTTGATTACGACAAATGTATCGGTTGCGGTAAGTGTCATGAGGTTTGTCCGGTTGGCTGCATTGACATTTACACTGTAAAAAAGCACTTTTAAATCAATAAAATAATATCAGACACGGTTGATATTAATGTATCAGCCGTGTCCTTTTTTTGCGTGAAATTTTGAAACACAGTGTAGCTTTTCGACTTAAAAAAGCAGTTTTTAGCATATAAGGTTTTGATTTTATTTGCATAGTCGCTTTATTTCTTTGAAAACACGGCAAAAATCGATTTTGAACGTTCAATTGCGAAACTATCCGATAAAATTATGAAACGCTTTAAATTGCGTGAAAACGGCAAAAATTCCAATTGTGGCATGGTAAGCACATGATTGACGGGGTGAGGGGAGTAAAAAAGAGCTTTTAACAGAAAAAAACGACATGGGAAAACATCGTTTCTTCATGTCGGTTGTCAGGAATGAAAAAGCAGAAAGGACAAGCTTTAAAAATGTGTGCAGTGATACGCCATGAGGCGAGGCTAAACACAAAAGACCGGTTTGTCCATCCAAAAAAGCATACAAAAAAGCTTTCCGTGAGATCTTCTTACGGAAAGCTTATCTGAAAAGTTAAGTTTATTTTGCAACAATATACATAATCTCCGACGGAGAGCTTGTTACATAGCCGTTTGAAACCTTATAATATGATTTTACGGCATAATAGTAAAATTGGTTCTTTTTAAGGTTCTTAGCAGTATATGTGAGAGTACCGTCACCATCAATTTTTGCAAGAAGCTTATATTTTGAGCTGTCCTGACCGACTGCACAGTAAATTGCATATCCGTCAGCACCCTTGACAGCGGACCATTGAAGCTTCGCACTTGACGGAGCTGTTGTAACGCTTTTAAGCTCAGGTGCGGCAAGCTTTGTCGCTGCGTTCAGAGAACCGTAAGCCTTTGAGTAATATACCTTACCGTCATCGCCCTTTTTATAGGCTCTCATGTTAAAGGTATATTTTGTTGAGGGGGCGAGCTTTGAAACGATGTATTCAGTCTTGTCCGGATTATCAAGAGTGGTGATGAGCTTCCACTTTGAATCAACCTTCATATAGATCTGATAACCGTCTGCTCCTTCAAGCTTGTTCCAGTTAAGCCTGATTTTTGATGCATTATAGCCGGTAACTCTGAATTTTTCAACCTTGAGATTCTTAAAGCTGTCCAATGTGAGAACGGGGATAGCCTTCTTTGCTTTAGCATCGCATTGCTTGCAGGTGACAAGCATCGTTCCCTGCTTTTCAAAGGTTGCAGGTTCAATGATAGTGTTAACACAGCTGTGTGAAAGACACTTTACGGAAAACTTAGTGAAGTTACTGTTTATAATCTTGTTGGTTTTGGAATTATACGCCCTTACGCAAGCGGCATAATCACCCTTGGTTAAGGTTGACGGAGCAACCGTCTTTTTGGTTGTGCTTGCACTGTATTTGCCAATTCGGGCGTTTGACCAATCATATTTTCCTTTTGAATTTTTCGTTGCGATGTAAAGGTAGTAATTCGTTACATCGTCACCGCCGTCACTCCAATTGAATGAAATGGAATGATCAATGTCATAAGGATTTTTCTTGTTCTTGATCGAAAGCTCCGGAGCGTGAAGATCCTCGATGCCGAATTCCGGCCAATAGTAATTTTTTGCATTACTTCCACGCTGAGCTGCTTTTGTTGCTCTGTTGCTGGGAATCTCAAAGTAGTAACACCAATACCATGCGGCATCGTATGCGCCGTCGGCTGTGTTGGGCAGACTCTTCAGATAATCGTGAACGAATCCGTAGGAGTTGGATGCCATTTCCCATGAAAGATAGGAAATTTGTCCTTCGATTGACAGGTAATCAAGACCGTAGTTTCTGCAATAGTTTTGCAGATTGTTGAATCTTCCTCCGTTCCATTGGCAAAGACCGCCGCTGGGGTGTCCGTTGCTGTCGGTTATAACAAGAGTCGGGTCAAAGTCTGATTCTCTTTCGATGTTAGCCATTATACCACAGGCTGCTGCAGGGTTAATATTTAACTTTGTTGTCAAAAGTTCAAAAACTTCGTCTTTGTTGTCGTTGGTCTTTGCGGATGCTGAGAGTGGTATAATTGCGGCGAAAATAACAAGAGTGACTGCTGTCAGCATAACTTTTGTTAAAGCCTTTTTCATTTTATCACCTCTGATATTTTTTCGGGCGGTAAGCGTACCGTCCTTGAGCAAAGCTGATTAAAGGAAGGAATGCATTTTGTATTTGCATAGACTCGGAATAAAACACAATTCATCTTTCATACTTAAATTTTGTTTATAGCGTTGTCATCGATATTGTAGGGGGTAGTGCAGTGTTTTATCCTTGTCACTGACCGTGCAGATGCATGTCCGATCAATGTCTTTGCCCGTTGGGATCAGGTTTTCCAAAGCCTGAATTTTCATTTCCATATCGGCAACGTCGGCTATTATATATATTTATGACGGAATTGTCAAGTTTTATGCGATTTTTGGAGCTTTTTATTCTGTTTCGGAAAATTTTTTTGAACGATTTTTAGCTCAATTTTTATGGAAGCTTCACAAAAAAACTATTGTATTCTTCCGAAAACATTGTTGAATCTTCCAAATTTGCTCAAAAAGCTCAAAAACAGCAAATTTGTGAAAAAATACAAGGGTAATTTCTTGTATAAAATGCACAAAGAAAAGTGGAAATATATATGCATAGTTACTAAGTCAATGCTAAAATAGAATAAAAACCGTAGTTTTTGTCTTGAAAAACTTGATTTTGACAACAGAAAATTTTCCGATTTTTTTCTAAAATAAAAAAATATGCTTTTTGACGAAAAAACGATAATCGTCTATATGTTGTATTTTTCACCGCTTTGAAATACAAAACAGGTGATTTTTAGCTCAAAAAACTTTTTTCGGCTTTGGCTTTGACTTTATTTTGCAACGAAAACCACTTTAAAAAAGAAAAAGACGGCAACGGAATATTGAACTCCGTTGCCGTAAAAATGACTTATTTTTAATATGCTTTTCCCCAATAAACAAGGTGCTTTGCTTCTTTTCCGCAGCAGACACATTTGTCGCTGAGTGACTCCTGCTCAAGAGGGATACAGCGTGAACCGACACCTGTGAGCTCCTTGACCTTGTCCTCACATTCTTCACTTCCGCACCACATTGCTTTGATGAAGCCGTCGCCCTTTTCTTCAAGGGCATTTTTGATTTCATCGAGTGAAGTGCAGCTGTATGTCCTGTTTTCTCTGTTGAGCAGAGCCTTTTGATAAATGCCTTCATTGACCTCTACGAGCTTATCCTTGACACTTTGTGCGAGCGTGTCGAGAGTAACAACGGTCTTTTCTCTGTTGTGACGGGTGACGAGAACACATTCACCCTTTTCAATGTCACGAGGGCCGATTTCGATTCTGACCGGCACACCCTTCATTTCATATTCAGCATATTTCCAACCGGCAGAGTTGTTGCTGTCGTCAATCTTAACTCTGATGCCAGCCTGCTTCAGCTCGCTTGCAAGCTCATTTGCTTTTTCGAGAACACCGGGCTTATGCTGTGCAACGGGAATGATAACTGCCTGAATGGGAGCGACTGCCGGAGGAAGAACAAGGCCGTTGTTGTCACCGTGAGTCATGATAATAGCACCGATGAGTCTTGTTGTCATGCCCCAAGAGGTCTGATGGGGATATTCAAGCTTGTTTTCCTTGCTCTGATACTGAATGCCGAAAGCCTTTGCAAAGCCGTCACCGAAGTAGTGTGATGTGCCTGCCTGAAGAGCCTTGCCATCGTGCATGAGTGCTTCAATCGCATAGGTTGAAACTGCACCGGCAAATTTGTCGCTCTCGGTTTTCTTACCCTTGATTACGGGGATTGCAAGATATTTTTCGCAGAAGTCAGCATAAACATTGAGCATTTTTTCTGTTTCCTCAATTGCTTCCTGAGCTGTTGCGTGAATTGTGTGACCCTCTTGCCAAAGGAACTCTCTTGAACGCAGGAAAGGTCTTGTTGTCTTTTCCCAACGGACAACGCTTACCCATTGATTGTAAAGCTTGGGAAGATCTCTGTGAGAGTGGATTATGTTTGCATAATGCTCGCAGAAAAGAGTTTCCGAGGTCGGACGGACGCAGAGTCTTTCTTCAAGCTTTTCACTGCCACCGTGAGTTACCCATGCAACCTCGGGAGCAAAGCCCTCAACATGATCC
>CAZBFI010000073.1:0-9355 GCA_964491165.1 uncultured Faecalibacterium sp.
TTGTAATACTGCTCAAAATGCCTCCGCAAAGGCTCATAAAGCCACCTGTCACACCTCTTGTGAAAAGTGCAAACAGAGCCTTGAGCAAGGTTATATATAAGCTTCCGACAAATCCGTCAACCGTTGCCGCATACATTGTGACAAGATTGGACAAACCCATCTTTGCTCCCGGAGGAAGAAAGGGTATTTCCGGAACAAGTGTGCTTTCCAAAAAGCCAAGCACAAGACTCATCGCTCCGAGAATCCCGTAAAATGCAACTTTTCTGCTTTTCATTAGAATCACCGAAATCAATATACTACCGCATCGACACCGCCGTCTGCTTCTTTAAGCACGACGGTGACTCTTTCGGGAACACAAGCCATCGTGTCACCTGCTTTTTTCAGCTTACCGCGTTTTATGCAAAGCTTATCACGGCAAACAGAGGACATGAAGGTCACGCCGTCACTTTCAACAAGAATTTCACAACCGCCGACCTGCAAAGCTTCACCCTTCTCATCAAGCTTTGAAAGCTCAATCACACCCGTCAGCTCTCCGTTGAGATAAAGCTCGGCTTTAAGCCTTTCACCTGAAAAAAACGAGGAAAGAAAAAGCATCAGGCAGAAAAATGCGACGGTAAAAACAATGGCGAAATCACCCGGCTTCAAGCTTTTGAAAAAATCGTTACTGCTTTTCAAACTCAATCTCACCCACCGTTGTAACCGTCATATCTTCATCGACAAAAATCGCACTTGCCGAGTATTCCTCAAGAAGCTCAATGCTTTTATCCTTGCCGAGAATGAAACAAGCTGTTGACAAAGCGTCAGACAAAAAGCCACTGTCACACACAACCGTGACGCTTATAAGCCCCGATGAAGCCGGATAACCCGTTCTCGCATCGAGAATATGGTGATAACGCTCCTCGTTTTCAATGAAATATTTTTCATAATCTCCTGAGGTTGAAACAAAGCCCTCATCAAGAGTGATAACACCCAAAAAAGAGTTTTCCTGTCTCGGATGACGCACTGCAATTCGCCACTTGTCACCCGCTTTGTTATATTTTCCGAAGCAGCCTATGCTTCCGCCCACCGAAACGACTGCACCGCTGCAGTCTTCAATGGATTTATAAAGAGAGATAACACTGTCGCAAGCCATTCCCTTGCCCACTGCACCGAGATCTATCTTGGCGTCACTGTTAAGAATCAGCTTTTCGCCCTCGATGCTTATATTTTCATAGCCGACCTGTGAAAGTGCCTTTTCAAGCTCAGAGCTGTCGGGGACTTTCGGATTTTCAGCGTCAAAGTCCCAAAGGTCCATCACCTGACCGACAGTGACATCAAACGCTCCGTCGCTTTTTTTTGAGATTTTCTCACATTGACTTAATGCCTGTGCCACTAACGCACTCGAAACCGTTTTTTCGCTGTTGAGAGTGCTTGTTGCCGAGGATTCGATATTGCGTGAGATAACATCCTCAAGTGAAGAAATGAGCTTATTTGCTTTTTCGATGTGCTTTGCCGCATAGGGTGCATAAACCTTTTGCGAAACGATAGTACCCATGGCAAAAGAGTTCTTTTCTGAACCTGAAAATCTCTTTTCACGCTCGTAAAAGAAAGCTGTAAAGCCTACTGCGACAGCCATGACGGATATCGCAATTATCAATGCCAAAACACGCTTTTTTTTCATATAAAATTCACCTTCAAAGAAAAATCAGGCGACACTTACTCAAGTGTACACTATAACTTTTATATTCTATACTAAAAAAAGATTTTTTTCAAGGCTTTTCGCCATTTTAAAAATATTCTTGCACACTGTTCACATATTTGATATAATGAAAATGTTGTAATAATTTTTATCGGAGGTCAGCTATGGATTTTAACCTTTTCTTACCAATCAATGTAATAAGCGGAAAGAATGCCGTATTAAATAACAGTGCAAAGCTTAAAGAGCTTGGAAGCACCTGCCTTATTGTTACGGGAGGAAACAGCGCACGGATTTGCGGTGCTGTTTTTGATGTGCAACAGGCTTTGGAAAACGAAAAAATCAAATATACCGTCTATGACAAGATCGGCCCAAATCCCCGACTCGATCACTGCTATGAGGCAGGCAGGCTCGCAAGAGAAATTTCAGCAGATTTCATCATCGGAATCGGAGGAGGCTCTCCGCTTGATGCCGCAAAAGCCGTTGCCATCTATGCTTCAAACAAGGAAATTTCACAAGAGGAAATTTACACTGCGACCGAAAGAAAAAAGGCACTCCCCTTAGTGCTTATCGGCACAACGGCAGGCACAGGCAGTGAAGTCGGCAAGGTGAGTGTTCTGACAAATCCCATCACCGGAAGAAAAAAGAGCATCGCTCCCACGGACTGCTTCCCGACTCTCACTTATGCCGATCCGAAATACACTCATTCGTTGCCCTATGACACAACAGTTTCAACGGCACTTGATGCCATGGCTCACGCACTTGAGGGTTACATGAGCAGCAAATGCACGGATATTCCCACAATTTTCGCACAAAGGGCTGTTGAGCTTATCTGGGAGGGACTGAAATTTCTGAACAAGGAAAGAGACAGCAAGCTTCTTCCGAATGAGCAGTTGCGTGAAAAGCTTTATTACGGCTCACTTTATGCCGGAATCACCCTCGCCTACTGCGGAACTGCTTTCCCCCACCCCTTAGGCTATATTCTCACGGAAAACTACGGTGTGCCTCACGGCAAGGCTTGCACTGCTTTCATGGACAGCTTCATTGACCGTGCCGATATCCACACACCCGAAAGACTCGCTCAGGTGCTTTCAATCATGAAAACCGACAAGGAAACTTTCAAAAATGTTATCTTTGAGCTTACAGACCTTAAAGACATCAGCATGACGCAGGAAGAAATCGAGTCCTACTGTCAGCGCTTCGACTCAATTCCCGCAAACTTCACAATTTCTCCCGGTTCTTTCACCAAGCAAGACGCAATAAGAGAAATGAAGGATAAATTTTTAAAATAAACTTCCCTTTTAATCAAAAATAGCGTATACTAATTGGAAACACTTAAAGCAAAGGAGAGTTATTATGCTTCGTAAAATTAAAATTTTCTTCGGCAGAGTCAAAACAATGAGCTTCAAGACTATGTTCGGCATCATTGATCAGATACACGATGAATTTCATCAGCCGAAAATCGTCACTTTTATTGACATGGTTATTTGTGCCGTCACCGCAAACATCGGATATCTCGATTATCATGTATTCGGCTTTGCAAAGGTAAAGGGAAAAAAGAGAAAAACATTCATGACAATGAACGAAAACCTTTCTCTTGTCCGTCAGGTCAACAATCCCGACGACTTCAAGATTTTTGACAACAAGGTTCTTTTCTTTGAACACTTCGGTCAATTCACCGGCAGAGGCTTTCTTAATCTTGAAGGCAAAACCGCAGAGGATCTCAAAAGCTTCTGTGAGGGCAAGACAGTTGTTTTCGCAAAGCAGACGGAAACCTTCGGCGGACAGGGAATCACAAGAGAAACAATTACACCCGAAACAAACTTTGACGAGCTTTTCAACAAGCTCACCGAAAACAAGCAGTTTTTGATTGAAGATGCAATCGTTCAGCACGAAAAGATGAACGAGCTTTATTCCGGAAGTGTCAACACACTGAGAATGGTTACACTTGTTGATAATAAAAATGTTCCTCATTTCATGTACGCTCTTGTCAGAATGGGACAAAAGGGTGCAAAGGTTGACAACATTTCAAGCGGCGGCATGTATGCTCCCGTGAACGAAAACGGAATCATCACTCACGGAGCTTTCTGTGACAAGGAGGGCTTCTGTCACGACATACACCCTACCTCAGGCACAAAATTTGTCGGCTTTGAAATTCCTTACTTCAAGCAGGCAGTTGAGCTTGTTAAGCAGGCAGCACTGGTTGTCCCCGGCATGAGATATATCGGCTGGGATGTTGCTATCACACAAAACGGCCCCATTCTTGTTGAGGGAAATAATTTCCCATCGTATGACATGGTGCAAAACTACCGCCACCGTGACAACGACGAGGGAATTAAGGCTAAGTTTGAAGAGGTCATGGGTATCAAGCTATAAACCGAATAAATCAAAAAGGGCTTCCTTTGAGCGAAAATCTCTTAGGAAGCCTTTTAGTATACACCCCATAAGCTCAAGGACTGAAAGCGTTATTCACAGAAAGCTTTGGAAGAATCACTTTTTATATTAAATTCTCTTTTGACAGCAATATTAGTGCAATAGAGCTATATTTAATCAACAACTGTTTATATTTTTAATATTTTCATATAAAATGTTTACTCATTTTTTCACTGCGTTAATGTTTTGTTAACATATATATCCGTGCTGAGTTATTATAATATTATTAAAGAATATTACCTCATTTCAACAAAAGGAGGAAAACGCCGTGAATACAGACTCTCTCTTAAAAATCCTTGACTTTATCATGGGTTTATTCAGAAAGCTTATTGATTTGGGCTTCATTGAAATGCTTTGAATAAAAATAAAACGATGTTTAAATTATCGTTCCACTATAAAACCTCCTGCACAGTCATTCACACTGCTCAGGAGGTTTTAATTTATATATTCTTAATCCGCATCAAAGCCGTTATAATATGTTACACCCGGCTGAACCTTATTCTTACTCTTGATTCCCATAAGCTCGGAAACAGTGACAATATGATAACCCTCGCTGACAAGCCAAGGAATAACATATTCGGAGGCTTCAAGCGTTGATTCATAAATGTCATGCATGAGTATGATATCACCGTCTGCGACATTTTCTTTAACTATCTGAATTACGGAAGCTGCGTCACGGCTTTCCCAGTCTCTTGTGTCAACCGACCAATAGAAGAACGGCTTTCCGACAATTTTACCGCTGACATCATCAATCGCTCCACCCGGTGCTCTTGCAACCTTCGTCGGCTGACCAGTATACTTTTTGACAAGCTCATCGGTCATTTCGATTTCTTTTCTGATTTCCTCCTCGGAGCTTGAGGGCAGGTCAATGTGACTGTAAGTGTGTGTGCCGATCTCGCAGCCCATTTTTGCTGCTCTTATCATCGCATCCTTGCCATACTCGATATTCTGACCGATGACAAAGAAGGTTGCTCTTGCATCGTATTGCTCAAGAATGTCGAGAATCGCATTGGTTACGCTGTCGCTGGGACCGTCATCGTATGACAGGGCAACATACTTGGCATCGTCACCGTAATACACCTTGCCCGTTGAAACCTCTTGAGCAAGACCACTTATATAGGTCGAGCTTTTATATGCACGGACAGTGTATTTATAAACCTCTTTCGGATCTGCTTTCTTGTCGGCAAAGGAATTTGATTTTGTGATGCCGATTGCTTTCCATTTGCCCTGAATGCCCTTTCTGAAAACAAAGAACATTGAAGCCGACGGATTGCTTTTCCATGTAAGCACATTTCCGTTTGCGGTGTCCGCATCACAAAGAAGATTCTGCGGAGCTTCAAGGAAGCGTACCGTTGCACCGTTTTCATCATAAGAGCTGAGATTTTTGTTCCAGACTGCACGAACGGTATATGTATAAGCTTTGGAGTTGACAACCTTGCTGTCAACAGCCTGAGTGTTTGTTTCACCCTTAACAAGACCCAAAAGCTTCCATTCGTCTGTGCCAAATTCCTTTCTGTAAACGGCATAGCCCTGGCAGCCGTCACTGACCGACCATTTAAGCTTAATTCCGTTCAAGGTGCTTTCTGCTGAGGTTATAACAGGCTTTTCGATGTGCTTCATCGTTGCCGAAGAATCATAAGGACTGAGCTGTCCCGTTGAATCAGCAGCACGGACAACATACGCATAAGCCACCGAATCCTTAACATCCTTGTCGATATACGATGTATATTCCGCATCAAGCAGAGCATAAGGCTTCCAGTTAACACCTGCCTCGCGTCTGTAAACAACATAATAAGCTGCCGTGGAAACACTGCTCCATTTCAGACCTATTCCATCCTTGACGCTGACAATCGAAATCAATTCGGGGCAAGGGATATAGCTCAATGTCACCTTGTTTTCAGCTTCACCGACATATTCGCCCGCAAAGGCTCTGACAGCATAATAATATTTTTCGTCGTCACTCGATTCACTGTCAACAAAGGAAGTTTGAGATGCCGAACATTTGGAGATAACCTTCCATTTTTCATCCTTTTGAGTCTGCCTTAAAATGTAATAGCCCTTTGCTTCCTTTACAGCGTTCCACTCAATATGAAGTCCCGATGCAGAGGAATACTGGTTAGTTATCTTTGTTGCACCGATGCGGTATATTATTGAAAGACCGCTTTGACTGATTTGTTCACCGTCCTTCGAAACAGCAGAAACGCGGTAGCCGTAAATTGTTCCCGATACTGCCTGCGTATCAACAAAAGACAAGTCCTGTGCTTTTGTTAAAAGTGCCTCCTTGCTTCCGTCATTACTCTGACGGTAAAGCTCGTAATAGTAAGCATCCGGCACAGATGTCCACGAAACAGCCACTCCGTCAACGGCATTTTTAACATCAACAGTCACAGTCTCATTGTCCGCAAATGCACCAAACGCATAAACGAACAAACAAACGGCAACCGTCAAAATAAAGTACACCGATTTTTTGATTTTTTTCATCAGTTTGTCCCCTTTTTTCCTTTAAAAATATACAATAATGATATCATTCGCTATTTTTTTTGTCAACGAAAAAGAATATACAATTTTGTAACCTTTTCGAGTGAAGGATAAAAAAGGACTTGTGATGAGTGAAGTATTGCATTTTTATATACTTGGTTTGTGTTCAGTCAGCTTCGCAGCACCTAAGGGGCTAGAAAAAAAGATGCAGAATGAATCAACTGAGCGAAAACAATGCATGGCTTTGTTTTCGGCTACCCGACGGCGTACGAGGTACGCCGAGTGGCGAGGTTGGTTTATAGGATAAAACACAAAACGCTGTTTTGTCTATCCCATTAAGACAACCAAAAAAGCTTTCCATGAAATGTCTCTCACGGAAAGCCCTTATTATTCAATTATTGTTTTATCCGCTCTGCGCTTTTTGTAAAAAAGATGCAGAATGAATCAACTGAGCGAAAACAATGCATGGCTTTGTTTTCGGCTACCCGACGGCGTACGAGGTACGCCGAGTGGCGAGGTTGGTTTATAGGATAAAACACAAAACGCTGTTTTGTCTATCCCATTAAGACAACCAAAAAAGCTTTCCATGAAATGTCTCTCACGGAAAGCCCTTATTATTCAATTATTGTTTTATCCGCTCTGCGCTTTTTTTTACAGCACCCAAACGATTATATCTTACTATATATACTGCCCATGCATTTGCTTTTCACCTTGTAAAGCTCCTTTTGTGCAAGTCTTACAGCACCTTTCGCTTCAGCCTTTTTCAGTTTTTCACCCCTGACACCGAGAGTCAAAAGCAGCTCATAATAAGAAGAAAGCTTCTGCTTGAAAAAAGTGTAATCCTTTTTATCCCTCTGCGACCATGCACTTTCACAAATTGCCGCAAGCCTCGGATATGTCATTTTGTCGGCAGTGAGCATATCGGAGATGAAATCGGTGAAAAGACAGGCTTGAACACCGAGAATATTTTTCTCGCCCTCTTTTGAGATTCCGTCAAAACACGGCTCAAAATTATAGCAAGACTCTAAGCTGACGACACTGTACGGCAGATTCAAAAAATAGTGTCGGCAATCGGAAATAACAACCTTTTTTCCATCGTTAATTTCCTTAGCGATATCGCTTTCATCTGTTTTTTCGTAGCAAAGCTGCCATGTGACATTCCCTTTGAGATTTTTATTAAAGCTGCCGTCACGGACTCTGACTTCAATGCCGTTATCGTTAAGCTGTTTAATAATGCGTTGCAGATAATAAGCCTGAAGCTCGCTTTCATCGTGCAGATTTTCCTGCGACATTCGTTTCTGACAGTCGGGACAGCTTTTCCACCTTTTTAAAACAGTATCATCTGCACCGATGTGAATTATTCCGTCACAAAAAATCCTGCTAAGCTCCGAATAAAGCTCACCCATGAAAGAAAATGTGCTTTCCTTTCCGACACAAAGAACCTCCTGCTTGTCACCAAAGGAGCTTGAGGTCAAAAAATCCCGCGGGAAGCAAGCCAGCTCAGGATAAGCCGAAAGTATACCCATGACATGACACGGAGACTCAATCTCGGGTATAACCCTTATGCACCTTTCATGAGCATAAGCGATTATTTCAAGCATATCCTCTTTTGTGTAATAGCCCTCATGAGGCTTGCTGTTGAAATTCGTATGCGAACGGAAAGAGCCTATTTCGGTCAGCAAAAGCTTTTTTTCGATCTGACACCGAAACCCTTGATCATCACTCAACCGCCAATGAAATTCATTGAGCTTGTTTAAAGCCATCATGTCAAGGAATTGCTTGACAGCCTCCTTTGTGAAAAAGTATTTTGCACAGTCAAGCATAAAGCCTCTGACTGAAAACCTTGGACTGTCAACAATTTCAAGCTCCGGCAATCTGCCGTCAGAGCATATAAGAAGCTGTTTTAAGGTCTGCACGGCATAAAACAATCCGTTTTTGTCATTGCCGGAAAGAATAACTCTATCCCGTTCGACCTTCAGCTTATATCCCTCGCTTTCACCTTGACCGCTGATTTCAAGACGGATTTTCCCCCTGCCCATACCAAGTGGCTGAAAAGAGAAAGCTTCAACGAGAAACTCACAAAGATTGTCAAGACTCGCCTGCGTTTCCTGAGTCCCCTCAAAAGAAACAGTGTCGCAAAATTCAAAGACGACCTCTTCGCCCTTGATTTCAAAGCTTCTCGGTTCGGGAATAACCGTATACTTCATCTTTTATCTTGCAAGGAAGAAGCAAGTCCACAAAGCAATCACAAAAGCACCCTCGGCAGGGATTGCAAGCTTTGTATAAGGACATTTCCAGCCCTTGTCAACAAAAAGAAAGATTGTACGGGTCACAAACACCGTTGTTGCAAAAAACATTCCGCCGATAAGCGAATGGTAAGCCGTACCGGTTGCAACTGCAAGATAAATGAGAAATGCTCCGAGAGCAAACGAGATACCACCGTAATAAACACGTATTTCTGTTTTTCCCGCATTGTCAACGGGCTTGATTGAAAAGCTTTCGGCATTTTTTAAGGGCTTTGAAATAAAAACGATAGCCATGCCGAAAAAGTAAGCGGCAAGGCAAGCCGTTGCAAAGGCTGCCGGAAAGTTTTCGTTAAATAATGCTTTGATTGTTTCCATTTTGATAACTCCTTTTTTGGTTTTAATAATGCGTGACATAATCCACATTCCGACAGTATTTTAACACAAAATATCCGGTCGGTAAATACAAAAAGGAAAAAATACCGCCAGTAAGTAAATATTTTCAAAAAAACAGACACCTTTGAAA